>JAZTWL010000098.1:0-1119 GCA_045635845.1 Candidatus Scatosoma sp. | reverse complement strand
AACAAATAAATACACCTATTCTTTGCATATTATTTCACTCTCTTTTATTGGATTTTCTTCAAACCGAATACGTATTCGGGGAGTTATTTATTGTACTTTCTATACGCCGTAACCAAGAGCTGCTGAGGAATTTGCTCGTCGATAATCGGCGGAATTTCTTCTGCCTTAATCCCGTTTGCGCCCTGTGCTCTTACCACTGCGTCGCGCACCGCTTCCACTACGTTTGCCGGAGCAACGCCACGAGGACAGCGTTCTACGCAAGCCATACACGATAAGCAATTCCAAATCGCTTTGCTTGCAAGGAGTTCGTCCACCTTGCCCTTATTGAGCATGGAAACGAATTGATGGGGTTTAATATCCATATCTTGGAATGCGGGGCAACGACCGGAGCATTTGCCGCATTTCATGCACTTGCTCACGTCCGTGCCGCTTAAGCGCATGAGATATTCTTTAAGTTCCGTTTTCGTCATAACTTACACCCCCAACGCTTCCGCGAGCAATTCGGTGAAATACTTAACGGGAAGAACGTCGCCGCCGTTCACTTGCAAGTTGTACAAGCAAAGCGGGCAAGCCGTAATCACTTCTTCCGCGCCCTTTTCTTTTGCACTATTAAGTACTTTTTGCGATTTTTGCTTCGGAAGTTCGCTATTCTTCAAGGATACGTACGCACCGCAGCATTCGTTGCGGAAAGGATATACGACGGGCGTGCCGCCGATTGCCTTAATGAAGTCTTCGATAATCGTCGGATTTTCGGGATTATCGAACGCCATCACGCCGCTCGGACGAAGAAGCAAACAGCCGTAGTACGCACCGATCTTTCTATTCAAAGGCTTCACTACCGCTTTCTTGATATTTTCAAAACCGATTACGTTTTTGAGCATTTCAAGATAATGGATAACTTCCGTTTCCCCTTTATACGGCTCGTCAAGCTTGAGATAGTTGTTCGCGCGGAAACAAATATCGCCATCTGCCTTCATGTCCTCGTTTGTGCGTTTGATTACGTTGTGGCAAGCGGAGCAAAGCGTCAACAACTTTCCTCCGTGATGCTTTGCGTAATCCAACGCGCGAACCGCCGACAGCTTTGTGGCAATTTCGTCCGTCCCCATGGGATAAACGGCG
>JAZTWL010000097.1:0-22702 GCA_045635845.1 Candidatus Scatosoma sp. | reverse complement strand
CCATACGGGTGAATTCCACCTTCCCATTCTCGTTTTTGATTTTTTGTTCGGTGAAAAGGGGCAAATAATCGAGTGCCAACTCGTTTTCCACGATATTAAAACATTTGACGAGCCGCTCCACTTGCTCCTTTCCTTGCGTGCCGCCCTTTTCCAAATACGCGCACACGTCGTCGGCAATGCCTAAAAGTATTGCCGCCTTTTCCACACATTCCTTCACTGTCATTTTCTTCTCTCCTTCCCCTAATAAACCCACTCGTTTCTTGCTAGGCGCAAGGATACGCCCCCGCGCCCACCCAAAATCAAAAAAAGGGCGCGCCCTTTCCCCGCAAATGCCGCTAAAAACCGCATTCAACGCGTACATGGGTGCGCCCTACGCCATTATTCCTCCGCGTCGCTAATACCCGTCAATCTGCCTTGACCGTAAGGGCGTTCGCAAATCAATTCGGCGTACTTGACAAGCGTCGCGGTGTACACCGCTTTGCCGGGCACTTGCTTTAAGATCTTGCCGTCTTCCGCTTCAAGCCATTGCCAATCGCAAAGTTGACAGAGCTTGAAATCGTTGGTATTGAGCAAGTACATCGTACCCACGGGGCAAGCGCGATCCACCACGATAGGAATACCGTTAAAGCTAATCGCCTTGAAACCGCCGTCCATTTCCATCGTAGGTAGCATGGTCTTGTACTTATTGAAATGCGCAATTACCGCACGACGCACGTCCCAAGAGCAAACGATAAGGTTGACCTTCGCACCCGATTTTTCTTCGATCGTATCGATCGCCTTTTGAATTTTCATTTCGCTAATTTCGCCTACGCCTTCCACGATGTAGGGTTGCATGATACGGTTGGAACGATCCATGCCGTAAAGGGTTTCGTCGTCGAAGATAGCAGTAAGACCGCTAATTTCATTCCCCCTCGAACCGTGGATATAAAGGATCGCATCGTCGTCCACGCTGTTTACATCCCCTTCGCAAGTGATATTGCGGCTTTCGAAATCGACCGACGTCACCACAAGCCCTTCCACAATAAGCTCGCCTTCGCGATTGTATGCGTCCAAGCGCATACCTTCGGCAACGTACGTCACCTTGTCGAGTGCAAGACTGTTATTATTCACCGCTTGCACTTCCGCTACGCAACCGTCCGCCGTACCGAAAAGCATGCGGCTAAAATTGAACGTCGCGCTTTGCACGAGCGATTGCATTTCATCGTTGAGCAAGTTTACGAACGCGCCTTCGTTGTTCGCCGACGCGCGAAGTGCCTTGTCGCTAATTTCAATCGTGCCGTACAAGTTCTTCAAAGGGCTTACGAATTCCACGTAGCTATTCGCAGCCGCCGTAGGAAGAGCACCATCTTCCGTACCCGCGGAAATACCGCCGTTGTAGCTCGTTTTCACCACCATTTTCACGTCCTTACCCACGACGTTTTTCGACGTCTTTTCAATGCTTGCAAGGAAAGCGTTCGATTTGTTGTTCAACGTATCCGTCAAAGCTTCCAAGTAAAAAGATTTTAAAGCGTTATCCGCATTGTTCAAAGTCACCATATAATTTAAATTCTCCTTTTTTTCTTACTTTTGGAATAATTGCAACGCCATTTTACCCGCGTCTTGAATATTCCGAATATTTCTTGGCGGGGTTGCAAGCGCGCCCACGCCGCCAGCCGTAATCGGCGCGCTCGTTTTGCCCAAAGAATGCAGGTACTCGCCGATAATTTGCAAGCGTACCTTCTCATCCTTCGTAGCCAAACGGTAGATTTCTTCGGGCGGAATCCGTCCATCCACGCCTTCTGCGACGGGCAAGCGCGTCTTTTCCAACTCTAAAGCCCCTACGGCAATTTTTGCCGCCGTTTGCGAATTTTCATCCGCCGTCGAAACCCCCGTTTCTTCTTCCGCAGCGGCGTTTTCGTCCTTTTCCAAACCCATTGCCGCCACGGCTATATTCTCTTGCGCACTCCCTTCCGTTGCGGGATTCTCGCTTGCGAGCTGCGCCGCGTTTTTCACGCCTTCTCGCAAAAACTCGTCAAACTTATTCGCTTCTTCCCTTCTTTCCTTTGCTCTCTCACGGAGCTTTTCCGCCCCCGAGCCACCTTCCGAAAAAGCGTTTTTGAATTTCTCCGCCATTCTCTCCAACTCACGAAGCTTTTGGCTTCTTCGCGTGAATTCAGCCTCCAAAGCCGAGTACGCCTTCGCAAGGGCGTCTACGTCCTTAAACTTCCCGAGCCCCGTCGAGCCACCGTCGGCACGCACCGATTCCGCGTCCGTTCTCTCTTCCATAACTTGCTCCGTCTCGTTCGTTTTTTCGTAAACGTTATCCTTTTCTTTTTCCATATTCTTCTCTCCTTCTTAATTCATTTCCTTTTTGTGCGCTTCAATATGTTCCAAGAAGCGCGCCTTCCATTCTTCCTTCTTATTCGATTTCTTGAATTCCGCCGAAAGCAAGAATCGCGTATGCTCGGAAATATGCAATTCGTGATCGTCATAAACGTCCACCGCCACCATTTGCGATTTGAGCTCTTGATTCTCGTCCCCCGCCTTTGCGATATGCAAAGCGGAAATATCCCTTGCGTTTTCATAACTACCAAACCCAAACGCTTCCAAAATACGGTTCTTGTTTTCTCGACTAATCTTTCCTTCTTCGTCCGCAAGCAAACCCGCTTCGTACAATCTCAAAAGGGTATCTCTCTTTTCTTCGGGCGTCGTTCCTTCTTGCGGCTCGAAACGCACGTCGTTCACCGAAAGCCCCGCCGCGTTGAAATAACAAAGCTGCGTCTTCTTGTTTTCCCCCGTCATGGTCATCAATCTCGCATTGCCCGCAAACTGTTTGTAGAGGCGCAAAATTTGTCTGCCCACTTCCTTGATCGCCGATTCCATACTTTGCAACGTCGTCGCCATTCTCGTCTCGTCCTGCGCAAGCAAAAGCTGCAACCCCGTCGCACTAGTCACGCGCACCGGCGTCGAATCCTTCGAAAGATTGCTCACGCCGCCAATGAGCGAAAATTCCTTTTCCAACCACTCTTCTTCCGCGCGGAATTCGTCGGGCATTTTCCCGCAATCGAGCATCTCGGGCGCTTTACCGCCTTGTCTATAGACAAGGATCTTCCCGGGCAAGAGCCCTTCTTCGCTCAATTCGTCCGTATCCACCGAACCGTCTTCCACCGTCAAAACGCCCATGGAAAGTCGGTTCAAAAACTCGTGTTTTCGGTTGCGCACAGCATTGTACGCACGTTGCACGGGGATAAGTCGATCCACCACGCTCGTCGCGAAAAACGCGCCCGGCATACGCAAGGAATCTTGCTTTGCGAAGGGGAAAGTCCTTTCCCCGCGTTCCCCGTTTTCAAAGGGCAAACCGCCTTCGTATAAGAGCTTATCCCCCGCTACGATTTCCAGCTTCCCTTCGGGCATATCCACGCTCGGACGGGTGTATCTTTCAATAAGGATTACGCCGTCCTTCAACGCAACTGCGTCCATACCCAACTTTTGCATGGGGAGCTTTGCCCCACTCGGCTCACTGTACGCGTAAATCCCCGAAACGTCTTCCCCGTCCATAATTACGCCGAAGCGTTCGCGGATATAGTCCACAGAAACGGGTTGCGCATGAATCAAGCTTTGCACGCTATCCAAATCCTCCGCATCCAAACGATCGGGAAAAATCTCAAACGGCGAGATTGCACGCACGTCCACTTCCCCTTCGTAAACAGGCGCGTTTTCGCCGTCAACGGCTACCTGCCTGCCACCTTTTTCATTCCACAGCACTTTGTAGAAAGCGCTGCCGCACACTTCCGACCAAACGAGCGCACGGGAAATCGTATCCGAAAGCGCGATTCTTTCCCGCACGTATTGCAGTACGCCCGTGGCAAGCTTCGCCGCTTTCACGTCTCCGTCTTCGTCCGAAAACGCTCGCACGTGCAAATCGGGCTTTAATTTTTCCAGCTTGGACAAGCGCGATTCCACCGTCGGCGCAATATGATTGAACGCCCTTCTCGATTGCCAGTAGAAACGCTTGTCTTCTTCTTGTAAGTACCCGTACGGGGAAACGTCGCAATATTGATTCCCGCTAAAAAAGTTCAAATTGAGCAACCAACCGTTTTCCACGCTTCGCCTTTGTTCTCTGCGCGTCAAAAAGTCTTGCACGATCTCTTGCGCAAGCGCATTATCCCTTGCCTGCTTTTGTCTTTCTTCTTCCGCCTTTAGCCTTCTCTTTTCACTTTCCGTCATTCTCTTTCTCTCCTGCCTTTGCCTTTTTCACCGTCTTTTTGGCTGCGCTTTTCTCCTTCGTTTTGGATTTCACCGCAACCCTGCCCCCAGCATTTGCCTTTTTCACCTTCTTAACGACCACCGTTTCCACAGTTTCCGTTTTCTCTTGGAGCAGCGCAAGCAACCGCGCCTTCTCCGCTTCCAGCTGCTCGTCCGTCCAGCCCGCGTAGCTCTCTCCGTTTTCCCCCGAAAGGAGCATCTGCACCGCTTTCAAATCAGGCGGCACGTCCTTCTTCGTCTTCTTGCGCTTGACAAGCTTCAACGCACCGTCCGTTTCGGCGTATTCTTCCGTGACTTCGGCAATTTGATAGCCGAGCGCCACCTTGAGCAACGCCTGCCCGATTTTTTCTTCCTTCATTTCCATCTCTCTCTTTTCCCATACTCCTTCTCTCGCCCCTTAAAACGTTCCGTGATTGTTTTGCTTTAGCCTACGCAGCCGCCTTTCCTTGTCCCGTTGAATCGCAGTCTTTTCCAAGGACTGCGGCAGCTTTTTCGGCCTTGTCATTAGATAGTACCGCATCTCGTCCAAGCTATGATCGTCCACCTTCTTCGGAGCGTCGCCACTCCCCCAAAAGTAGCCCTTAATTTCCCCGATCAAACGCACGCACGAGCTAAAAATATAAATGTTCGGCTGTCCGTTATCCCTTCGCAAATAGCTTTTGACTCTCGCAATTCCGGCGAATAAATCCTTCTCGACGTTGGGATTGACTAATATCCCACGCTCGTAAAAAAGCTCCACCACACTTTTGACGCCACCGAGCGTCCGTTGCTTCGCCGCGCTATCGATCAGCGCGCAAAGCCGCCCTTGCGAATCGACCTTCCAACCTATATTTTTGCTAATTCTCTTGATTGCTTCCGCGTGATAATCCACGTCCCTGCCCGCTTCGTAGTGCTCGGCGACGACGTACACGTTGTCGTCAAAATCCACCGCATACCAGTGTGCCGAAAGCGGATTGTTGAGCCCCGGATCTATCGAAATCATATCCTGCCATTCCTTTGGAATGGCAAACGGGTCGATCACGTGGATTTGCTCGTCAAATTCGGGATAGACCAGCCCCGCCGCCGCACTCGCAAACCGCCCGTAGCGGCGAGATTGTAGCGTCACTTCGTCCATACTCGATTCCAACGCCCCGATTTCCGCTTTGTCAAGATAGGGATTATCGCTCCATTCCATAAACTCGTACCAAATCTCGGGGTCCCCGCGCCGATTGAGATAAATTTCGTTATAGACGAACGTCAGCCCTTTTAGGGGCGTCATCGTCCCGAAAATATCCCCCTTTCTATCGATGACGCGCATACGGCACTCGTCGTAAATATCCTTGGGCGGCTCTTCGTCAAACCAAACGAAATCAAGGGACGTCCCTTGAAATTTCTCCCGCCCTTGATCACAGCTTTTGAAGCCGATCACCGAGCTCCCGCCCAAAGCGTTTTTCACGCGAATGAAATCGATTACGCCGTGCTCGGGCGAGTCCTTTCGCCCACTCAACATCACCACGTCCTCAATCCAGTCCTTTCGCAGATAGCGCAAAATCTTCCTTTGCGCCACGTCCCGTTGCACTTGCAAGGAGAGCGACACCACCCACCCGCAAACGTCCTTCCGATTTTGCCGATAGGGGTGAATCCCCCGCGCCATGTACACACATTCCACCGCCCCGCATTCCGTCTTGCCCGAACGATTCCCGCCGAACACCCAACGATTGCGCTTTAGGGATTTATGGAAGGCAAGCTGTTTCTCGTGCTTCACTTCGCCCGTATTGTACAAAGCGAGAAAATCTTCCTTTTTGCGCCGAGACTGTTCCGCTTCAATTTTGCATAGTTTTTCTACAATTTCTCTCATTTTCTCCACCAACCTGCCAAAATCCCACGCCCAAAAGCGCGTATAATAAACGCATATATTCTCTCATTCCGCCCTACGCAAGAGAGAAAATTTCACGCTCTATCGCAAGAGATTTTGATTATGAAAAAACTATTCTCACTTTTCGCCCGAATCTTGGCGCTACTAATCCTATTGATACAAACGGCCCTGCCCATCCGCACTGTGCGGGCGGCTTCTTTCCACCCGCAAACGGGGGATTACGCCTGCATACTCACCGATTCCACCTTTTTCTATTCCGCCGCCGACGAAAAGCGGGGCATGTTCTTGCTCCCCCGCACCTATTACGTCCGCTTGCTCGAATACGGAAGCGAATATTGTCGCGTCGAGTACTTGCAGGATACCGAAAAGACCAAGCGACTCGTCGGCTACGCCAAAACGAAGGAGCTCACCTTTGTGGACTACCAACCCACGCGCCCCTATCTCTATTATTTATTCGAGATAAAGTACCGCCTTGACGATTCGGAAATCACGAATTCCGATTTCCTAACGGAAATCGTTCTCACCTGCGCCTACTACGGCGATTATAAAATCGGCTCGGAAACCTATTGCTACGTCCTTCGCAGCGGGGAATTTGGCTACGTGCCAAAGCCTAGCCGCATCTCGTTTGACGAGAACACCGAATACGCCGAATATCTCGCAAGCCAAACGCCCGAATCGGGGAGTGACAAAACGGAAAACGCCGCCAAGAAAAACAAATCGAGCCCCGCACAGATTGCGATACTCGTCATCGTTTGTTTGCTCGTCCCCCTGCTCGCAGGGCTCATCATCAAGCCACCGAAGCGTTCGCCCTACGATATGGAAGAATAGTGAGAATTCAATTTTATTTCCAAAAACTCCGCTCTTTAGCGGAGATTTTTTTGTCCTTTCCCGCTTCCACAAAGGCGTGAATTTTGCGGAATATTTCTAAATTTTGAAAATCACTTGCATACACCTTTTCCGTCAAACCCGCAACGGTGAGTTGCTCCGAGATTTTCTTTTCCAAGCTCGATTGCCGACGGAAATATGTACGTTCGTTCCACTTGGATAGGGCAAAATTACGCAATTTCTCGCCGCCCCCGAAATATCGTATGGATAAAAGCACTCGTTCTTCTTCCGTAAGCTTGTCCAATATCCCTTTCACGATCCCTTTGAGCCAACACAAGTTTTGTTGATCGATCAACTCTTGTGCCAAGTACTCCGCCAATTCGAGCGCCGTCGATCTCCCGTTAAAAGAGAGCAACGCCTTATTGCGAATGTGCTCCTCGTAATCCTTTTCCACCGACTTTAGAAGCGGATACGCGAAAAGGATAGTCTTTGCGTAATTTTCCAAATTTCCATCACCTCCAAAAGCATCTTTCATCTCCCGACTACTCGCGCCGTAAATTTAACCATCCGTTGTATTTTTTACGATTGCGTTTTCGCAACCGTCAGATTCCTAATTTCAATTTTGCGATTGCCTTTCTTGCAACCGACTCTTTTCTATTTATATTTTGCGTGCTTGTCCACGCTTTTGTCGTTTTGCGCGAAGTGACGAATCTCGTCTATCCTTCCTACGCTTGTCCACGGTATCCGCTTTTGCTCAACCGCCACGCCACGCTGCCCGCACAGTCCTTTCAAAAAACGCCGCCCGCGCTTCTCTACTTCTCCGCCACGCCGCCCGCATAGCCCCTTCAAAAAACACCGCCCGCGCTTTCTACTTGTCCGCCACGCCACTCCATTCATCCACTCGCAAGCGGTGGCTCATCGACGCCGTTATTATGTCATTAAATCCCACTTTTGGCAAGTGGGTACTGCCACTTTTTTGGGACAAATACGAACATTTGTTCGCTTTTTATTTTTATATCCCTTGTTTAATTATGCCAAATGTATGCCTATTAAAGCCAAAAACGCTTGCATTTTTCCACTTTTACTCCCTTCCCGCATCAAAAACGCGAACAAAAACGCGAACACCGAACGAACGAAAAACAAACGCCCAAACGAGCACGTCCAAGCCGTAAAACGCATAAGCTCCACCCACTTGAACGCCGCCGCTCCCAAGCCATAGAACGCGCAATTTCCAAACGCCGAAGCCCCGCCGCCCGCAAGGCACTTTTCGTCATTCGCATTACCAAAAATCCACTCGATTTTTTTTATTTTTCCTTTAGGAAACTTTTCCGCAAACTATTGCATTTGTGCAAAAAAAGTGTTATAATAGTTTCGTATGGGTAAAATTTCGCGTAAAACTTTATGCGCTTTAGCGCTCACCGCTCTCTGTGCTACGGGAGCGGGGGTTTTGCTTGCGGAAAATCCGCGCGAGCTCTCGTCCGTTTCCGCGTCCACGCCGATTGTGGAAAGCACGCTCGTCGCGCCGAATAGCTACGAACAGTATCTCGAGCTCACCCATAGCGAAAGCGTGAAGGTGTCCGACGTAGCCGTTGCGGAAAATTTCACGGCGATTGCGAACGATAGAACGATTTTCGTCTACAACCGCAAGCAGGGCGCGTATAGCAAATACGAGCACCCCGAGAAGGTGACCAAGCTTCAATTTTCCGAAGAAGAAACTTTGTATTTTCTCGATTCGGCAATGCAGCTTTATTCCTTCGATACGAAGTCTTTGACGGCGGAGCGCTTGAATTTTTCCTGCAACACCTTCTATATTGCAGGGCAAAAACTCTTCTTCACGGCAATCTCGGGCGACGTTGCGAAAATCGCCGTCACCGATCTTTTGAATCCCGACGTTTACGCGTTGCCGATTCAAGACCACTTGCTCTCCAAGCCCGCCATCACCTATTGGGAAAACGAGCTGTACTATACGGACGCGGGCAAGTACCTTTATAAAATCAACCCCGACGATCCCTCGAACACGAAGACCTTCCTTGCAGCATTCCCCTCGGAAATCGTTTCCATGACGATCAGCGAGAACGTACTCACGTGCTCCGATCTTTCGGGCGGGTTCTATTCCTACAACCTATCGGAATTCGAAGGCAACGACGCGGGCAAAGTCACCCCCATTTTTAGTGAACAAAACGGATCTTCCTCCTTGACGCTTTGGGACAATTTCGTCTACGTCGTGCAAGAAGATTCTATTCGACAATATTCCTTGCAAGCGCACGCCTTCACCGAATACGAAATCGGTAGCGCGTCCTCTTCCACCCACCGTCTTGACGGCGGCACGGAAACCGTGCTTGCGGGAGACAAGCTCTTGATCGCCGACGTCGGCAACGAGCGCGTTTCCATCTACAACACGGCAACGGGCGCATTTGAAACGCCCATTTCCACCGAGCTCACCGCCCTTTATCTCGCATCCGACGGCGAAACGGCGGTTGTCGCGAACACGGAAACGGCAATCGTGTACAGTCTTGCAAGCGGAAACTACGGCGCAAAAATTGCCACCTTGGACGATTTTAGCGGCACGATCATGGGCACGGCTTGCGTTTACGGCACGTACTATTTCATTACGGAAGGCAACTATTGCTACGCGGCGTCTAGCACCAACGAATGGTCGTTGCAAGAAACGAAAAAGAACACGGCAAGATACGCCAAACACCTTGCTACGGACGTTTACGGTAGTTTGTACGTTGCAAGCGGCACGAGCGTATTCCGTTTCACGGAAGAAGAATTCCTTTCCCCCACGGCGGAAGGGGAACGTTTGACGGACGTCTTACCGGCATATACGGAAAAAATCGCCGTAGATTACGACGGCAATATCTACGCGTTAGAGAAAAACACGATCACAAAAATCGGGGGCGAAACGCACGATTTCACCACCCCCTACGTCTATACGGACAGCGTGAATCTTCTTTCCTTTGCCTTCGGCGTGGAAGAAAATTCTACCTATCTTCTCTATAAAGAGAACTATTTGGTAAAAACGACGGCGCTCGATTTGCCTACGGTGAAGAATATCCCCGTCCTTTCGACGGACGACGAAATTTTCAGCCGCGAAAGCGCAAACGTCGAGCTTGTGCGCACCAAACCCAACGCCTTGGCTGTGGAATTTGAAATCTCCACCTTGCAGGGTGCGGAGCACTTCCCCTACCTTTCCTATTCCCGTTGGAACGAGCCCGTGACGGCGCTTAAATTAGGGGAAACGGACGTCTATAACGTCGTCGCAGTTTATAACGAATCGGCGCGTAAGTACACCACGCACTTACTCTTGAAATCGGCTTGCGATTTACTTCCCACGGAAGAATACCGCACCGATTACGCCTCGGCGCAAGTGGGTTGGATTTCAAGTGGCGTCACCCTTTATAAATTCCCCTATCTCACCCAACTTTTGACGGTGACGGACGTTCCGCGCGGTGCAAAAGTGGAAGTACTCGGGGAAATCAATCAGCTCGATTATCCCTATTATTACGTGGGCTATACGGACGAAAGCGGCGTAGCGCACTACGGCTACGTACCCCAAGCGTACGTGGCGCATTTCGACGGCAAACCGCCGCAATCTTCGCAATCCACGCTCGGCACGACGAAATCGGATAAGGACGATATTTTTAGATTCACCTATCTCTTGCTCGGCGTCGGCGCGATTTGCATTTTGGTGGATTATCTCTTGCTCCGCAAAAAGCCTAGAGATTAGTGATTCGCCGCCATCTTTCGCACTTGTCGCGAGCTCTTAATAGGCCCGCCCCACTTCAGGCAATCGCTTCAAACGAGAAGGGGTGAGCCACCCATATTTATCACGAACACACACTTCTAGAAAATATCAAAAAGGAGGTTAAAGTCTTATGGAAAAAGAAATCTTGGAATTATTGTCCGCGCAAGATTATGAAGGCGCGGTATCGGTTGCCAACAAGCTATCTCCCGAAGAACTCGCCGCCTTTTTGAACGGTGCAAGCGAAGAATGGCTGATTCCCTTCTGCCGCGAGTTGGATAGCGAACTTTTGGCAGACACCCTTCTTCTCTTGGATAGCGAACTGCAAGAGCGCATCATCGGCGGTCTTCGCGACGACGAGCTTGAAAAGGTCATGGACGAAATGTCCGTTGACGACACCGTCGACATCATCGAAGAAATGCCCCAAGAAATCGTGCGCCGTATTGCGGAAACGGACGAAATACTCATGCTTTTGGAAGAACGGAATTACGCCGTCTTAAAGCCCCTTCTTTCGTCCATGAACGCTACCGACCTTGCGGAAGTATTCGAAGGCACGGAACGCGATTCCCAACTTTTGGTGCTCTTTAGAATCCTGCCTAAAACGCTCGCCGCGGAAACCTTCGTTGAAATGGATAGCGACGTCAAGGAACGCCTTATCCACAAGTTAAGCGATAGAGAATTCAAGGCAGTCTTGGACGAGCTTTTCTTGGACGACACCGTCGATCTTATCGAAGAAATGCCCGCCAACGTGGTGCGCCGTGTGCTTGCGCAAAGCGACAGCGAAACCCGCGCTTCCATCAACGAGATTTTGAAATATCCCAAGGATAGCGCAGGGAGCATTATGACGATCGAGTACGTTTCCCTTCGCCCTACCATGACGGTAGACGACGCCTTCGAGCGCATTCGCCGTACGGCAATCGATAAGGAAACGATCTACACCTGCTACGTCGTGGACGAAACCAACAAAATTCTCGGGCTTGTCACCGCGAAGGATTTGATGCTCGCACCCAAGAGCGCACTCATCTCCGACGTTATGGCGGAAAACGTGATCTACGCCTACACCGAGGACGATAAAGAAGAAGTGGCGCGTACCATTTCCGATTACGGCTTCTTGGCGCTCCCGATCGTGGATAGAGAAATGCGACTCGTCGGTATCGTAACCGTCGACGACGCAATGGACGTCATCGAAGAAGAAAACACCGAAGATATCGCGAAGATGGCCGCAATGGCACCGACGGACAAGCCCTATTTGAAAACGGGGATTTTCAATCTTTGGCGCAACCGCGTACTGTGGCTCATCATCCTTATGCTCGGCTCTACGTTTACGGCAATCATTTTGAATAAATACGAGCAAAATTTGATCACCTGCCTTGTGGCGTGCGTACCGATGATTATGGGTACGGGCGGTAACGCAGGCGCGCAGGCATCCGTTACGGTAATCCGTGCCATTTCACTAGGTGAAATCGAAACGAAGGACGTCGGGAAAGTCGTCTTAAAGGAATTTTTGGTTTCCCTTTTGCTCGGCATCACTCTCGCCGCCGTATGCTTTATCAAGCTCATTCTTATCGACAAAATGATGCTCGGCGTCACCGATTATACGAATAAAGTTTGCATGGTCGTTTCCCTTGCGTTGTTCTGCACGGTAATCGTGGCAAAGCTCGTGGGCGCATTCTTACCGATTTTGGCAAAGCTTTGCCGCCTTGACCCTGCCGTCGTGGCAAACCCCTTCATTACGACGATCGTGGACGCCGTTTCGGTAATCCTTTTCTGCTATCTCTCGATTGCAATTCTCCCCACACCTATACCCGTATAAAAGGAAAAGGCTTTGGATTCTTCCAAAGCCTTTTATTTCGCAATAATATAAAACGGCGGTATTTTACCGCCGTTTTTGTTCGTTTTTATAAAATAGATTCGTACCTGTCCCCACTGTCGGGCAAAATTACTACGATATTCTTGCCGTGGTTTTCCGCTTTTTTCGCCGCCTTTAACGCCGCCGCAACCGCCGCCCCCGACGAGATACCCACGGAAATATTCTCGTCCGTTTTCAAGCGTCTTGCCATCGCAAACGCTTCTTCGTCCGTGACGGTGATCACTTCGTCGTACACGCCGCAATCGAGCACCTTGGGCAAGAAATTCGCGCCGATACCCTGTATTTTATGCGTCCCTGCGTACCCCTTCGAAAGCAAGGGGGACGCGCTCGGCTCTACGGCAATCACACGGATATTTTTATCCTGTTCCTTCAAATATTTCCCCACGCCCGTAATCGTGCCGCCCGTACCGACGCACGCCACGAGTAGATCGATTTTGCCTTGCGCCTGCGCCCAAATTTCAGGGCCCGTGCTCTCGTAATGTGCCTTCCAACAAACGGGGTTATTGAATTGATCGGCAAGGATCCCATTCGGCGTTTCTTCCAAAAGCGCAAGGGCTTTTTCTATCGCCCCGCTCATCCCCTTTTTGCCGTCCGTGAGAAGCACTTCGCCGCCTTGTTTTTCAATCATTTCTCGGCGTTCTACGCTCATGGTATCGGGCATAACGATCTTCGCTTGATAGCCGCGCAATCGACAGCAAAGCGCAAGCCCGATGCCCGTATTGCCCGACGTGGCTTCAATCACAGCGCCCCCGCTTTGAATCGCGCCCCGCTTTTCGGCGTCGTCCAAAATTGCTTGCGCCACTCTATCTTTGATAGAGCCGCTGAGATTTTCACTTTCGAGCTTGGCAAAAAGGCGGAATCCGCCCCCGTCTTTTGTGATATTTTTCAATTCCACAAGCGGCGTATTGCCGATCTCTTTTCCCATGTCAATCCCCTAAATAGTCCAAAATTTCCTTCGGCGTATCCACCAAAATCTTACCGCCGTTTTCGAGCAAAAACTCTTTATCCTTAAAGCCCCAAGTCACGGAAATGCAAGCCACGCCCGCATTTTGCGCCGTTTGAATATCCACTTCCGAATCCCCGACGTACACCGTACTTTCCTTTTCCGCGTGCAATTCTTCAAGCACCGCAAAAAGAGAATCGGGCGCGGGCTTTTTGCGAATCCCCGCCGCCTCGTTTTCCCCAACGGCGGATTGTAGCAAATTCGGGAAATATTCTTCTGCCAAAAGCTTCACCGCAAAATCGGGTTTATTCGAAAGCACCGCCGTCTTCTTGCCTTGCGCTTTCAACGTATTCAAAAGCTCCATAACGCCTTCGTACGGGCGAGTTTTGTCCTTACAATGCGCGCCGTAATGCGCTCTAAACGCCGTGAGTAGGCTTTCGAGTGTTTCCGCCGAAACAGCCCCCGCCGCCCGCTTCATGAGCATGACAACGCCGTCCCCGACGTAGGAGCGCACTTGCACTCTCGTGCAAAGGGGAAGACCGCATTGTTCGAGCGCGTAATTTACCGCCGCGTGCAAATCGTCGAGCGTATCCAAAAGCGTGCCGTCCAAATCAAAGATAATCGTCTCGTACATGGTAGCCCCTTTTTATAAAACGCCCTTGATTTTTTCCACGAACGCGGCGCGGTTTTCCGTCGCCGTTTTTTCGTAGATTGACGAAACGTAATTTCTCGTCGTACCTTCCGAAAGCTTTAACGCCGCGGAAATTTGTCTATTCGTAAAGCCTTCGTAAATCATGAGTGCGATTTCCACTTCCCGATCGGAAAGGGCAAATTCTCGTGCGAGCTTAATCTCTCGATCCGCCGCCACGTGCTTTGCCGCGTCCGCAATTCGGCGGGCAATCTTCGCGGGCAAAATCGTATCCCCCGCGTAGGCGTTTTTCACCGCGTCAATGAGCATATTCCCGCTCAAATCTTTGAGCAAGTACCCGCTTGCGCCGTTGTTGATGGCGTTGAGAATATAATCGCTATCGTCGAAGGTGGTCAAGATTACCACTTTCACGTCGGGATATTCCGTTTTAATACGCTGCGTTGCCACGACGCCGTTCATATTCGGCATACGAATATCGAGCAAAACGACGTGGGGCAATTTTTCCGCAATCTTTTCGAGCGCGTCAAAACCGTCCGCCGCCGTACCGACAAACTCCAACGCGCTATCACTTGCAAGCACGTTGCCGATTTCTTCCGCAAGCTCTTTTTGATCGTCCACGACGAGCACTTTAATCTTTTCCATAGCCCTTTTACTCCTTCTTTTCCTGCGGCAAGGTCAAGCGCAAAAAGAAACCTTCCCCTTCTTCGCCGTCAAAGGCGATTTCGCCGCCGAGAGCTTTCGCGTGGGCTTGCATACTCGAAAGCCCAAAACCAAGCGCGAGCGTTTCCTTTTCCACGCCCTTGCCGTTATCGGAAAGCAAAAATTGCAATTTTCCGTCTTCTTCCTTGAGCTCAAACCAAAACGCCGTCGCACCGCCGTGGCGCATACCGTTCGAGATCCCTTCCTTGAGCGTATTGCACAAGAAACGGTGCGTCGTTTCGCACACGGTAAGCTCGTCGATCGACGAACGAATGACAATCCCCGTGCCGTCCGTCGATTCGTGAATGATGGAAAGCAGGGCGTCCTTCAAGGTCAAATTCCCCATTCTGCCCGAAAGCAGGTGCACGCTATCCCGTAATTCTTCGAGCGCGTTTTTCGCTTGTAAATTCGCCGCAATAATCTTATTTTTCGCTTCGTCGGGGTTGGATTCCAAAATCCGCTTCGCCGCTTCCGTTTGCATGATAACGGTCGTGATCGAGTGCCCCGCCGTATCGTGAATTTCCTTCGCAATCCGTTGCCGTTCTTCCAACGCGGAAACTTCCGCCACCACGGCGTACGCCTTTTCAAGCTCTTTCTTACTCTCGTCGAGTTCGGTGAGCGCGCGATCGAGCTTCAAAAATTGTCGATAAAAGGCAAGCGCGATTTGCACGAGCAAGAAATGCACGCTCAAAGCGACGATTGCGCCGAGCGATTCTTCCAAGACGGGCATGAACTCCATGCTCCTGCCAAGCCGCACCACCATTCTTGCGCCGTAAATGCCCGCGTATAAGGGCATTGCGATACAAAAGAGCCAAATGGAAAATTTGGCTTTATCCGACGCCAAATAGAACCCCGTCAAAACGAGCAAATAGATAATCAACGAATAATTGCCCCGTTCAAAGAACACAAACCCGCACGCAAGCAAGGCATCCAAAACGTAAAAGACCGTCTTTTTGCCCCGACCGCGAATGGCGAAAAGCTTGAGCGCGAACGAGATCGAAAGCACCACGCCGAGCGACGAAAAGAGCATGAGTTTCCACCACTTCCCTTCGTGCATGGCAAGATCGAGCTGTTGCAAAATAATCAACCCTTCCACGAAGAGCAGGGTGGCGAAAATCAACCATTTTCCAAAGAAAATAAACTGCGCTTCGTTGCGGATATCGTACTTCCCGAAAAGCCGCACGAAATAGGCGCGAAAGCCCTTTTCTTCCCCTTTCTTCAATGCGGAATCTTGCGCGAGCGCTTTGTTTTTGCGCTTATCACTCATCCTTTTGATTCTCCCTCATCCATTTTTCCACGATATTCGACGGCGAGAAGGCGCGGCTGTAATCCCCGAGCTTTCCACTCAAATAATAGCTATATACGCCGTCCGGTCCAACGACCAAATGATCGCACAAAATAATATTTTGGCAGCTGCAAAGAATTTGACATTTGCTCGTCGCGTAATCGTCTTCTTGCGAAGGTTTACCGCTCCCGTAAGGGTGGTTGTGAACGAGCACAATCCCCGAAACGCGGGGATCGATAAAGGCGTGGGAAATCTCTTGGGGCATGGCGCTCACTTGCATCACGTTTTCCCCTTCAATGCGTCTGCAACGCACCACTTCCCCGTCGTTATTCAAGGAATACACTTCCAAAATTTCTTCCTTTTCCCGCGCCAACTTGTTCTTGATATAGGGAATAAAGCGGGACGGCTCGTAGTACCCTTGATAATCGGAATAGGGCATAATATAGACGTTCTCGCAAAGCTTGCCGATCAAGGAAATGAACGCCGCCATTTGTAAGCCGACGCCTTCTACCTGACTCAACGATTTCACGGACGCGCCGAACACGGCGCGAACGGAACCAAATTCCCCGATAAGCTTATGCGCAAGCCCGTTCGTATTCTTTCTCGGAAGGATATAAAAAAGGAGCATTTCGAGTTCTTCGTGGGAAAGTACTTTCCCGCTATCCAAGCGCTCCATAAGGCGTTTTCTATGTCCGTCGTGAATACCCATAATTTTTCCCTGCCTATCTTTTTTATCGTATGCAAAAATATTGTAGCACACTTTTTCCAAAAAGTCAAAGCAAGGCTTTGAAAAAAAATATTTTTTTGCGTTATGCCCTATATTTTGTTTACCTAACGAGAAAAAACGTGTATAATAAATAGTGTGCACGTTCTCTCACAAACCGTGCGGGAACGGGCAAAAAATGGATAAGGAACGTAGTGAACATGGAAAAATATTTCGACGAAATCGTGCAATCCACCGTGGAAATCTTGAAATTCGATTCTTCCTTGAAGGAAGCGGAAGAAAATTGCCCCTTCGGCAAGGAAGCGGCGGACTGCTTGCAATATTTCCTTTCCCTTGCGGAAAGCATGGGCTTTGAAACGAAAAACTACGATAATTACGTCGGGGAAGTGATTTTCGGGGAAGGCAAGGATTTTGCCATTCTCGCGCATTTGGACGTCGTACCGGCGGGCAGCGGTTGGAAATACCCCCCCTTCGGCGGCGTGATCAACGACGACGTTTCGGACGGCGGCGTGACGGGCACGAAAATTTGGGGGCGCGGCGCAATGGACGATAAAGCGCCTGCGATCGTTTGTCTTTACGCGTTGAAAGCGCTCAAGGACGAAGGCTTCACCCCCGCAAGAACGATTAAGCTTATCGTTGGCTGCAACGAAGAAGCGGGTTGGAAATGTATCGACCACTATAACGAAGTGGCGGTGATGCCCGAAGAAGGTTTCACCCCCGACGCCGATTTCCCCGTAATCTACGCGGAAAAAGGTATTTTGCATATTGCGCTCACTTTCCCCATAAATGAAGCACCCATGTCCGCGTTGAATGCGGGCGAAAGGGTAAATATGGTGTGCGACAACGCGCAAGCCGTGCTTTATAGAAAGCCTGCTGCAAACCTTGTAAATTATAGCTCGCCCGTATGCGGTGCAAGCCTTTCCTACGATAATACGACGAATATTCTTTCCGCGCACGGTAAGTCGGCGCACGGCTCTACGCCCGATAAGGGTGTGAACGCGCTCGAAGCGTTGCTCGCTTTCCTTGCGGAAACGAACGAAGATTGCAAAAAGGCGTACGATATTCTTTTCTTGGATACGCTCGGCTTGAAGAAAATGCAGGACGAAACGGGGTATCTCACTATGTCGCCCGATCTTGCAAGCTTTAAGGACGGCGCGTTGAAGGTGACGGCAGACATTCGTTTCCCCGCAACGCATAAAAAGGAAGAAATCTTGGATTTGCTCACGAAAAATGGGATTGCGTGGGAAGTGGTGAATTACCAAGCTCCCCTTTATAACGATCCCAACGGCGAACTCATTCAAACGCTTATGAAGGTATATAACGACGCGACGGGCGATAACGCCGCACCGATTGCCATCGGCGGCGGTACGTATGCAAGAGCACTCAAATGCGGCGTGGCATTCGGGCCGGAAATGCAAGGCGAAGAAGCCACCATTCACCAAGCGAACGAATACGTGACCTTCGATCGCATTCGTTTGATGAGCGAAGTTTATTATAACGCCATTAAAGCGGTGAGCTTGCCCAAGGTAGAGAAAAAGTTTGCTTGCGCGTATCCCACGGGCGAAGGCTGCGCGAAAATTGCAGAGATTCAATTAAAGGACGGCGAGCCTACGCAAAAGGAAGGCGATAAATTGCTCACCTTGACGGTTGGCTTTGAAAAAATCTAAAAGACGGCATTAAAAAGCCGAAGCGAGATTCGCTTCGGCTTTTTTCTTTTTCGATTTCGTTTTACTCTTCTAATTTGTACCAGTAGTACCGTTGTTCGCTGTCAAACAATTTGGCGTTTTCCGCAGGATTTTCCACGTCCGTTTTCTCGCCGTTTTTCTTCGCCGCAAAATCTTCAACGGAGTGCGTTTTGTACCACGTCGTCGTATCTAAAAATTCAACGCTTTGCAGCATATGGTAGCGGCTTTCAAATGCGCACACACCAATGCTCGTTACGTTACGGCCTATCACCACGCTCGACAAAGCCACACTATCTCGAAAGGCATAATCGCCTATGCTTGTCACCCCGTCGCCAATCGTCACACTCCGTAAATTGTCGCATTCCCAAAAGGCTTTTTCTCCAATGCTCGTTACTCCGTCGCCAATCGTCACACTCCGTAAATTCTCGCAACCCCAAAAGGCTTTTTCTTCAATGCTCGTTACTCCGTCGGGAATATATAGATTCGTCAAATTGTTGCACCCTTGAAAGGCGGAGTCACCTATCGTCGTTAGACTATCGGGAAGTGCAAGACTTTTCAAATTGCTATGCATAAACGCGCCGTGAGAAATGGTCGTTATGCCTTCGGGAATCACTACGCTTTCCATGCTTTTGCACCAAAGAAAGGCGCACTCCCCGATTTCCTTGACCGGTTTTCCCTCGTGGGTTTGGGGAATAATCATTTCTACGGCATCTTTTGCCTCGATGAGAATATAATAGCTCCCGTCCGCGGATAATTCCATCGTAAACTCTTCTGGCAGAAAATAGGTTTCCTTTATGAAATCCCCTATCTTACAAGCGGAAAAAGACATACCCATACTGCAAATGCAAAACGCCGATACCAACGTGAACACAATATTTTTCCTTCTCTTCATGATCATCTCTCCTTCGCGCTAAAAATTCTCCTTTTTTGCAACTTTATTGTATTATATCGCGTTTTTTCGGTTTTGTCCACACTTTTTCAAAAAAAATTTTCTTTTATCGTAGTTTTTTAATTTTCCGCAAAAAGAGGAAAACTACGTCCCCACAACGCTTTGGCGTCGTTCGTTTGTCCTTCACTTTTTACGCTTTTTCGAGGGAGGAAAGCACCTTACGGATCATTTCCCCGATTTCTTGGGATAATTGCGCAAGCGGTTTCTTTCGATCCGAATTGAACCACGCGCGGTAGGATGAGAACATCCCCGCCGTCAAAAATTCCGCTACGAAATCGTACTGCGCACGGTCGATTTCGTTATTTTCCAAAATCGTATCCCAAATCTTTTCACGCAAGAAACGAATAATCTTCACCACCAAACGGGAATTCGAATCCACCTTCATTAAATGGTTGCAAAATACGATATTCTCGCTCAAAACGTTATTGATCGCTTCAAAGAAACGAAGCGGATCTTTGAGCACTTCGCCCACCTGCGCCATCGCGTTTTCAATACGGTAAACCATCTCGTTTTCAAGATAATCCAAAATATCGTAAACGCCCTGATAATAATTGTAGATCGTTTTACGATCCACGTTGGCAATTTCCGCCACTTCCTTGATCGTAATCTTTTCTAGCGGTTTTTCTACCAACAACGATACGAACGCTTGGTGAATCGCCGTTCTCGTCTTTTGAATTCTTCTATCTACCTTTCTCGTCTTCTCTTGCATAACCCTTCGCTCCACATTTGTGGAAATATTCCACATATATGGAATTATACCACACAAGTAGACTTTTTGCAAGCAAAATTATGCCCTTGTAAGATTTTTTGTCCGCTTTTGCTTGCCGCTATTCTTCGCTTTATTGAGAAAGCAAGCACGAAACTTCTTCCCCACATTCTTTGAATTTCGGGGTAAAACCACCGCTTACTTACAAGAAAACGCGCAAAATGATATACGGCTCGCGCATTTCGCGCGAGCCGCATACCTTAGTGAGAGAATATGAAAAAAGTTTAGTATAGTCAAATTCTCTTAATCCTTTCCGAACGTAAAAACCATTCCCGTTTTTCCGTTCCCCCCTATCCCTTTACGGGACTTTGTAAAATTTATTTTATCTCTTGATTGTGAAAATTGCGTGAAAACTATGTGATAATTGAGTGAAAACAAGAGAGAAAGTATCTTTTTTTAGGTTTTTTCTTTCAATTATTAAAGAGTAGGCGTATTAAGAAGGGCAAAAAGTCCGTCTGCAACGCGCAAGCCGTCCGCCGCGGAAGACGTAATACCACCCGCGTAGCCCGCACCTTCGCCGCAAGGGAACAAGCCTTTCACGCCGACCGATTGCAAGCTTTCGTCTCGTTCGATGCGAACGGGGGAGCTCGTACGGCTTTCCACGCCCGTCAAGATCGCGTCGGGGCAAGCGAAGCCGTGAAGCCGTCTATCCATATCGACAATGGCGTTTTTCAAAGCGTTCGTGATCGAATCGCCAAGCGTTTCGCGCAAATCAGCAAACGCCGTACCTGCCGCATAGGTGGGTTGTACTTCCCCGAATTTCGAGCTCGTTTTGCCCGCCAAGAAATCCCCGACGAGTTGGACGGGTGCGGCGTAGTTTTTCCCGCCCGCTTGGAACGCCGCCCTTTCGAGCTTGCGTTGGAAGGCAATCCCTGCAAGGGGGTGATCGCTGCCGAAATCCTGCGCGTTGACTTGCGCAATCAATGCGCTATTCGCGTTCAAGCCGTCGCGGGCGTAGTTGCTCATACCGTTCGTGACAACGCCGTCCACTTCGCTCGTCGCCGGCATTACGTAGCCGCCCGGGCACATACAAAAGGTGAACACCGCGCGCTCGGAGCCGTGGGAAACGAGTTTGTAATCGGCGGAAGGCAACAGCGCATAGCCCTTGCCGTACTGCGAAAGCCCGATTTTCGATTGTAAATGCTCGATACGCACGCCGACGGCAAAATCCTTTTGCCGCATGGGCACGCCGCGGGAAAGAAGCATTTCGAAGGTATCTCTCGCGCTATGACCGATCGCCAAAACCACCGCCGAAACGGGTAATTCTTCCGTTTTTCCGCCGCTGACAAGCACCGCTTGGGTGAGCTTGCCGTCTTGGATTTTCACGTCCGATAAGCGGGTGTGGAAACGGATTTCCGCGCCGTTGTTCAACAAATATTCGCGCATATTTTTAACGACTTTTTTCAAATTGTCGCTACCGATATGCGGTTTGGAAAGCCACAAAATTTCCTTGGGCGCGCCGAAACGGACGAACGTTTTGAGCACTTCGCGATTGAGCGCGCCGTGCGTTTGGGTGTTCAATTTTCCGTCCGAGAAAGTCCCCGCGCCACCTTCGCCGAATTGAATATTGCTATCGACGTTCAATTCCTTCGTTTGGAAGAAGGTTTGAATATGCCTTTCTCGTTCTTCCACGGGCGCACCGCGCTCAATGAGCAAGGGCTTGATACCGCGCGCAAGCAAGCGCAAGGCGCAAAAGAGCCCCGCAGGACCGCTACCCACCACCAAAACGGGGGCGTCGGGCTGTTTGCAAGCAGGCAACTTTTCCAAGCATTCCTTTTCCTGCGGTTGGGGGTTTTTAGAAAATTCGATCGTATAGACGTAGCGCAAGTTATTCTTATCCCGCGCGTCCAACGATTTTTTCTTGATTGCGAAATAGCCGAGCTTACAGCCAAGCTTCTTTTCCGCAAGGTTCATCAGTTCCTTTTCGCCCGCCGTCACGGGCAATTTTATATCCGAAAGGGTGCGTAAACTCATACCTGCCCCCCATCTTTGCACATTTCGTCCGCAATTAAGCACGCGGAAGAATATGCCCATTGCAAGTTAAAACCGCCGCATGCGCCGTCCACGTCTAACGCTTCGCCCGCGATATAGAAACCGCTTGCGAAACGGCTTTCCAAGCCGTCCGTCACTTCGTCCAAGCGAATACCGCCCTTCGTCACTTGTGCATAGTCGAAGCCGAGCGAGCCCGTCACTTGCAAGGAAAAGTCTTTCACAAGCGAAGCCGCTTTCTTCAAGTCGCCGTTGGCGCGCTTGAAAATGGCTCTGCCGATTTGGTTATTCACAATACCGAATAAAAGCTCGTTCCTTTCGAGCGTGGGGAATGCCTCCCCTTTCTTTTGCAAAAGCGCAAGCACTTCCGCTTCGGAAATTTCCGGCAAGAAATCGATGGAAAGACGGACGTTGCCGCCTTCGATTTGATCCGCTAAATATGCCGACGCGCGGAATACCGCATCCCCCGAAAC
>JAZTWL010000096.1:0-1565 GCA_045635845.1 Candidatus Scatosoma sp. | reverse complement strand
GAACGGGACCGTTTTCCGAAAGAGCGTTTGCAAACACCGTTTCAAACTCCTGTGCACTCTCTGCTCTGCAGCCCTTTGCACCGAAGGCTTCTGCAAGCTTAACGAAGTCTGTTTTTCTGTCAAGCACCGAACTTGAATATCTCTTGCCGTAAAAAAGATTCTGCCACTGATGCACCATGCCCAGCACTCCGTTATTGAGAAGCACCACAACAACGGGAAGATTATATGTAACCGCTGTTGCAAGCTCGTTGAGGTTCATACCGAAAGAGCCGTCACCGGTAACAAGGACTGTCTTATGCTTAGAGCCCACATTTGCACCGATTGCCGCACCAAGACCGAAGCCCATCGTACCCAAACCGCCGCTCGATACGATTCTTCTCGGTCCATCGAAATGCGCGTATTGCGCCGTCCACATTTGGTGTTGGCCAACGTCCGTTGCGATTACCGTATTTGCAGGCTTCACAGCATTGATTACTTCGAATACCTGCTTCGGCGTAAGGGGTGCTTTTGCCGCCGCCGCAATTTCGTCTTCGAATTGTTCTTCTTGTTTTTTGAGTTCCTTCACTCTTGCAAACCAAGCGGGTTTTTCGCTCGTTTCGCACTTTGCCGCGATACGCTTGAAGGAATCTTCTACGTCGCCTACCAAACCAAGGTCTACGCGAACGTTCTTATTCACTTCCGCGCTATCGGGATCGAGCTGAATGATCTTACTCCCCTTTGCAAACTTGGAAACGTTGCCCGTCGCTCTATCCGAGAAACGAACGCCGACAGCCAAGATCAAATCCGCTTCGTCTTGCGCCATGGAAGATGCGTAATGTCCGTGCATACCTTGCATACCAAGGAAGCGTTCGTTATCTTGGGGTACAGACGAAAGCCCCATGAACGAGCAACCGATCACCGCGCCGATCTTTTCCGCAAAGGCTACGATTTCGTCACCCAAGCCAAGGCCTGCCGCGCCGCCGCCTACGTAAATATAGGGACGCTTCGCTTCGGAAATCATTGCCACCGCTTTATCCACCAAGCTTTCCTTTACCTTGGGCAAAGGAATCTTTTCTACGATGGGTTGGGGTTCGTAATCGTACTTGCCCACTTGTACGTCCTTGGGAATATCCACGAGTACGGGGCCAGGTCTGCCCGATTTTGCAATCGTGAACGCCTTGCGAATGGTATCTGCCAAGTCTTCAATCTTGCTCACGAAGAAATTGTGCTTGGTGATAGGCAAGGTCACGCCCGTGATATCGATTTCTTGGAAACTATCCTTACCGATCAAAGAGCAAGGCACGTTGCCCGTAATGGCAACCATGGGAATGCTATCGAGCATTGCCGTTGCGATACAAACGCCCACTTGCCCCGTTGCGCGCGAATAGCCGTCCGCCGCGTGGGACGCACCTTGTACGTGCGCCGTAAGTACGTGATTGATTTCGTCTTTATATTCATAAAGCGCATCGTAAATATGGATAACCTGTCCCCCGGGATAACCGAAAACGTCTTTAACGCCTTGTTCGATTAACGTGCGAATTAAAATTTGTGCACCGTTTAATTTCATATATGCTTCACTCCTAATT
>JAZTWL010000095.1:0-2096 GCA_045635845.1 Candidatus Scatosoma sp. | reverse complement strand
TTTGAAATGCACCTTTGCAAAGCCGTACGCACACAAGAAGGACGACGAAACGATACCGATAATATTCAAAATTGCAATCGTGATCGTATTCCCGCCCCATTTGATAAAGGAATCGAATAAGGGCTCATAGTAGAAATTCTTCCATGAATAGCTTGCGGGGAAAAGCGTACCATCATAGAGCTCGTCGTAGGTCATGAAGCTTCTAATGGCCATAATGACCAAAGGGAACAAGAGTACAGCGGTGACAATAACAACAAGGACGCCACGCACCGCATTTGCGATTCTTTCGCGTTCTTTTTTAGTTAAAATCTTCGCCATAATACACCCACTTACTCGTCTTAAACACAACGACAGACATACCGCCGATTAATACGAATAGCATCCACGACAAAGCCGAAGCATACACGAATTCGTAATAGCTAAACGCGTGCTTATAAATCAATACTACCAAGAAATTCAACGTCCTATCGTTGTACGGCGTCGCCATCATGAATGCCATATCGAATACTTGCAACGTACCGATAATATTCGTAATCAACGTATAGAAAATGGTAGGCGTACACATAGGAATCGTAATGCAAAAGAGTTTTTGCCATGCATTCGCCCCTTCCAAATCCGCCGATTCGTACAACGTTTTGGGAATACTCTTCAACTGCGAGAGCCACAAAATCATACCGCTACCGATCCCAAAGCAGCCCATAAAAAGGAAGGTGGGCAACGCCGTTTCGTTGCTTTCGAAGAATCTCGAAGTTGAAAGTCCTAACTTTTTCAAAATTAAATTGAGATAGGATACGTCCGAATAGGTCAACGTCTTCCAAACCGTACCGCTTACAACGGTAGGGATAACGACGGGCACGTAGCAAAGCACACGTGCAAATTTGATCCCCCGCGTTTCACGATTCAAAAGCAACGCGAGCGAGAAGGAAAGCACCATCGTCAAAGGAATGGAGAGTACCGTATATTTCAAGGTGGAATCTAACGATCTAAAAAAGGTCGTTCTTTCCGTCGTAAAGATTTTCTTGTAGTTTTCAAACGTAAACTTGCCAAGCTCCATTCTCATATTCATCGTATGGAAACTATCATACAACGATTTACACACAGGCGTAAACGTAAAAATGAGAATACCCAAAATCACCGGCATTACGAAAAGAATACCCAGATACTCTTTACGAATATGTCTTATAACTTTTTCAATCTTTTTTTCTTTCATGGTCTTATCCATTTGCCCGTTTTTTCGGGCATAGCGTTAAAATTTCGTTTTGAAATTAGATACGGAATTTTGATAAGGTTTGATTGCGTCCTTAAGTTTTTCGTAATTATTCGTTTGATAATCTTTATAGTTGCCGCCGATTACCACTTGTGCCATTGCGCCTGCAAGGTATTCCATGATCTTCGCGGAATCACTTGCCGAGAAATCTTGGAAGAGATTCAACGAGAAGTCCTTTTCAGGTGCGGAGATAAATGCCGCGTGATTCAAATCCGCGCTCATGTACGACGTCCAAGAAGGATCGTTTGCCATGCTCTTTCTTACGGGGATAATGCTGCCCGATTGCGCGCCAACCCTTTGACCTTCTTCGGAAACGATGAATTTCAAGAAATCGAATGCGTATTCTTCGTTCGTCTTATTTTCCGTATTCAACGAAGATTTGCTCGTACGTTCTTGCGCCATGTACGTAATTGCATAGCCACTGCAACCTACGCCAACGTAGTCAAGGGGCAAAGGCAAGAAGTCGATATCGTACTTATCGCTCTTGGGCATAGTAGGCAAACCCGGACGTACGTTGATACCCATCGCCGCGGAAAGGCTCGTAAACGTCGTCGAACCCATCTTCGAGCCGTCTGCGATATACTTATTGTCGATCAAATTAAAGATTTCGCTATACGCGTTCAAGTTTGCGTCGGTAAGGAAATCTACCTTGCCGTCCACAACGAAATTACCGCCGTAATGCTTCACGAAGGAGCAATATACTGCGTTGAAATCCATTCTTGCATCTACAGCTACAGAACGGGGGCGAATACCGTAGTTCGGGTTTTCGTTGTTTTGCATTGCCGTTTCCAAGCGTTCGCAAGTAGCGATAAACTTATCGTAATCCCAG
>JAZTWL010000094.1:0-12403 GCA_045635845.1 Candidatus Scatosoma sp. | reverse complement strand
TGGCTACGATCCGACTTAGGTTCGTCCAAAAGCAATACGTCGGGATCGCCGAACAAAGCTTGCGCCAAAAGCACACGCACCTTTTGCTTCGCGTCGAGATCCGCCATCAAGCAATAATGCAATTCTTCGCCGATATCGAGTGCGTTCAAGAGCTGTGCTGCTTGGAATTCCGCGTCATAACCGTTCATTTCCGCAAATTCACTTTCCAAATCCGCCGCTCTTACGCCGTCTTCTTCCGTGAAATCGGGTTTCATGTACAACGCGTCCTTTTCGTCCATGACTTCCACCAAACGCTTATAACCAAGCATAACCGTACGCAATACGGTTTCTTCGTCGTACATATTTTGGTTTTGTTGCAAAACGGACATACGCTCGTTTTTATCCAACGAAACATAGCCCTTTTGGGGTTCAATTTCCCCCGAAAGCACTTTCAAAAAGGTAGATTTACCTGCGCCGTTTGCACCGATAATGCCGTAGCAGTTCCCTTTCGTGAATTTCAAATTTACGTCTTCAAAGAGTTTCTTGCTGCCATATTGCAAGGAAACACCCGTCACTTGTAACATTCCTACACCTCAAATTTTATTATTTCCAAGAAATTATACCATATAATTCTATTTAAGGCAAACGTTTCGATGGTAAAAACGAAAAAGAAAAAGGTCTTCCGCGAAAAACGGAAGACCTTTTTTCCTAAATTATTTTACGAGTTGTTCAAGTTGCGCTGCAACGTCTGCAACGGTAACGAGCGATTCCACTTCATCATCAGGGATGATGATACCGAATTCGTCTTCGAGTTGACTCAAAAGTTCAACGACGTCCAAAGAATCCGCGCCAAGATCATCAACGATTTTTGCGTCGGGCGTTACTTTTTCAAGGGGCAAATCCAATGCTTCTGCAAGCATCGATTGTACTTTTTCTAACATGTTTATTTCCTCCGTAGATTTCAATATTTATTGATATTATTGTAATATAATCAAATGACAATGTCAAGTATTTTTGCTTATTTATTCTTCTTTTTCATGGTAAGACCGATACGGTTCTTCTTTACGTCCACGTCTTTCACGTAAACCGTAACCACTTGCCCTACCTTCAAAACTTCGGACGGGTGACGAATATATCGATCGGTAATTTCGGAAATGTGTACCAAACCGTCTTGGTGCACGCCGATATCTACGAATGCGCCAAAATCGACTACGTTTCTCACCGTACCCGTCAATTCCATGCCCACGCGCAAATCTTCAATGCCCATAATATCTTTACGAAGTACGGGTGCAGGCAAGCTATCACGAATATCACGACCGGGCTTCATAAGTTCGGTGATAATATCCATAAGGGTTGCTTGATCCAAGTCCGTTTCCTTCGCCGCTTTTGCTGCGCCGTACGCTTTGATTTTTTGCCCCAAATCCGCGATTCTACGCGCTTTTACGTCTTCGGTAGTATAAGAGAACAACGCAAGCAATTTTTCCGCTTTTTGGTAGGATTCCGGGTGCACTGCCGTGTTATCTAAAATGTTATCACCGCTATCAATACGCAAGAAGCCCGCGCATTGCGTATACGCCTTTTCGCCAAGTTTCGGCACTTTCAAGAGTTGTTTTCTCGATTTGAAACGACCGTTTGCTTCACGATACGCAACGATATTTTTCGCAACGGAAGAATTCAAACCTGCAACGAATTTCAAAAGAGATACGCTTGCCGTATTCAAATCCACGCCTACGCTATTTACGCAATCTTCCAAAACGCCCGAAAGTGCGCCATCCAAACGCTTTTCGTTCATATCGTGCTGATATTGACCTACGCCGATCGACTTGGGATCAATTTTAATAAGCTCCGCAAGCGGATCTTGCAAACGACGGGCAATCGACACGGCACTTCTCGTCGTGACGTCGAATTCAGGGAATTCTTCTGCACCGAGCGGGCTTGCCGAATATACCGACGCCCCTGCTTCGTTTACGATAACGTAGCCTACTTCTCTGCCCGTTTCCGCTTTAATTTCTTTGATCAAATCAGCAATAAAGATTTCACTTTCTTTGCTAGCCGTACCGTTTCCGCAAGAAATGACTTCTACCTTATGCTTTGCGATCATCGCCTTCAATACAAGTTTCGCATCCGCAATCCCCTTTGTCGAGCCAAGCGTGGGATGTACGACGGTGTTATCCAAAACCTTGCCCGTGCCATCTACTACGCAAATCTTACAGCCCGTACGATAGCCGGGGTCCCAACCCATGGTAATCTTATTCTTCACGGGCGGTTGCATCAAGAGCGGCTTCAAATTCAATTCAAACATTTTAATAGCTTGTTCGCTTGCATCGTCGAAAAGCTGTGCGCGTACTTCTCTTTCCACGGAAGGCGCAATCAAACGATCGTAGCTATCCGCTGCGGCTTCTTTCACAATCTTCGTGCTTTCGCCACCGTCTTTTAAGAAGGTTGCCGCCGTGATACGCTTTGCAAATTCCCCGTCAACGCGAATAGATACCTTCAAGAATTCTTCCTTTTCACCACGGTTTAACGCCAAGATACGGTGACTCTTTGCTTCGCTTACAGGCTCGCAATAATCGGCATACATATTATAAGTACCCGCTTCGTCCGCTTCCTTTTTACCCTTCGCATAGCTAGAAATAATCTCGCCGTGATTGAAGAAGAAATTACGAAGTTTTTTACGCGTTGCCGCGTCGTCGGAAATGATTTCCGCAATAATATCTTTCGCCCCGTCAATCGCGTCGTTTACGGTAGGCACTTCTTCCGTGATATATTTTGCCGCTTCCACCATAACGTCAAGCGATTTATCTTGTGCCATAATGCTATCCGCCAAGCCTTGCAAGCCTTTTGCGATTGCAACGGACGCGCGCGTCTTTCTCTTTTGTTTATAAGGACGATAAATATCTTCCACTTCCGTCAACGTCACCGCTTTTGCAAGCGCAGCCGCGATTTCAGCGGACATTTTCCCTTGCTCCGTAATCGAATTCGTCACTTCTTCCTTTCTCTTTTCGAGATTGCGAAGATAGGTAAGTCTATCGAAAAACTCACGAAGGACTTGATCGTCACAGCTGCCCGTCATTTCCTTACGATAACGGGCGATAAAGGGAATCGTGTTCCCTTCGTCAATCAAGCTAACGATATTCTTCGCGTGGGTGGGGTTCAAATTAAATTCTTGAGTAATCGTTTGTAAAATATCCATAAAACAACCTTATAAATTTATTTTTGCATTATATTCAAGGAATGAGATTCCTCTTTATCTTGTTTCATCGGAATTGCCTTTATCAATTCCAAATACGTAATTGAGCTCCTCATGCCAAATACCTTCTTTGAAACGGGGATTCGCGGGGCTCGTGGACGACATTTTCACGTGCTCAATACCACAATCCGCATAGCGCGACGTGAATAAGTCGTACGCAAGCGAGCCGTTCAGCAAAATTCTCTGTAAATTCGCCGTACGGAAGATTTCCGATAAATCCGCAATCTCGACGTTTTTGATAGAAGAATCCGCCGAGCCTTCCACTTCGCAAGCCGTGGCAATATCCCAAAGTGCAATTTTTCTACGCAATAGAAAGTCCTTCTTGCCTTCTACCGTTTCAGGGATTTCTTCGCCGAAATAGCCGCAAATCATGCGCCAAAATCGGTTTTGTGGGTTGCCGTAATAAAACGCCACTTCCCGACTTTTTACGGACGGGAAACTGCCCAAAATCAAAATACGGCTATGCTCGTCAAATACGGGCGGAAAGCCCATCATTTGCGTCTGCGTAAACATCAATCCATAAAGGAAGGCTTGTTGTTGCCTACCGTAGAAATTGCCATATAACGCTCGTCAAACATTTCCTTTGCCGCTTCTTGCGCCATTTCGTAAGTCATGGCATTAATATCGTTCAATTTCTTTTCAAAATCAAACAAATCATTATGATTGAGCATACGCGCGCCGTAAAGAATCATTTGCGAATTCGTGTTCTCGTTCCCGAAGAACAACGAAGCTTTCATTTGTTCGCGACTGCGCAAGAACTCGTCCTTCGTAATCCCTTCTTTCTTCACGCGCTTTAATACGTCCAAAATTGCGCCGTATGCTTCTTCTTGTTTTGCCGGATTCACACCCGCGTAAATACCGTGCATACCACATTCGGGATAGAAGGAAAGATAGGAATAAACGGAATATGCCAAGCCGCGTTGCTCGCGGACTTCTTGGAAAAGTCTTGAACTCATCGAGCCGCCGATGACGCTATTGACTGCCTTAAACAAATCCACGCGTGGATCATTGCGGGAAATACCGGGATATGCAAGCGCGATATGCACTTGCTCAATCGGTTTTATGCGCGCAATCTTTTGGTGACAAAGCTGTACGTTTGCCTTTCTCGGCTCAAAATTCCCTTTTTCTAAATTCCCAAAATACGTTTCTACAAGCGCTTGCGCCGTCGTGAAATCGATTGCGCCCGCAAACGAGATTACGATATTTTCGGGGCAATATCTTGCATTCTTGTAACGACGAACGTCGTCAAGGGTAAACCCCTTTACGTTTTGCGAAGGGCCTAAAATATTGCGGCCGTAGTTCTCCTTGCCAAAATACGCGTTTGCAAGCACGTCCAAGCACAAATCTTCGGGCGTATCTTCGTTCATAGAAATTTCTTCGCAGATAACCCCCTTTTCCCGTTCTATTTCGTCTTCGGGATAAGTTGCATTCAAGAAAAGATCCGCCAAAAGCGCAAAGCAATCCGCCGTATGATCCATCGTACTCTTTGCGTAATAGCAAGTCTGTTCTTTGCCCGTAAATGCGTTCACTTGCGCGCCCAAACGATCGAAAGCGTCGGAAATTTCAAAGGCGTTGCGCGTTTTCGTGCCCTTGAATTGCATATGCTCGATAAAATGCGAAATGCCGTCCTCCGCATCCGTCTCCGATGCACCGCCCGTACCAACGAGAATCCCCATTGTGACGGACATAAGACCTTGCATTTGTTTTACGACAAGTCGAAGTCCATTTTCATATCTTTTTTCGTTTACCATATTATTTATCCTTTATTTTATCCTTCAAATTGTAAGTTTTCCGTCACCGTGACGACGGATAAGTTCTTTGTTTCGTAATATTTTAATATATCGTCCAAGGCATTTGCCGTTTCCGTCATGGGATGCATTAAAACGAAATCCCCCACGCCCACGTTTTTCGTTGCACGGGAATAGATAATACTCTCGTCTTTATCCCGCCAATCGATCGTATCCTTCGACCAAAGCACCGTTTTCATATTCAACGCCGAAACTGCCGTCAACGTATCGTTGCAATACGCGCCCGAAGGCGGTGCAAACAGCGTAGGTTTTTCCCCGATTGCGAGCTCGATAAAACGATTACAATCGACGATTTCCTTTTGGTTTTGAGCGAGATTCATTTTCGATTGATCTTTATGGAAATATCCGTGTTTGCCGATTTCGTGTCCGTCCGCATAAATCGCACGCAAACACGCGACGTTATCGTCCGCCCAACAACCGCCGATAAAGAAGGTTGCCTTTGCCTCGTGCGCTTTCAACGTTTCCAAAATACGATAAACTTCGTCCGTGCCCCAGTAGACGTTGAACATTAAGGACACGCCTACTGCGTTTTCGCCTGCAGAACGATAGATATTCGATTCCTTGCCTTGCGCTTCCAAATCCTTCTCAATCGGCGCAAGACAGAGTGCGCCCACCGATAAAACCAAAACGCCAAGCACGATATTGCCCGCGATTTTTAATCGCAACGCTTGTGAAGAGAGTTTCTTTTCCTTATAGGAACGTTTTTCCAAAATACCACCCCGAAAAAAAAGCTTTTGTTTTATCCTATTTCGCCTTTTTTCGAGATATACCTTATTTTAGCTTCAAAATCGTCACGCCCGTATCCCCTTCGCCGTATTTCCCAAGGCGATATTCCGCAACGTTGGGGTGCTTACGCAAATAATCGTGAATGCCAGCGCGGAGTTTGCCCGTGCCCATGCCGTGCACGATTCGTAATTCTTCCAAATTCGCAATCACTGCGGAATCCAAAAACGCTTCGATTTCCGGCAACGCTTCGTGTACCGTCAAACCGATTACGTTAATTTCAAGCATAGGCGCGGGGCGAGCTTGTAATTTTTTCGTGACTTGCACTTTCTCGTTTGCGCCTTGTTTTTTCCATTTTTTACTATTCGACGGCTTCGGCGCTACTACACGTGTTTGCACAGTGCACAGCTCGGAAATTCTACTGCGGATTCTTATGCCGCCGCATTGCACTTCCGCTTCGCCCTTTTGCAAACGAACGCTTTGTACGACCCCTTCTTGCCCGATATTCTTCACGAAAACCTTCATGCCGACTTGCAATGCGTTCGCTGCTACAGGCTCGTATTTCGGCGTGAAATCGTCTTCACTTTCGCTTTCATAGGCTTTATCTTGCAAACGATTCTTCAAGGTACGCGCCTTGATTAAATCCGCTTGCGTGAGTGATTCCTTGGCGAAGATTTCTTCAATTTCGTGCAACAATTCTTCCGCGTCCGACGTACGATCGTTGATAATACGACGAGATTCCGCTTTGGCGGCAACGAACAGCTTTTCCTTTTCCTTTTTCAAGCGTTCGCGCTCCGCTTCCACTTCGTCCAAACGTGCTTGCCATTCCGCCTTAATCTTATTCGTTTCGCGTAAAGATTCTTCCGCTTGAATACGGCTTTCTTCCGCGCTGCGTACGATATGCTCGAACTTTTGCGCACCTTCCGAAAGATTCTTCCGCGCTTCACGCAATATCTTTTCGGGTAAGCCCAAGCGTTGAGAAATTGCCAACGCATTACTCGATCCCGGCAAGCCGATATGCATTGCATACAATGGCTGTAACGTATCCGAATCGAATTCCATACACGCGTTTTCAATGCCTTTGGCTTCGAAAGCAAATTCCTTTAACGCCGTATAGTGCGTTGTCACCACGCCCGTCGCGCCGCAATCCAAAAGGTGGGAAACGATCGCCTTGGCAAGCGCTTGCCCTTCTTCGGGATCCGTACCACCGCCAAGCTCGTCGATAAGCACCAAACTACGCGAATTCGCCCTATTTACAATGTCGATAATATTCGTAATATGCGACGAGAACGTCGAAAGGCTTTCTTCAATACTCTGTGCGTCGCCGACGTCGTAATAAATCTCGTCAAACGTCGAAATTACGGCGCGTTTTGCGGGGATAAACAGCCCGCAAGCCGCCATTAAGCAAAAGAGCCCGACCATTTTCAACGTGACCGTTTTACCGCCCGTATTCGGGCCGCTCACGAGCAAGAAACGATAGTCTTTCCCAAGTGCAACGCTTACGGGAACAACCTTCTTTCGATCAATCAACGGGTGACGACCGCGATCGATTGCAATAATGCCGTTATCATTAATTTCGGGCATAACGCAAGAGAGCTTATATCCGTATTCGGCGCGTGCGTACGCCGCATCAATTTCTTCCAAAATTTCTATGTCGGTAAAAAGCTCCGCGCCCATAAAGCCTGCACGGCGGGAAAGTTCACCCAAAATACGTTCCACTTCTTCCCGTTCGTCGATTGCAAGGGCTCGAAGTTCGTTGTTCATTTCAAGCACTTCTTCGGGTTCGATAAAGAAGGTTGCGCCGCTCGCCGAGCGATCGTGAATAAAACCCTTGATATTGCGCTTATATTCCGCGCGGACGGGCAATACGTAGCGATTATCACGCATCGTAATAATGCCGTCTTGCAAATACTTCCCTTCGCTCCCCACCAAATATTCTTGCAACCGCACGCGGATCCGCTCGTTCAAGAGCCGAATTTCTCGGCGCAAGGAATAGAGCTTATCACTCGCGTAATCGCTCACTTCGGTGTCGCTTAAAATTTTCGTGCGAATATCGTCTTCCAACGTTTGATCGAAATACAAACGGCTAGATAATTCCTTCATGAGTTTGATTTCTTCGTCCGTCACGCCTTGAATACTCGTATAGGCAATTCTTACGCTGCGAAGCAAGTTTTCAATCTTCAAAAGTTCCCCGCAAGACAACGCCGAACCCTTTTGCGCGCGTTCAATTTCGTCGATAAACGGCGGGAAATACTCCACCTTGGAAATACCGTGCGTAAAGAGTAATTTGATACTTTCTTCCGTCAATTTCAAGCCTTTTTTGACGGCGGAAAGCTCGCTTGAAGGTTGCGTATTAATCAAGCGAATTTTGCTCCCGTCCAACACAGCATAGTTTGCCGTGAGCGCAAGAATTTTATTCAATTCTGATTTTTCTATAGCTTTCGAATTCATATCTTTTTTAATCACAACACGCCGCGTTTCCAGTGTCCCGACGTATAGCTTTTATATATTTTCTTTTGTGCTTCTTCGCTTTGCACCGCGTTTACTGCAGCTTTTTTCTCTTTCACGACGGATAAATCCATAAGTGCGCCCACGCCTTGCGGCAATGCCCCGATTAAATCCGCGCAATTATAAATCTCAAATCGACAGCTCCCATCTCCCGCAACGTTTCGCTTCGCAAGGAATTCCCGCCCGTTTTCGTCCGTCAACGTATAAACGGCGCGTTGGTCACAAATCTTACAGGTCTTACCAAACGGACAATAACACAAATCCATCAATTTGATATTTCCCGATGAAAGCGCAAAGGCTTTTTCGCTAAACAGGGCGCTCGCTTCGTTATAATTTGCTTCCTTGGAAATTGCGTAATATTCCACGGCCGAATCTTTCAAGAGCTCGCCAACGGATTCTCGATTGATAAGGTTCAACCCCGTACCCGCAAAAACCTTCAAGTTATGCGTATGCGCAAAGGAGATTCCTGCGTAGTTTTCCGCGTACACGCCGTCAAACTTCGCTTGCGAAAGCATCGATTCAAACGCCGCAATATCCGCATTCGTTGCAAACGGCGGAAAATAGAGATATTTTTCAAATTCCCCATTCACAAAATCCGCAGACAACTTTTCACGCATATCCGTCGGCTTATAAATCGCAACGCCCACGTTTACGTCGTTAAAGTCATCGGAAATTACGGCGATTTTCGTATTTTTACCCGTAATCGTCACCTTATCAAAATGGGCAAGTTCATAAGTCTTTCGCGTGCCTTTTGCCGTGTATTCGCACAGCTTTTCGTAAAACTTTCGACGGAATGCGTTCAATTCGGATTTGGGAATAAAGATATTACCGCAAATTTCCACGCCGTCGAATTGTACGTCGATCGGCAAGCCGTCCGTCTTTAAGAAGCAATCCATCAATTCTTTTTCCGTCAACGCTCTATTTTGCGCAGTTTGCAAAACAGAATCTCCAACGACGCACAATTTTTCCGCTTCCGCAATCGGCAATTCCCCTTCCTTGAAGATAAGGCGAATTTTCACATCCCCTTTCTTATCTGCGCTTAAAAGTCGTTCGTTGGTAAGGGTATCCGTCGTGACAAATACGCTGTCGCCATTCTTCAAGCGGATTTTTGAAAACAAGGAAAACGCCTTGCCCTCCGTTTTATAGTAGGTCGCGCCGCCGATTTCCTTCCCGTCGCGCAAGATCTTAAAGGCGTCGCCTTGACGGGGTTTGAAGGTGCTTTCCACCAAGAATTTACCGCCAACGACTTTCACCACGCCCACTTTTTCACCCAAATGACCTTGAATGGCTGTAGAAAGCAAGCGTTTATCTTGCCCGAACGCAAGCCCTTTCGTATAGTTTCCGCGATTATACGTGCGTTTCAAATCGGACAACGCGCCATCCGCGTTTTTATCTTGCTTCAATATCGAGCGATAATAACGTACAGCCGCCGAAACGTATTCCGCGCGGCGCATTCTGCCTTCGATTTTGAAGGATACCACACCCGCATTCATCAATTTTTCAATGCTTTCCCCCACACACAAATCGGACAAGGAAAGCGCATAATTTTTCTCGGTGTTTCCATTCCGATCATAAGCATAAAGTTTGCGGCAAGGTTGCTTACAACGGCCGCGGTTACCGCTATTCCCACCCGCAAAGGACGAGAAATAGCATTGCCCCGAAAACGCCGTGCAAAGCGCGCCTTGGATAAAGACTTCCGTTTCGATAAACTTCGCAATCTCCGCAATTTCTTCCAACGGCGTTTCGCGCGCCAAAATTACACGCGAAAAACCGCATTCCTTGGCAAATTTCGCGCCGTAGAGATTGCAAACGCCCGCCTGCGTACTCAAATGCAATACGATTTCGGGATATTTTTCATGAATGCGCTTTCCGAGCAACGCGTCTTGCATAATGATAGCATCCGCCCCCTCGTTCCATGCAAAAAGTAAGGATTCCATAAACGCGTCAAGCTCGTTATCCTTGACAATCGTATTCATTGCAACGTACACTTTCACGCCGCAAAAATGAGCTTTTTGCAAAATGGAGCGATAGCCTTCCAAATCAAAATTCCCTGCGCCTTGACGAGCGGAAAAGGCAGAAAGCCCTAAATATATTGCGTTTGCGCCGTTTTTAATTGCCGCATCCGCGCATTCCATATTGCCCGCAGGCGCTAAAATTTCAATCATGCTTCTATCCTTCGTTTATTCTTCTATAAAACCAAATTTTTCAATGACTTCCGCAATCGCATTTTCGTCAAATCTTGCGCTCGTCACGTAGTCCGCCACAGCCTTTAACCCTTCGTCGGCGTTTTGTACGGCAATGCCACGCCCCGCCGTTTGAATCATGGGAATATCGTTTTGCTGATCTCCAACCCCGATTGTTTTTTCAAGCGGTATTCCGTAATAATCGGCAATAAATTTGACAGCCGTGCCCTTGGAAAAACGCTCGTTGATCACTTCCACGAGCGATCTTGAGCTGCGCGTTGTGGTACAGCCCGGGAAATATTCTTTCGAAAGCTCCGCAAGCACCCTATCGTTATCTTCGTACTTTACCATTGCCAAGACTTTATACGAGCAAAGTCCCGTTTCTTCTACGAATTGAGAAATCGGCTTATCTAAAACCAAGTTTCCCTTTTGACCTACGCCCCGTTCGTATGAACGCAAACCTTCGTCGTCCATATTCGAATAATATTCCCAACTATCGTACACTTGAATGTGCAAGCCCATTCCTTCCATTTTTTTGCAAGCGGCAATCGTGGATTCTAGCGGCAAACGCCCTTCCAAAATCGTCTTTCCGCTTTCAATATCAACGATTATTGCGCCTTGACAGCAAGCCACAAGTCCTTTCAAACCAAGCTCTCTTGCGCGGTTTAATATACCTGACGTCATTCTGCCCGTGGAAAGCGCAAATCTACCGCCGCAAGCAATGTATTCGCTGATTGCGCGACGATTTTCTTCGCTGATCGTGCCGTCCCTTTTCACGAGCGTACCGTCGAAATCGGATACGATTAAGGGATAATTTATATTTCGCATTTATAGTTCTTCCTTAAAATAGGTGTAAATCTTTTTCGCAAGCTCGGGGCCGATTCCTTCCACGTCGCAAAGCGCCGCTTCGTCTGCGGACATAATTTTATCAATCGTGCCGAACTTCCCCAAAAGCGCCATTCTCTTCTTTTTGCCGACCCCTTCGATTTCTTCCAAAACGGACGCCAAATTGCGCTTGGAATGTAAGCTTCTAAAATAAGTGATTGCAAATCTATGCGCTTCGTCGCGAATACGTTGGAGCATTTTCAAAGCATGATCCCGCTTATCAATGCGCACACTTTCACACGAATACGGCGTAAACACTTCTTCTTCGCGTTCCGCCAAGGCAATCAATTCAATATCTTGCACGTTCGCTTCGTCAAATACTTCCTTGATTGCGGAAAGCTGCCCCTTCCCACCATCGATAATAATCAAATCGGGCTTGGGGAAACGATCTTCTTCGTCCGTACCGAATTTTGCCAAACGGCGGCGCATCATTTCTTGGTGAGAAGCGTAATCGTTCGCGCCTTCCACCGTCTTGATCTTGAAGCGACGATAGCTGCTCTTTTCCGCTTCGCCGTCCACGAAAACGACCATCGAGCCCACCTTGTCTACCCCGCTAATATTCGAGATATCGTAGCATTCCATGCGCTTTGGATATTTCTTCAAGCCAAGAATTTGTTTTAAGCGTTCGCAGGCATTTTTCGTCATATCGTACTTATGCTTAATCTTATCGATCGACTTGGATAAATAGTCACTCGCGTTCTTTTCCGCCATGTCAAGCAACTGCTTCTTGATACCTAATTTGGCAGGAATAATCTCTACCTTTTTGCCAAATTTCTCACGGAAATACTTTTCAAGCAATTCCTTTTCGCAAAAATCTTGTACGATAATCTCGTCGGGCAATTCGTGATTGCGATAAAACTGCAAGATAAACGCCGTCAAAGCGTCCGCTTCGGTGAACGAGCCGTCGTCCAACGCAAAATTCGTACTGCCTTGCATAATCCCGCCACGTGTCACTAAAACGTTGACTGCGGAATATAAATAGTTCGTCTTCAAAGCAATAATATCGGCGTTTATATCTCGATTCGAAGCCGTGATTCGCTTTAATTTGAGTTTGGAAAGCATTTGCA
>JAZTWL010000093.1:0-4263 GCA_045635845.1 Candidatus Scatosoma sp. | reverse complement strand
CGTCTTGTTTTCGTCAAGCCAAACCGCACCCTTCGCCGTCTTGCCCATCTTCGTGCCGGCAGAAGTCGTCAAAAGGGTGAACGTCATAGCATACGCGGGCTTTTGTTCCTTAATACGGATCAAATCTTCGCCTGCAAGCATGTTGCTCCATTGATCGTCGCCGCCAAGCTCTAATTGACAGCCATACTTTCTATAAAGCACAAGGAAATCGTAGCCTTGCATGAGCATATAGTTGAATTCCAAGAAGGAAAGACCGCGTTCCAAGCGTTGCTTGAAGCATTCCGCCGAAAGCATTCTATTCACCGAGAAATGCGTACCGATATCACGAAGGAAATCGATATAATTCAAATTCATAAGCCAATCGGCATTGTCCACCACGATTGCCGCATTTTCCCCTTCAAAGGAAACGAAGCGGGACATTTGCTTTTTGAAACATTCTACGTTATGACGAATGGTTTCCTTCGTCATCATCGAGCGCATATCCGTTCTGCCCGAAGGGTCGCCAACCATTGCCGTACCACCACCGATCAAAATGATCGGTCTGTGCCCCGCTTGTTGCATGTGGTGCATTGCGATAAGCTGCATAAAGTGCCCTACGTGCAAGGAATCCGCCGTGGGGTCGAAACCGATATAGAACGTCACGCTTTCTTTGCCAAGCTTTTCATAGAGCTCGTCTTCGAAAATCACCTGCTTTACAAAGCCCCTTGCGCGAAGCGTGTCCATTACGTTTGCCATAATAAATCTCCTTAAAACTCGTAATTTCACTATCCACTCTACACTTTTTTCTCGAAATTGTCAAGCGTTTGAAGGCGTTTTCTTTTGTTCTATGAACAAAGTACGCCCTTTTACCGTTTTTTTTGCACTTTTCTTGACAAACGCCTGCCGTTTATGTTAAAATACCCGTATGAAATTTCAAGTGATTCTCGATATTTTATTCGATCTTTTATCCAACCGAAAACTCACGGCAAGCGGACTTGCCGAAAAATACGGCGTTTCCACCCGCACTATCTATCGCTACGTGGACGTTTTATCCACCGCCGTGCCCGTCCGCATCAAGCGCGGTCGCGACGGGGGCGTTTGCCTGCCCGATTCTTTCAAGCTGCCTGTGAATTTCTTGACGGACGAAGAATTGTCCGCGGCAATCGAAGCCCTTTCCACCGCCTATGAAAAGAGCGCGGAAGAACGCTTTTTATCCGCCCTTCGCAAGCTCTCCGCGGAAGAAAAGGACAGCGCGAAAAACGAGCTTTTCGCAAGCGAAAGAGAGAACGTACTCGTCGATACGAAGGAAACGAAAAAACAGCTTTCCAAACTCCAAGTCCTTGAAGAAGCCTTACAAGAAAAAGTGGTGGTGGAAATCGATTTTTCACGCGAAAACACCCCTTTATCCGTCGAGCCGCACGCGCTCGTTTTAAGGGATAACGGTTGGCACGTTTACGCCTTTTGCCACACCCAACGGCAATTTCGGCTTTTTCCCCTTTCCAAAATCTCGTCCGTAAGCAAAACGGAAGAAATTTTCCATCCCCGCCCCTTCCAAAAAACGGATATTTTTTCTTGATTTTATAGAAAAATACCCCTACCGTGTACGAGTTGAACGCTCGCGCACGGTTTTTTTTCACGCCTTACAAGCATATTCGCGCGACGCGCCGTCTATACTATAGTGAAGGTTATTTTTATAAGGGGGGCAGCATGCAAAAAATTCTATTCACGGGCGGTGGAAGCGCAGGGCACGTTATCCCGAATATTGCACTCATCAACGATTTACGCGCGCGGGGCGAAACGGACGTTTGCTATATCGGCGGGGGCGGTATTGAAAAATCCATTGTCACGGCACAAAACGTCCCTTATCTTGAAATTTCCTGCCCAAAACTCATTCGAAAAGGCGGTTGGCGGGGACTTAAAAATAACCTGCGCATCCCCTTTTCCTTTCGAAAAGCGGTGAAGGACGCGGAAAAGGCGTTGCGGCTTTTTCAACCGCACGCCGTCTTTTCCAAGGGCGGTTTCGTGGCGTTGCCCGTCGTTTTTGCGGCGCATAAATTAAAAATTCCCTGTTTTGCGCACGAGAGCGATCTCTCACTCGGGCTTGCTAACAAGCTTTCGGCGAAAAAGTGCAAATGCGTCTTCACGTCCTTCCCCGAAACGGCGAAAAAATTAAAAAACGGCGTCTATAGCGGCGCACCGCTAAAGCGGGAATTATTCGGCGTTTCCCCCACCTTGGCAAAAGCCAAATTCGGCATTCCAAAAAACATGAAAACCGTACTCGTTTTCGGGGGCGGAAGCGGTAGCGCGGCCATCAACCGCGCCCTTCGTTCACAACTCAAAAGCCTTACGAAGCACTATTTTATTCTACACGTTTGTGGCAAGGGAAATATCGCGCACGCGCACTATCAAAACTATTATCAAACGGAATTCATCGCGGACATGGGTGCCGCTTACGCTTGTGCCGACCTAATCGTTTCCCGTGCGGGGGCGGGCGCAGTCTTTGAAACGCTCGCTTTGAAAAAACGGGCAATCTTTATCCCCTTGGAAGAAGGCAGCCGCGGGGATCAAAAGGAAAACGCGGCATACTTTGAACGGCTCGGTTTATGCCGCGTACTACCCGAAAGTAAACTCGCCCAACTCGACGGGGAAATTCACGCCGCCCTTTTAGATTGCGACTTGCAAACCGCGCTCACGGAAAGCCGTTTCGTCGCGGGAAACGAACAAATTTTGCGCCGCATCTTGCAGGAAATACGAGAATGAGCCGCGCAAAATCCTACGCCCTGCCCGCCTATCGCAAGGGCAAACGCCGCAAGAAAAGATTCGGGAAACGGCTCTTATTTCTCTTTCTTTCCGTGCTTTTTCTCGGCATTTTCCTTTTCCTATACTTTCAACGCAACGTCACGCGTGTGCTTATCGCCATTAGTGAAGCCACGATGCGCGCGTCCACAACGATTGCCGTCAACGACGCCGTTTATTACACCTTAAGCGACGAAATGCGCTACGAAGACCTTGTCACCGTCACCCGCGACGAGAAGGGTGAGATTACGGCAGTCGCCGCAAATCCCCTAAAAATCAATAAAATCGCACGAGATACGGCGTCCATTTCGCAATCCAACCTAAAAAACTTGAGCCTAAACGGTATTCCCGTGCCGCTCGGTGCTTTAACGGGCATTGAAGCCTTCGCGGGGCTTGGTCCGCATATTCGCTTCCGCATCATTCCCGTGAGTAGCGTTTCTTGCGGGTTTTCGTCCACTTTTCAAAGCGTGGGAATCAACCAAACGAAGCACTCTATTTATCTAAATATCGTTGCCGATATTAGTATCGTCATGCCGTCGAAAACGAAAAATTTCGCCGTTACCACGCAAATTCTCGTGGGCGAAAGCGTAATCGTCGGCAGAGTGCCGGACACCTTCTTGCAATCGGATATTTTCGGCAACAAAACGGCAGTCGCATCGTAAAGCTTACTCTCAAATAAAAAAGCTCCGCAAAGCGGAGCTTTTTTTAATTCTTTTTCGTGCGAGATTTGAAAATCAACGCCATTAAAAAGGAAAAAATCACGGCAGCGGAAATCCCCGCGCTTGCGGCAGAAAGCGCGCCCGTAAACGCACCGAAGAAGCCCTTTTGCGCCCCCTTCATTCCCCCGTTTGCCAAGAGATAACCAAAGCCCGAAATGGGGACGGTCGCCCCTGCGCCACCAAAATCTACGAGATATTGATAAATCCCCAAGCCCTGCAACGCCACGCCCGAGAGCATAAACAAAACGAGTATTTTCCCCGCCGTCAAATCGGTGTAGTTGATCACGATTTGCGCAATCATACAAATCAAACCGCCCACCGCAAACGCCTTTGCAAAATTTAGAAGTATCTCCCCATACGGCTCAAACATAACTTTTCTCCTATACGTTCTCTATTGCGACGGCGTGGGAAATGCAAGGAATGCTCTCCCCTTGTCCACTCGAAACGGTGGAAAGGAGCGCGCCCGTCGCCACGAACAGCACCTTATTGATTTCCCGCCGTTTGAGTTTTTCCATAATATACGAATTGAGCACGACGGCGCTACAACCTGCCCCGCTTCCCCCTTGAAATTCGTCTTCAATCACGTTATAAATAATCTCGCCGCAATCGACGTGGTTGGGCTGAATATCCACTCCCTTTTCCCAAAGTAAATCCTTGAGAATACGCGATCCCAACGCCCCCAAATCCCCCGTGACAATCAAATCGTAATACTCGGCTTTCCGCCCCGTATCTTTCAAATGATTGAGCACCGTCACCATGGCACTGGGAG
>JAZTWL010000092.1:0-1138 GCA_045635845.1 Candidatus Scatosoma sp. | reverse complement strand
AACCGAGCAATGCGCCGATTTGGGGCGCGCGCCGCACGTTGAAGAAATTCAAGATATGGTGGAAAACCGCTTGATGGCGTCCATGTCCTTCGTTTTGGCTCGTAAATATATTACGTATCGTTATACGCGTGCTCTCGTTCGTACGGCAAATACGACGGACGCGCAAATTTTGACGTTGATCGAATGCAATAACGAAGAAGCAAAGCAAGAAAACTCGAATAAAAATCCCACGGTAAACAGCGTACAACGCGATTATATGGCAGGGGAAGTTTCTAAAGACCTTACCCGTCGTATTTTGTTGCCCGAAGAAATCGTTGCAGCGCACGACGAAGGCTTGATTCATTTCCACGATGCCGACTATTTCGCACAACATATGCACAATTGCGACCTTGTCAATTTGGAAGATATGCTCCAAAACGGCACGGTAATTTCGGGTACGTTGATTGAAAAGCCGCATAGCTTCTCTACGGCTTGCAATATTGCTACGCAAATTATCGCGCAAGTTGCTTCCAACCAATATGGCGGGCAAAGTATTTCCTTGACGCACCTTGCACCCTTCGTAGAAATCAGCCGTCAAAAGATTCGCAAAGAAGTAGCGAAGGAATTCGCGGAAATGGAAAATGCGAATGAAGAATATATCAATATCGTAGCGGAAAAGCGTTTGCGCGATGAAATTAAGCGCGGTATTCAAACGATTCAATATCAAGTAGTGACGCTTTTGACGACGAACGGTCAAGCGCCTTTCGTGACGGTATTTATGTACTTGAACGAAGCGCGTAGTGAACAAGAAAAAGCCGATTTGGCAATGATTATTGAAGAAACGCTCAAGCAACGTATTCAAGGGGTTAAGAATGAATCCGGCGTTTGGATTACGCCTGCATTCCCCAAGCTTATTTACGTTTTGGAACCCGACAATATCACCGAGGATCAGCCGTATTTCTACCTTACGGAATTGGCGGCAAAGTGCACCGCAAAACGCATGGTGCCCGATTATATCTCCGAGAAGAAAATGCTTGAATTTAAGGTGGATAAAAACGGGGAAGGGCATTGCTATACCTGCATGGGTTGCAGAAGTTTCCTTACGCCTTACGTAGATGAAAATGGTAAGCCGAAATATTACGGCAGATTCAATCAAGGC
>JAZTWL010000091.1:0-6837 GCA_045635845.1 Candidatus Scatosoma sp. | reverse complement strand
AGCCAAGCACTTGTACAGCTGCTGCGGAGTCGCCACCGCCGATGATGGTGGTAGCCTTGCCGTAAGCGTTTGCAAGGGAAGCTGCCACAGCCTTCGTGCCTTCTGCCAAAACGGGGTTTTCGAATACGCCCATAGGACCGTTCCAAATTACCGACTTCGCGTTTGCAACAGCTGCTGCGAAAAGTTCCTTGGATTTAGGACCGATGTCAAGACCCATCATGCCTTCGGGAATGTCCATAGCGTCTACAACAACCGTATCGATAATTGCATCGATGGGGTTGGGGAATTCCTTTGCAGCTACAGCGTCTACGGGAAGAAGGATCGTCTTGCCGAGGGAAGCTGCTTTTGCGAGCATTTCGTTGCAGTAATCGAGTTTTTCGTCGTCAACGAGCGAATTACCAACGTTGCCGCCCTTCGCCTTCAAGAAGGTGAAAGCCATACCGCCGCCGATTACGAGCGTATCGCATTTTTCCAAAAGGTTGGAAATAACGTTGAGCTTATCCGCAACTTTTGCGCCGCCAAGGATAGCAACGAAAGGTCTTGCAGGGTTTTCAAGGGTGTCTGCCATTACGGAAAGTTCTTTTTCGATCAAGAAACCGCAAGCTGCCGTCGTCACGAGACCTTCTTCTACGATACCAGCCGTGGAAGAGTGGGAGCGGTGTGCCGTACCGAACGCGTCGTTTACGTACACTTCGCAGTAGGAAGCGAGCGCTTGCATGAATTCGGGCGCTTTCTTTTCTTCGCCCTTGTGGAAACGAAGGTTTTCCAAAAGTACGCATTCGCCTTCTTTGCAAGCTGCAACTTTTGCTTTTGCGTCTTCGCCGATAACGTCGGAAGCGAATGCAACCTTGCCGTCAAGCAATTCGTTCAAACGAGCTGCAACGGGCGCAAGGGAAAGCTTCTTAACGTCCTTCTTTGCCTTTTCAAGGAATTCTTCGGTAGCTGCCGCTTGTTCTGCTTCGGGAAGCGCTGCAACCTTACCTTTTTCTTTCTTGTTGAGTTCGAGTTTGCTATCGAAAACGTTGTGGGGCTTGCCCATGTGCGAGCAAAGCACAACCTTTGCGCCTTGTTCCATAAGGTACTTAATCGTAGGAAGCGCGCCAACGATACGGTTTTCATCGGTGATCACGCCGTCCTTCATGGGTACGTTAAAGTCGCATCTAACGAGGACTTTTTTGCCTTTAACGTCTACGTCTTTTACAGTTTTCTTGTTCATAGAAATAAGCATCTCCTTTTGCTACATTTTTTTGCATACATATATATGATACCCCTTTTTTTCTCGTTTGTCAACTTTTTTACTTTGTAAAAAGGAAAAAACTTTTTGAAAGGTTTTTGAAATAAGTCTTGACGAAAGGGGGGTGGATATGCTATAATAATTAGGATAATCCAAAAGGGGTGCACTTATGAGTAGAGCGGATGAAATTTTTGCGCAAAACATGAAGGATATTATGGAAAACGGGTATTGGGACACCGATTTGCCCGTTCGCCCGCGTTGGGAAGACGGCACGCCCGCGCACACCGTGAAGAAATTCGGGATTGTGAATCGTTACAATTTGCAAGAAGAATTTCCCATTTTGACGATGCGCAGAACGGCGTTTAAGTCCTGCATTGACGAGCTTTTGTGGATTTGGCAAAAAAAGAGCAATAATATCAAGGATTTGAATTCGCATATTTGGGATAGTTGGGCGGACGAAAACGGCTCGATTGGTAAGGCGTACGGCTATCAACTCGGCGTAAAGCACAAGTACAAGGAAGGGGAATTCGATCAAGTGGATCGCGTGCTTTTCGATTTGAAAAACAATCCTTCTAGCCGCCGTATTATGACGAATATTTATAATTTCCAAGATTTGCACGAAATGGGCTTGTACCCTTGCGCGTATTCCATGACCTTTAACGTTTCGGGGGACACCTTGAACGGGATCTTGAACCAACGCTCCAACGATATGCTCACGGCGAATAATTGGAACGTAGTGCAATACGCGATCTTGCTTATCATGATGGCGCAGGTTTCGGGCTTAAAAGCAGGGGAACTCGTGCACGTTATCGCAGATGCGCATATTTACGATAGACATATCCCGCTCGTGGAAGAAATCTTGCAAAATCCCCGTCACAAAGCGCCCAAGCTCATCGTGGACGAAAGCATTACGAATTTCTACGATTTCACGGTGGATAGTTTCAAACTCGTCGATTACGAATACGAAAAACTCGAAAAGAAAATTCCGGTGGCAATATGATTTACGCAATCGTGCATGCTGACAAAGAATGGGGGATCGGGAAAGGGAACGATATGATGTTTTCCTTGCCCAAGGACATGAAATTTTTCCGCGAAACGACGATGGGGCACACCGTCGTAATGGGTGGAAAAACTTTGCGCTCTTTCCCCGGTCAAAAACCCCTTAAAAATCGGGTGAATATCGTATTATCAAGGGGGCAGGTACGCGATGACTGCATTATCGTACCTTCTTACGAAGCCTTAAAAAAGGAAATGAAAGCCCGTCAAAACGAAGATATTTTCGTGATTGGCGGTGGGGAAATTTACAAGGAATTGCTGCCATATTGTCACGGCGCTTACGTGACGAAGGTGGACGCAATCGGCGGGGCGGAAGTGTTCTTCCCGAACCTAGATTTGCACCCCGATTTTATATGCGTGGACGAAGGCGAGCCGATTGACGATAACGGTCTTACCATTCGTTTTACGATGTACCAAAATCAAAACGTAAAGGAATTATAAGCCTTTTCAACGTCCGCAGGAGCTTTGTTCTTGCGGATTTTTTTATTATTATAAAAAATTTTTCCAAAAAACGGCGTTGAAATTCTTGTCATTTGCAAAGAAAAGTATTAAAATAATAGGGTTGAAAAGTTTACGAAGGAGTTTTTTATTATGATTAGAAACGATTTGAGAAACGTTGCCATTATCGCCCACGTTGACCATGGTAAAACCACGCTCGTTAACGAAATGTTGGCGCAAGGCGGCGTATTCCGTGAAAATCAACAGGTACAAGACCGCGTTATGGATAGCGGTGATTTGGAAAGGGAACGCGGCATCACCATTCTCGCAAAAAATACGTCCGCACACTACAAGGGCGTTAAAATTAATATTATCGACACCCCCGGCCACGCCGATTTCTCGGGCGAAGTAGAACGCGTTTTGAAGATGGTAAACGGCGCGATTATTCTCGTGGACTCCGCGGAAGGCCCGTTGCCTCAAACCCGTTTCGTTATGCAAAAGGCGTTGCAGCTTGGTTTGAAGACCATTCTCGTAATCAACAAGGTGGATAGACCGGACGCGCGTATTGCGGAAGTCGTGGAAGAAATGCAGCTTTTGATGATGGATTTGGACGCGACGGACGAACAACTTGAAAGTCCGATCGTATATTGCTGCGGTAGAGACGGTACGGCTTCCCTTACGCCCGATAAGCAAGAAGAAAACTTGAATCCCTTGTTCGATACGATTTTGGAAACGATTCCGCCCATGGAAATGGATACGGACGGCCCTGGTCAACTTCTCGTTTCCTGCATCGATTATAATGAATTCGTTGGTAGAATCGGTATCGGCAGAATTGAACGCGGCGTGATCCGCTCGAACGAGCCCGTTTCCATTTGCAATTTCAACGATAAAAAGGTGCGTACGAACTGCAAGATCGCCAACCTTTATCAAATCGAAGGTTTGGAAAGAGTGCCCGTAGAACGCGCGCAAGCGGGCGATATCGTTATGTTCTCGGGTATTGACGGACTCAATATCGGGGATACCGTGTGCGAACCTACGGCGGTTGAACCCGTAGAATTCGTAAAAATCGAAGATCCTACGGTGGAAATGACTTTCTCGGTAAACGACAGTCCTTTCGCGGGTAAAGAAGGGAAATTTGTCACGAGCAGACAGCTCCGCGATAGACTTTATAAAGAGCTTCTTCGCGACGTATCCTTGCGTGTAAACGACACCGAGCATGCGGATAGCTTCCGCGTATGCGGCCGTGGGGAAATGCACCTTTCCATTTTGATTGAAACGATGAGAAGAGAAGGGTACGAATTCCAAGTTTCCACGCCGAAGGTATTGTATAAGGAAATCGACGGCGTACGCCACGAGCCGATTGAACGTTTCGTTGCGGACGTACCCGAAGATATGACCGGCCCCGTCTTCTCGGCGATGGGCAACCGCAAAGGTACGCTCGTGCAAATGACGGCAATCGGCAATAGAATGCGTTTGGAATTTTTAGTGCCTTCCCGCGGTTTGTTCGGCTATAAGAGTGAATTCTTGACGGATACCAAGGGCCAAGGGATCATGAATACGATTTTCTATTCCTACGAGCCTTACAAGGGGGATATGCAACGTAGAAACACGGGCTCTCTCGTAGCGCACGAAACGGGCGAAGCGGTGACCTACGGCTTGTTTAACGCGCAAGGTCGCGGTAATTTGTTTATCACGCCCGGTACGCCCGTATATCAAGGTATGGTCGTTGGCTACACCAACCTTTCCGACGATATCAACGTAAACGTGTGCAAAACGAAGCACTTGTCGAACACCCGTTCTTCGGGCAGTGACGACGCGTTGACGCTCGTTCCCGTAAGCAGAATGAGCTTGGAAGAATGTCTTGAATTTATCGCGGATGACGAGCTTTTGGAAGTGACGCCCAAGTCCCTGCGTATTAGAAAACGCATTTTGGATAGCGAACTTCGTGCGAAGGCAAGAGCGAAAGAAAAGAAGCAATAAGCCTACCATGTACGCGTTGAAATGCAAAAATTGCGTTTTTGACTTGGACGGAACGCTGCTAGATTCCATGAAACCCGCCGTAAAAATCGTGTTAGACTATTTAGACGAGCACGGCGTTTCGTACGAGCCGAGCATTGTGAAGATTTTGACGCCGCTTGGCTTTCGCGGGATCTCCGTTTACTATGCGACGGAGCTTGGTATTCCGCGCACGCCCGACGAGATTTACGCGACGTTTACGGAAAGATTGACGAAAGCCTATGCCGACGAAATGCCCTTAAAATCGGGGGTAATTGCGACGCTAAAGGGGTTAAAAGAGCAAGGCGTGCGTTTGCACGTGTTGACGGCAAGCCCGCACGCATTCACCGATATTTGCTTGCAAAATCGGGGCGTTTATGAGCTCTTTGAAAACGTTTGGACGGCGGAAGATTTTGGCACGTTAAAATCGGACGTGCGTATTTATAGCGAAGTGGCAAAACGTTTGGAATCGAATATCGAAGAGTGCGTTATGGTGGACGATAGCTTGCGCGTCTTAAAAACGGCGAAAGGGGCGGGAATGCAAACCGTCGGGATTTACGAGCCGTTTTCGGACGACGAGTGGGAAGAGATTGAAAAAACGGCAGATCGGAGCGTTTTGCGCTTCGACGAGCTTTTGCGCGTGATTTGCGCGGAAAAATAAATAAAAGTTTTCAGTAGGCGAAAATAGGGTAAAAACGGGTGGAATGCCCGTTTCTCTCTTACGCGCGCGCGTATATATGCGTATATATGCATGGGCGTGCGCTCGCACTATTAATATATAAGGGCGCAGGTATAAAAAAGATGGCAAAGGGGAATACCTTTTATGCCGAAAAAGGGGCATTTTCTAAATTTTCGAAAAAAATTAAAAAAAATTTAAAAATATGCCTTCAAATAGTTGACACGACTTTACAAAACTGATATTATAAATAAGCTGTGTAAAAATGCGCTGTATAGGGTTGATACGGGAAGTTACTGTAAATCCAAAGCATGAAGCCGCTTTGGCAGATAATTTCCGTTGACAAAAGTGGGGGCTCGACTCCTGCGACTAACCGAGGCTTTGCAAGGAAAACGCTCGGTAAAAAATTGAGTGTTTTTATTTTGCGGACACCTCGATACACACGGATAGGTTGACACAGTAAATTCATTGTTAGTATAAACTAAAAGGAGTAACAAAATGGCAGTACAAAAAATCAGAATCAAGTTGGCGGCTTACAGCCACGAACTCGTTGACGAAGCAGCAAGCAGAATCGTGGAAACGATGAAGAAGAGCAACGCAAAGATCAGCGGTCCTATTCCCCTTCCTACGGAAAGAGAAATCGTAACGATCCTTCGTTCGCCCCACAAGTATAAGGATTCTCGTGAACAATTCGAAATGAGAACGTATAAGAGAATCATCGATATCTATTCCCCCAATGCAAACTTGCTTAACTCGATCCAACTCCCTGCAGGCGTTGACATCAAGATTAAGCTCTAAGTTTTAAAGATGCCGAGAAATACTTTCAAAGGTATTCGAGAATAAAAAAATTTATAAGGAGTGAACTTTATCAATGAATAAAGCAATCATCGGTCGCAAAGTTGGGATGACCCAAATCTTTGCAGAAGACGGGAAGTTGATCCCCGTTACGGTAGTAGAGGCAGGTCCTTGCCCCGTTGTACAAGTTAAGACGGTAGCAAACGACGGTTACGCAGCACTCAAGCTTGGTTTCATCGAAGTTAGCGAAAAAGCGCTTACGAAACCTGAACTTGGTCAATTCAAGAAAGCTGGCGTAAAGCCCCACAAAGTGTTGAAAGAAATCCGCGTAGCAAACGCTGAATCTTTCGAAGTTGGCGCAGAGCTCAAGGCAGACGTATTCGCTGCAGGGGACAAGGTTGGCGTTTCGGGCGTTACGAAAGGTCACGGTTTTACGGGCGTAATCAAGAAGTGGAATCAACACAGATTGAAGATGACCCACGGTACCGGCCCCGTGCACAGAGAACCCGGTTCTATGGGTCCTATCAGCTCCCCTTCGAGAGTATTCAAGAACAAGCACCTTGCTGGTCAGTACGGTGTGGATAACGTGACCATTCAAAATCTCGAAGTAGTACGCGTAGATTTGGAAAGAAACGCAATCCTC
>JAZTWL010000090.1:0-3040 GCA_045635845.1 Candidatus Scatosoma sp. | reverse complement strand
CGTTCTGCCGCGCAAGTAGTACAACTTAGCTCTTCTTACCTTACCCTTTCTAACAACCGTGATGGATGCGATTTTGGGGGAGTGAAGAGGATACGTTTTCTCTACGCCTACGCCATAGGAAATGTGGCGTACGGTGAAAGTTTCGGAAATGCCGCCGTTACGCTTTGCGATTACGACGCCTTCGAAGTTCTGAATACGTTCCTTGCCGCCTTCGATAATCTTGTAGCCAACCTTAACCGTGTCACCTACGTTGAATGCGGGAACTTCTGCCTTCATGCTTTCAGCGTTGATTGCTTCGATAATTCCTTTCATTTTTAGACTTTACCTCCGTTATTTACGAAACGTTCATTACCTGCTGCGTAATTCCTCACTACGCCCATTAAAAAGGCAGCGGAACGCTCGAAGTCAAGGATAATTATATATAATTTTTTCCTATTTGGCAAGCGTTTTTGCGCCACTTTTTCAAAAAAATTTATTTTTTATATCACAACCGAAAGTACGGTGTAAACGTAGTACGCCACTGCGCCCAAGAGCAAAATAATACCGCCGCTGCGCTTCACTTTATGACCGCGCGCATAGGCGAAAATCGCAAGCAACACCACCGCGCCAAGCGCAATAAAGCCGTCGATTCTAAAGCTAGGATCGAAGTACAAGGGGTTTACTACCGAAGAAATACCCGCAACCATTAAGATATTGAAAATGTTGCTACCCACAATATTGCCTACGGCAATATCCGTTTCCCCTTTCTTCGCCGCCATAACGGACGTGATCAATTCGGGCAAGGACGTACCGATTGCTACGACGGTGAGCCCGATTACGTTTTCGGGAATCTTAAATTCGCGCGCAATCGTCTTTGCGCCGTCTACTGCAAGCTGTGCGCCACCGATAACCAAGCCAAGCCCCACTACCGTCGCAACGACCAAGAACCACGTGTACGCCTTCATTTTTTCGTACCAAGCGCCAAAGCCCTTCGCGGGAGTTTCCCCTTCGCTTACCGTTTCGTGATCGTTCAAATCGGCAATCGCACTTTCGCTCGGACGGTTTTTCAAAGCTTTTACCACCAAGAACACCGTGTAAATCACGATCAAAGACGCCATAATACCGCCTTCCAAACGGCTAATTTCCTTATCCCAACCAAAAGCGAGAATCAAGCAGGACGCACCGAGCACGACGGGTAAGTCGATGATACGAGAATCCTTTTGCACGGGTAAAGACATAAAGATTGCCGACAAGCCCAAAATGAGCAAGACGTTGCAAATATTGCTGCCGAATACGTTGCCGATTGCAATCCCGACGTCCCCTTGCGACGAAGAAATAATCGACGTTGCAAGCTCGGGCGCACTCGTACCGAACGCAACGATCGTCAAGCCGATTACGAGCTGCGGAATGCGAAGTTTGCCCGCAAGCCCCGCCGCGCCGTCAACGAACCAGTCCGCACCCTTCACCAAAAGGACGAAACCGATCACTAAAAACAAAACTGCCACTGCGATATCTAACATAAAATCCTCCAAAAAAAGAAAGACCTATGCATAAAAACACCCACTACGGGCTTTTACGCATAAGTCTTGCCGTTTCCTAATAATGCCTTGAACTTTCGTTCCGTGTTGTAGACATAATTAACCGCGTTTTCGCGGCCAGCTACTCCCTTATAACAATTCTATTATAGCACGCGCGGAAACGGTTGTCAATGATTTTTTTGGCGTTTTGCTTTTTTGATTGACAAAACTTCGCCGTTGGAATATAATGGCAGTATAGCACAAGATTTTACGTAAGGAAAGAATTTCATGACGAACTTACTCATTCGCCTTTTCGTAGGCAAAAATAAAGACCCCAACGATGCAAAGGTACGGGGCAGGTACGCGTCCATGGCAGGTTTTACGGGGATTTTTCTCAATCTCTTGCTCTTTGCCGGAAAGCTTACGCTCGGTATTATCGCAGGCAGCGTCGCCATTATCGCGGACGCGTTCAATAATATTTCGGATGCAGGCTCGGCAATCGTCACCTTAATCGGTTTCCGCTTGGCGTGCAAACCCGTGGATAAGGAACACCCTTTAGGACACGGCAGAGCGGAATACGTGACCGGCTTTATCGTGGATATGCTTATCATACTCGTCGGCTTCGAGCTTTTCAAAAGCTCTATCGATAAAGTGATTCACCCCACCACCCCCACCGTAGGAATTGCTACGGCACTCTTGCTTTGCGTGGCGGTGCTTGTGAAATTTTGGCTCTTTTTTTTCTATCGTAAAGTGGCGAATACCATTCGCTCGTCCGCAATCAAAGCGGCATCCTACGATAGCTTGACGGACGGTATCGCGACCACGCTCGTGCTCGTATCCGCAATCCTTTCCAAGCATTTCACCTTCGGTGTGGACGGCTACGCGGGTATTCTCGTCGCGGCGTTTATCATGTTCACGGGCTTGAAAGCGGCAAAGGAAACCATCAACCTCTTGCTCGGCTCTCCCCCCGAGCCCGAATTTATCGAAAAAATTTACGAATTCACCAAAGACTATCCCCGTATTCTCGGCATTCACGACGTTATGGTGCACGATTACGGTCCCGGAAGACAAATTGTTTCCTTCCACGCCGAAGTGCATTCGGAAGAAGATATCAATATCGCGCACGAAGAAGTGGATAGGTTGGAACGCGACATGCACGAGAAATTCGGCTGTATCGTCACCGTCCACCTCGATCCCCTCGTCATCAACGATCCCGTCGTCAACGAGCTTTATAACGTAGCGAAAAACGCGGCGAGCGAAGTGCATGCGGACTTTTCCATTCACGATTTCCGCATCACCAAAGGGGAAACGAACGTCAATCTCATCTTCGATTTGCTTATCCCCGTAGACTGCACCATGCCCACGGAAGCTGTGGAAAACGCCGTATCGGAATGTATCCGCTCGCGCGTACCAAATTCCTTCTGCGTGATCCGCGTGGAACGCCCCTTCGTATAATTCTATCGGTACACGGTATATGCAAAACCGCCCGGCCTATCATAGGTCGGGCGGGTATTTTTTTTTCGATTATCCAATGAAATTCGTCA
>JAZTWL010000089.1:0-5817 GCA_045635845.1 Candidatus Scatosoma sp. | reverse complement strand
CGTATCGGCGACCACTTGAACTTTATCGCACACAGCATGGACAACTAAAAGAGAATAAGCGCGTCCAAAGCCAACGGCTTGGGACGCGCTTTTTTATTTTCAATAAAAAGGATAAAAGAACACCCTTTCCCGAGTGGAAAGGGTGTTTTTATATGGCGACCCAAAACGGGCTCGAACCGTCGACCTCCAGCGTGACAGGCTGGCGCTCTAACCAACTGAGCTATTGGGCCAAAATTTATCTATATTATAACTTTTTCGAGGTTGGTGGGCCTTCACGGATTCGAACCGCGGACCAATCGGTTATGAGCCGACAGCTCTGACCACTGAGCTAAAGGCCCATTGACATAACGCTTGAATATAATAAACGATTTTCTAAAAAATGTCAAGTATTTTTTCAAAAAAAATGGAAGAATTTTTTTCGACAAAAGAATTTTTTTTTCGATTATATCTTGCAAGATTCTTTGCCGTGGATTTTTTACAATACTTACGCGCCGAAAAGGGCGCAAAAGATTGCAGGAGTGTTGATAATGAACATAGTGCCACAAATGTCTGGGAATATATTATATATGCAGCTCCAAGGCGAAATAGACGAGCATAACGCGGCGCAGGCGCGCGTGCAGGCGGATCGGCTCGCAGAAACGTATGCTTATCAAAGCAAACGGGCGGTTTTTGACCTTGCTGCCGTGTCTTTTATGGACTCCACGGGGATAGGCTTTCTAATCGGCAGATATAAGAAATTTAGTCGATACGGCGTACCCGTGTACGTGACGAATCCCACGCAAGCCACGGATAAGATATTATCTGTGAGCGGCGTTTATACCATTATTCCAAAAATATAAGCAGGGGGAACTACTATGGAAAACTATATGAAACTTGAAATTGCGGCAAAGAGCGTAAACGAAGGCTTTGCAAGGAGTGCGGTTGCGGCGTTTGCGTTGCCCCTTTCCCCGTCCTTATCCGAGCTTTCGGATATCAAAACTGCCGTTTCCGAAGCGGTGACAAATGCTATCGTCCACGCCTATCATGGTGCAAACGGCGAAGATAAAATCGAGATTGAATGCAAGATTTTCCCTACGCAAGACGGCGGTTTGCTACATATCAAAATCACCGATTTTGGTTGCGGAATCGAAAACGTGGAGCAAGCCTTGAAGCCGTTTTTCACTACGCTTGCGGGGGACGAGCGTTCGGGTATGGGCTTTACGATTATGCAGACCTTTTCCGACGGTTTTGCCGTGACGAGTGAGCAAGGAAAGGGCACGATAGTCACGCTCACGAAGCGAATCGGCGGCGAGGGCGGTTGTAATGCCGAGCCGTATCCGCTTGAATCGGTGGAAAGGGAAGGGGTAAATGCTTGATGATCAAACCACAATCGAATATATCCGCCGTGCTAAAAGGGGGGAAGGTTTCGCCAAGGAAACGCTGATTTCCGAGAACGTTTCGCTCGTAAAATCGATCGTCAAACGCTATTTAGGCAAGGGGGTGGAATACGATGATCTTTTCCAAATCGCGTGCATGGGATTTTTGAAAGCGATTGCAGGGTTCGACGAGCGGTTTGGCGTGAAGTTTTCCACCTACGCCGTACCTATGATTGCGGGCGAAATCAAACGTTTTATGCGTGACGACGGCTCGGTAAAGGTTTCGAGAACCATGAAACAAACGGCGAAGGAAATCAATCGTTTCATCGACGAGTACACGCGTGAATACGACGTTTCGCCGTCCATAAAGACGATTGCCGAGCAATTTCACATGGACGAAGCGGAAACGGTGTTCGTAATGGGCTCGTCGAAAATGCCGCTGTCTTTGTACGGCGGTGGGGAGAGTAAGGACGGCAAGGAAAGGGAACTCATCGAGACCCTGCCTGCCACGGACGATCAAGATTCGTGGATAGACCATATGCTTTTGCGGGGCGCGATAGACGAGCTTTCCGAGCGGGATCGCAAGATTATCGTCCTTCGTTATTTTCGGGATATGACGCAAAGCGAAGTGGCAAAACGGATCGGCGTGAGTCAAGTGCAAGTATCGAGAATCGAAAGCCGTATCATCAAAGAGTTTCGGGAAAAATTAAGCGGATAGCCGTTGAAAGGGTGGGTTTTGTGAAAAATTCTTATGAATTTTAGAAAACCGCCTTTTTTATTTGGCATTCGCGGAAAAATTTGCTATAATGTAGCTATGAAACAATCGAGAAACAACAAAACTGAACAAGGCTTTTTGGATAGCTTGATCGGCGAAAGAACGCCTGAAAAGCACGCGGGGCTCACCTATTCCGTGGCGGCAGTGGTGATTTTGTGCCTTTCGCTTTTCTATGCCTTTATTCCCGAAAAAGCGACCTCGGTGCGCTTATACGCCGCCTTTTTACTCACGCCTATCGCATTCCTTTTGATGGGAATTTGGTATTTTATAAATACCAAAACGAGCGTAAAAAGCTTTTTTGCGGCGCAAAAATGTCACCCGAAATATTTTCTTATCGCCGTGATTTTACAAATCGGTTTGCTCTCTTTGAGCGAGCTGAATACGCAGTTTTTGGAGTTTCTTGAACGCTTTGGCTACGAGTACGTAGAGCCCGAGTTGCCGAGTATGAAAGGGGTAGGGTTTGTCGGCGTACTTTTCACGATCGCCGTTCTTCCCGCGCTTATGGAAGATTTCTTCTTCCGCGGTATACAGCTTCAAGGCATGAAGACGCTCGGTACGACGGGGGCGGTGCTTTTGAGTGGCGCGCTGTTTGCGCTCTTTCATCAAAACCCCGCGCAAACGGTGTATCAATTCCTTTGTGGCGCAGCGTATGCGCTCGTTGCAATCAAGGCGGGGAGTTTCCTTCCTACCGCGTTGGCGCACTTTATCAATAACGCCTATATTTTGGTGCTTTACAAATGCGGCGTGACGTCGTTTAGCACACCCGTGTACGCAATCATTCTCGTCGTATCGGGGATTTGCTTACTCGGCTCGCTCGGTTATTTACTCCTTGCGGATAGGGGAAACACCGAGAAAAAATCGGGTAAATTCGGGGGATTTTTCCTTTGTGCAAGCGTGGGAATCGCCATGTTTGCACTCACTTGGATTAGTGCGTTGTTCGCATAAATAGGATAAGAAAATGCAAAAGATTTATTTTGTAGTGGTTGGAAAAATTAAAGAAAGTTTCTATCGGGAAGCGGTTGCGGAATACGTAAAGCGACTTTCTCGTTTCGCGAAAGTGGAAATCAAAGAGCTTCCCGAGGGGGCAAACCCCGAGGCGGAAGCGGACGAGATTTTGCGCGCGTGTAAAGGCTATACGATTGCGCTTGCTGTGGAAGGGGAAAAGGCGTCGAGTGAAAAACTTGCGAAGAAGATACAAGCGCTCACCGATGCGGGGAAAGATATTTCCTTCGTGATCGGCTCGTCGTGCGGTTTGTCCGATCGCGTGAAGAATGCCGCTGATTATAAGCTTTCTTTTTCCGATATGACCTTTCCGCACCAACTCATGCGCGTAATTTTGGCAGAACAAGTTTACCGTGCGTATATGATTAACGCCGGCTCTACTTATCACAAATAACAGTCCGCGCGCATACGATATGGCGTGGATATTTATGAACGTATAAAAGATTTTTACGAGCGAGCAAATAGCGAGAAAAGAATTATAGGAAAAAGCCTATTTGGGCGTAGCGTGTACGCGTTGAAATGCGGTGAAGGCAAACCCGTAGGGCTTGCACAATACGCCATTCACGGCAGAGAATTTATCACTGCAAGGCTTGCAATCGAGCATTATAAACGGGGCGTTGCACGTGGCAGCGTTTGGATTATTCCGCTTCTGAACCCCGACGGTGCGCTCCTATCCGAGTGCGGTATTTCCACCGCACCGATTGCGTGGCGGGATAGGCTGATAGCGATCAACAAAAGTACGGATTTTTCGCTTTGGAAGGCGAATGGTCGGGGTGTGGATTTGAACGTAAATTTCGACGCAAAATGGGGCACGGGCAAAAAGAACATCTTTGCGCCAAGCTCGGAAAATTACGTTGGCGAAGTCCCGTTTTCGGAACCGGAAACAAGGTCGATAAGAGATTTTACGAGAGAGATTTCTCCCGATTATACGGTGAGCTTTCACACGAAAGGGGAAGAAATTTACTGGCAGTTTTATCAATCGATAGAAGCTTGTAAGCGGGATAAGGCGTTGGCGGAAAAGCTTGCGCAAAAGACGGGTTATCCGCTTTCGGAAGTGAAGGAAAGTGCAGGCGGCTATAAGGATTGGTGCATACAGAGCTTAAAAATTCCGTCCTTCACGATTGAAGTGGGCAAGGACGAATACGTGCACCCGCTTGGAATGAACGCGCTTGCGGATATTATAGAGAAAAATATAGACGTTTTGGACGTCTTATCAAAGGCATATTTTATATGAAAAGAAGAACGAGAGAAGAAAAATTCATGCTCAAAGCGATTAAGATCGCCGAGAAAGGTCTTGCCGAAGGGGAAGTGCCGATCGGCGCGGTGGTCGTTTACGAAGATAAGGTGGTGGCAAGGGGGTACAACCGCCGTGCAAAATTGCAGCTTGCATCCGCCCACGCGGAAATGATGGCGATAGACAAGGCGTGCAAGAAATTCGGTTCTTGGCGTTTGCCCGAAGGCTGTGAATTGTACGTCACGTTAGAGCCGTGCCCCATGTGTATGGGGGCAAGCTTGAATGCACGCGTGGATAAAATTTACTTCGGCGCCTACGAGCAAAAGGGGAGATCCTTGACGGCAGAGCTTGCCGACGCGAATTTGCTCAACCACAAGACGGAAGTGATCGGCGGCGTTTTGCAAGAAGAATGTGCGGCACTTTTGAGCGGTTTCTTCATTTCCATGCGCCAAAAACAAAAGGAAGAAAAGGAGCGCAAAAAGCTCTTGGAAGCGGAAAACGCAAAAATCGAGAACGAAGAAAATTAAAAAAGCTCGTTCATTTGGTTGACTTGTAAGGAAAAAATCGGTATTATAATAATAGACGACACATAGTGTCGGTAGGGGAAGAAGAAAAGGGCGGCGTTGATTTCCGTCCAAGATGAGTACAGCATAGGAAAAATCCGTACTTGCCTATCGCGGAAAAGCGTAGGAAAGACGGCGAAAAATTAAAGGAAGGTTACGTATGATAACTCACGGCAATGAAATTAAGTTGTTTTCCGGTAACTCTAATCGTGCATTGGCAGAAGCGATTGCCAAAAAGCTCAATACCGAGCTTGGTGACGTAGAAGTTTGCACGTTCTCCGACGGCGAAATTAACGTCCATATTGCGGAAACTGTTCGCGGTAGAGACGTTTTTATTATTCAATCCACTTGTTCGCCCGTCAACGACAATTTGATGGAACTTTTGATCATGATCGACGCTGCAAAGCGTGCGTCGGCTGGTCGTATCACGGCAGTTATTCCCTACTTTGGGTATGCTCGCCAAGATAGAAAAGCGCGCTCGCGCGATCCCATTACGGCAAAGCTCGTTGCAAACCTTTTGACGAAAGCTGGTGCTGACCGCGTTCTTACAATGGATTTGCACGCAGAACAAATTCAAGGTTTCTTCGATATTCCCGTAGACAACCTGCTTGGTGGGCCTACCCTTTACAATCACTTTGCAAAGAAAGGCAACATCGACGTGGTCGTTGCGCCCGACCTTGGTAGCGTTAAGCGTTCGAGAAAGGTTGCGGAAAAATTTGGTGTGCCTCTTGCTATTATCGACAAGCGTCGTCCCAAGGCAAACGTAATGGAAGTTATGAGCATTATCGGCGACGTAGAAGGCAAGAGATGCCTTATGGTGGACGATATGATCGATACGGCAGGTACGATTTGCCAAGGTGCGCAAGCTATCAAGAATGCAGGCGCTAC
>JAZTWL010000088.1:0-2549 GCA_045635845.1 Candidatus Scatosoma sp. | reverse complement strand
CGAACTGCGATCCCGACCAAATCGACTACGTTATCCCTGGTAACGACGACGCTATCCGCGCAATCAAGTTGATCTCTTCCGTAATTGCAAACGCAGTTATCGAAGCAAACCAAGGCGAAGAAGCAATCGTTGCTCCCGTAGTTGAAAAAGCACCCGAATCCATTGAAGAAGTGGTTGCGGCTGAAGAAAACGCGTAAGTTTCGTTAAAAAACACAACGGGCGCAAAGCCCAGCTTTCTAAATTTTAATAAATAAGGAGAAAAATAATTATGGCTATTTCTGCTAAAGACGTAATGGCGCTCCGCGAAAAGACGGGCGCAGGCGTTATGGACTGCAAAAAGGCACTTACCGATGCTGACGGCGATATGAACAAGGCTGCGGACCTTCTTCGTGAAAGAGGTATCGCAAAGGCTGATAAGAAGGCTTCCCGTATTGCTGCGGAAGGTATCGTTGCTTGCTATATCGAAGGCAACGTTGGCGTTCTTATCGAACTCAACTGCGAATCCGACTTCGTTGCAAAGAACCCTCAATTCCTTGAAATCGCAAACGAATGTGCAAAGGTTGTTGTAAAGGCAAACCCTGCTGACGTAGAAGCATTGCTTGGTTGCGCAGTAGCTGACGGTAGCTCCGTAGAAGAATATTTGAAGAGCAAGATCGCAGTTATCGGCGAAAAGATTGCTGTTAGAAGATTCGTTCGTTACGAATCCAACGGCTTCATCGAAAGCTATATCCACCTTGGTGGTAAGCTCGGCGTTATGCTTGATATGAACGGCGAAGCTACGGAAGCTGCGAAGGAAGTTGCACACGACGTAACCCTTCAAATCGCATTCACGAAGCCCGCATACCTTACGAAGGACGAAGTTTCCGCAGACGTAATCGAAAGAGAAAAGGAAGTATTGAAGCAACAAGCTATGAACGAAGGCAAGCCCGAAGCGATCGCTGAAAAGATGGTTATGGGTAGAATCAAGAAGTTCTACGAAGAAAACTGCCTTATCGAACAAGCTTTCATTAAAGACGATTCCAAGAAGATCTGCGAACTTTTGAACGCAGGCAAGACGAGCATTGCGAAGTTCGCATTCTTCGTAATGGGCGAAGGTCTTGAAAAGAAGAGCGAAGATTTGAGCGAAGAAGTTGCAAAGCAAGTTGCTGCAATGAAGAACTAATCTTCCCGAAAAAGGAAACAAACCCCGTGTGGAAAACCACACGGGGTTTTATTTTTGAAAAGACACAAATACCTTCAAGGGTCAAGGGCGAACCGCCCTTGCGGATTTTTAAGGCAGCGCCTTAAAGCCTTACGGCAGTTGCCGCCGAAAGGCGCAGAATATTCCCCAAAATAAGCAAGCTTTGCTTGCGTTCTATCGCAAAGCGATCACCGCCGAAAGGCGCAAAAATAGCCCAACGCAAGCAAACGCAGTTTGCGCCCTTTTACCGCAAAGCGGTTGATGACGAAAAGGGCAAAAAAATGAAAAAAGACCGCACCATGTACGCGTTCACGGTGCGGTTTGTTTATTCTTTTTCGTACTCTACTAATTCGTCGAGCGTGATATTGAAGATGGTGGCAAGACGGCAAAGCGTTTGAATATCGGGCGTGCTATATCCTGTTTCGTAGTTGGAAATCAAGCTCTTTTTGCTGTGCAAGTATGCTGCAAGCTGTTCTTGCGTTAAGCCCATTTGTTTTCTATAAAATTTTATATTTTCCGCAATTTTCATTTTCATATCAATCGGGGATATATACGATAATATCTTCCACCTTGCAATCAAGAATCTTGCATAAATCGTTTAACGTCACCATCGTAATCGGTTTATCGTGCCTTAAACGATCCAAAAGACTGCGGCTTACGTTATAATCGTTGATAAGCTTATAAGTGGAAACGTTTTTCTTTTTCATTGTTTCGTAGAAAGGTTTGTAAGAAATCATAAGTAAATTATATGACATACTCGTTGGCTTGACAATTGTCGATATATAGAGTATAATCATAAAAAAGGGGCGAAGGAAAATGAAATCTTGTGTGTTTTTCGGTCATGCAAAATTTGATTACGAGCCGTATCGGGAAAGGATTAAAAGTAGTATTGTCGAGCTTATTGAAAAGTATGCCGTCACGCAGTTTTATTCGGGCGGGCGTGGGGCGTTCGATGGGATTTGTTCGAGAATTATTGCAGAGCTGAAAGGGGGCTATCCCCATGTGAAAAATACGCTCTTTTTATCCTATCTTCCCAAAGGAAAGGACGAATTTATTTTGCCGACTGCGTTTGACGATAGCGTGTACTTTTTGGAAACGCGCGTACCGCCGAAATATGCCATTCTTCGCACGAATGCGTTGGCGGTTGAGCGGGCGGATTTCGTGCTTTCGGGGGTGCGTTATTCGTGGGGCGGCGCGGCGCAAGCGGTGGAATTTGCGCGCAAAAAAGGAAAGCAGGTGCTTTCCGTAATCACGATTTGAGAAGGGCGGTGGAAAACCGTCCTTTTTTGTCGAAAAAAATTTTCCGATTTTAGGATTTTTTTTGCTAAATAGTATGGATTTCTTTGGAAAAGTATGCTATAATAGATAA
>JAZTWL010000087.1:0-8864 GCA_045635845.1 Candidatus Scatosoma sp. | reverse complement strand
ATAAGACTTGGGATTTCCTTAACGGATTCGCTAGTGATGAGTCCTACGAAAGCGGTGACGGCAATCGTCGTGCAATAAATACGAACAACAGTAGAAGGTGTTTCTATAAATTTTAGAGAATTTCTAAAACATAACGACGTGATTTTGGACGGCGGTACGGGTACGCTTTTGCAAAAGGCAGGGTTGCCGCTTGGGGAATTGCCCGAGCGTTGGAATCTCACGCACGCGGACGTGGTGGCAAATATTCACCGCGAATATTACGATGCGGGGAGCAATCTCGTTTGCACGAACACCTTTGGTGCAAATGCCTTGAAATTTGACGACGCGGAGCTAGAAGAAATCATTCGCGCGGCAATCGAAAACGCGCGCAAGGGTGGGGCGCTTTCCAAAGGCGGACAAGTAAAATTCGTCGCGCTCGACATCGGTCCTTGCGGTAAGCTTTTGAAGCCGTACGGGGATTTGGCGTTTGAAGACACCGTTTCTCTTTTTGCAAAGACGGCGCGTTTGGGCGAGAAATACGGCGCGGACTGCGTACTCATCGAAACGATGGGCGATTCCTATGAAGTGAAGGCCGCGGTGCTTGCCGTGAAGGAAAATACCTGCTTGCCCGTACTCGTTTCGTGCGCATACGGCACAGACGGAAAGCTCATGACGGGGGCGACGCCCGCCGCAATGGTGGCGATGCTTGAAGGCTTGGGCGTGGACGCAATCGGCGTGAATTGTTCGGTCGGGCCGAAACAAATGCAAGCGGTGGTGGACGAGCTTTTGGAAAAATCTTCCTTGCCCGTACTCGTGAAACCGAACGCCGGTTTGCCGGCGGAAAGGGACGGGGAAACTGTTTACGATATTGATGAAAAAGAATTTTCCGCGCTCGTGGCGGAATTTGTGAAAAAGGGCGCGCGGCTTGTGGGCGGTTGTTGTGGTACGACGCCTGCGTATATCCGCGAAGTGGCGGCGGCGATAAAGAATCTCACGCCCGCACCCGTGCAAGAAAAGGAAATCACGTGCGTATCTTCCTATACGCGCGCGGTGGAATTTACAACTCCCGTTTTGATCGGGGAACGCATTAATCCCACGGGGAAAAAGCGGTTCAAGCAAGCGCTTATCGAAAAGGACGTGGCGTATATCTTGAACGAAGGACTCACGCAGCAAGAAAAGGGCGCGCATATCTTGGACGTCAACGTCGGTATTCCCGATATTGACGAGGAAATAGAATTACCCCGTTATATTCAAGAATTGCAAGCTGTCACCGATTTGCCTTTGCAAATCGATACGTCGAACGCGGCGGCAATGGAGCGCGCAATGCGCCTTTATAACGGCAAACCGCTTGTCAATTCGGTGAACGGAAAGAAAGAGAGTATGGCGCAAATTTTCCCGCTCGTGAAGAAGTACGGCGGTGTGGTGATTGCCTTGACGCTTGACAAAAATGGGATTCCCGATAGCGCGGAAGGGCGTGTGGAAATTGCGGAACGCATTATTTTGGAAGCGAGCCGTTACGGTATTTCGAAAAAGGAAATTATCGTCGATCCGCTTGCCATGTCGATTAGCGCGGATAAAAACGCGGCGAACGTCACCTTGAAATCGTTGAAAATGCTCCAAGAGCGCGGAATCAAGACTTCGCTTGGCGTTTCCAACGTATCTTTCGGTTTGCCCGCGCGCGACTGCGTGAATGCGGCATTCTTTGCGCTTGCGCTTCAAAACGGACTTTCGGCGGCGATTATGAACCCGAATTCCGTGGAAATGCAAAAGACGTATTACGCCTATAAAGCACTCGTCGGTTTGGATGAAAACTGCGGGGAATATATCCGTTTTGCCACCGAAACGTTGCCCACGGCAAGCGCGACGGTCGTTGCAGCAACTGCCGTGAAAGCTTTTGAAAAGGGCGGGCTTTCCCCCTTGCAAAACGCAATCGTGAAGGGCTTGAAGGAAGAATCGGCTCGGCTTTGCGGCGAACTTTTAAGCGAGAAAGCGGCGCTCGCAATCGTGAACGAAGAAATCGTGCCCGCGCTCGATACGATCGGGCAAGCCTATGAAGAAAAGCGTGCCTTCTTGCCCCAACTACTCATTAGCGCGGAAGCGGCAAAGTCGGCGTTCGAAAAGATAAAGGCGCACGTCTTGGCGCAAGGCGGCGAACAAACGAAGAAATGTAAAATCGTGCTTGCGACGGTGGAAGGGGATATCCACGATATCGGCAAAAATATCGTCGGCACGCTCTTGGAAAATTACGGCTTTGACGTGCTCGATTTGGGCAGGGACGTCAAACCCGAAGCAATCGTGGCGGCGGTGGAAGAAACAAACGCCCCGCTCGTAGGGCTTTCCGCTCTCATGACTACCACCGTACCTTCCATGGCGCAGACCATTCTTTTGCTCCGCAAAAGGACGCCGAACGTCAAGATTATGGTGGGCGGCGCGGTGCTCACAAAATCCTATGCCGACCAAATCGGCGCGGACGGATACGCCAAAGACGGCATGGGCGCAGTGCGCTACGCCGAGCAAATTTACGCGGACTTATGCAAAAAATAGCCTTTATTCAAAAAATATACAAATATACGAAATATTCATAAAATATTCAGTAAAAATAAAGTATAAATGGATAAAAACGTTTGACAAAGTGCATATATATGCGTATAATTGTCTTGTATCTTGAATATACGTGAAGAACGGAAATCCGTGGAGGAAGAAATTATGGAAAAGAAAGACATTAAGAAAGTGGTGCTTGCTTATTCGGGGGGCTTGGATACGTCGATCATCATTCCTTGGCTTAAGGAAAATTATAATAACTGCGAAGTTATCGCGGTGAGCGCGGACGTTGGTCAAGAAAGCGAGTTGGAAGGCTTGGAAGAAAAGGCCATCAAGACGGGCGCATCTAAACTTTACATTGAAGATTTGACGGAAGAATTCGTAAACGATTACGTGATTCCCACCATGCAAGCGGGTGCAAAATACGAAGGCTACTTGCTTGGCACGTCTTTCGCTCGTCCCGTAATTGCAAAGCGTATCGTAGAAATTGCAAAAGCGGAAGGCGCGGATGCAATTTGCCACGGTTGTACGGGTAAGGGGAACGACCAAGTGCGTTTCGAGCTTACGATTAAGGCGTTTGCGCCCGACATGGCGATTATCGCTCCTTGGCGCGAATGGTCGATTAAATCCCGTGAAGAAGAAATCGACTATGCGGAAGCGCACAACGTGCCTTTGAAGATTAACCGCGAAACCAACTATTCCAAGGATAAGAACCTTTGGCATTTGAGTCACGAAGGCTTGGATTTGGAAGACGCGGGCAACGAGCCTACGTACGAAAAGGACGGCTTCTTGGAAATGAGCGTTTCGCCCATGCAAGCGCCCGATAAGCCTACCTATATCGAGCTTGAATTTGAAAAGGGCGTGCCCGTAGCACTCGACGGCAAGAAGATGAGCGCGAAGGATATTATCCTTGCTTTGAATAAAGTGGGCGGCGCAAACGGTATCGGTCTTTTGGATATCGTAGAAAACCGTCTTGTGGGCATGAAGTGCCGCGGCGTGTACGAAACGCCCGGTGGGGAAATCTTGTACGCGGCACACGAATATTTGGAAACCCTTTGCTTGGATAAGTACACCGCGCACAAGAAGCAAGAACTTTCCGTATGCTTTGCGGAGCTTGTTTATAACGGACAATGGTTCACTCCCTTGCGCGAAGCGTTGACGGCGTTCGTAGATAAGACGCAAGAAAACGTAACGGGTAAAGTGCGCTTGAAGCTCTACAAGGGCAACATCATTAAAGCGGGCGCTTGGAGCGAATATTCCTTGTACTCGGAAGAAATCGCAACGTTCGGCGAAGACCACGTTTACAACCAAGCAGATGCAACGGGCTTCATCAATTTGTTCGGTTTGCCGATTAAGGTGCAAGCGGAAGTGCTTAATAAGTTGAAGAAATAATCAACAAAGAAATTTGCCTGCCGCGTTTCGCGGCAGGCAAAGCGTATTTTTTAAGCGGTTTTGAAAATCGTTTTTGGAGTGATAATTATGGAAAAAATGTGGGCAGGGCGCTTTCAAAAGGCGCTCGATCAAAAAGCGGACGATTTCAATTCTTCCCTTTCCTTCGATTGCAGAATGTACGCGCAAGATATTCGCGGCTCGATTGCGCACGCGAAAATGCTTGGCAGCGTGGGGATTTTGAGCCAAGACGACGTGACGCTCATTATCGAGAATTTGCAAGCCATTAAGGCGGATATCGAAAGCGGGAAGCTTTCCTTTGCACAAGGCGGGGAAGATATTCACATGTTTATTGAAGGGGAACTCACCAAGCGGATCGGGGATGCGGGCAAGCGTTTGCATACGTCGAGAAGCCGCAACGATCAAGTGGCGGTGGATATTCGTTTGTATCTTCGTGACGAAGCGGAAGAAATTCTTTCCTTGATCAAGGAAACGATGCTTTCGCTCGTAGATAAAGCGGAAGAAAGCGCGGATATTATTGCCCCGGGCTACACCCACCTGCAACGCGCGCAACCCATTTCCTTTGGTCACCAACTCATGGCGTATGCGATGATGCTTCGCCGTGATATCGGTCGTATTCAAGACGCCGTGGCGCGTATGAATGAAGAAAGTCCTTTGGGAAGCTGTGCTTTGGCGGGCACGACGTACGCGATTGATCGACAAATGACCGCGCTTGCGTTGGGCTTTGACGGTGCGTCGGCGAATAGCATTGACGGTGTTTCCGATCGTGATTTTTGCTTGGAGCTCATGAGTGCGTTCTCCATTTTAATGATGCACTTATCCCGTCTTTCCGAAGAGATTATTCTTTGGTCGAGTTGGGAATTTAAGTTCATTGAGCTCGACGATTCCTATACGACGGGCTCGTCGATTATGCCCCAAAAGAAAAACCCCGACATGGCGGAATTGATCCGCGGCAAGACGGGGCGTGTCTACGGGAATTTGATGGGGCTTTTGACGACGCTCAAAGGTTTGCCCCTTGCCTATAATAAGGATATGCAAGAAGACAAGGAAGGCATTTTCGATTCGATCGATACGGTGAAGCTTTGCTTGGAAGTGCTTGCGCCGATGCTTGCCACCATGAAAATCAACGGCAAGAACACCTATCGTGCGGCGCAAAAGGACTTTATCAACGCCACCGACCTTGCCGATTATCTCGTAAAGAAGGGCATGCCTTTCCGCTCGGCGTATAAAATCGTGGGCACGATCGTAGCCGAATGCATTGAAAAGGATTGCGTGCTCGACGTTTTACCCTTGGCGGATTATAAAAAGCACAGCGAGCTTTTCGAAGAAGATTTGTACGGCGAAATTTCGCTCGAAACCTGCGTTTCCAAACGCTTGAGCGAAGGGGGCGCATCGCCCGCGTCCGTGCGCGCGCAAATTGCGAAAATCCGCGCGTTCTTGCAAGACTAATAGAGAATGATAAAAGCCCCCCCGTTCATAGAACGGGGGGCTTTTTTTCGTGTTTTATAACAATATCAAGAAGCAAGAGCCGAGCAAAATGAAAAGGAAGGCGAAGTTAAACGCCGAGAAAAGGAGCAAATATTTCTTTGCGCCGTGCGGCTCGTGCTTGGTAAATTCACGGAAGGTAATCAAGCTTGCAAGGGAAGAAATGAGCGTACCGCAACCGCCGATATTCACGCCCAAAAGCAGGGGGGTGTAGTCGGTGGTGAATTGCGAAAGAAGAATTGCCGACGGCACGTTGCTAATCACTTGGCAGCTCGACGTGGAAACGAGCAAGGGGTTCTTTTCCATTAAGTACCCGAAAGCGTCTTGTACGGCGGGGATTCTTGCCATATTGCCCGAGAAAATGAAGAAGGCAACGAAGGTGAAAAGAAGTCCGTAATCCACTTGCGCAAGTGCTTTTTTGTCCATAAAAAGGAGTACGGCGGGGATTACGATAAGCCCCGTCCAATAGGGAATCCAACGGAAAACGATGACGATCGAGAGTGTGAAAAGAAGGGAGTAAACGATGGTTTTTCCCTTGGGAAGAAGAATTTTTTCTTCCCCGATTTCGAGTGTTTCCTTCTTCACGAAAAGGAAACACGAAAGAGTGATAAGCGCCACCGAAATTAAAAACGGGGGAAGCATGGTCAAGACGAAATCCCCCGTAGGGATATTGAACTTCGTATAAAGGTACAAATTTTGCGGGTTTCCGAAGGGGGTGAGCATACCGCCAAGGTTCGCCGCGATATTTTGCATAATGAAGGTGAATGCCATGTGCTTTTGTTTGCCCGTGGACGACAAAACGAAGTAGCCAAGGGGCAGGAAGGTGAGAAGCGCCATGTCGTTTGCAATCAGCATAGAGCCGATAAAGGTGACGTAGCAAAGGGCAAGCACGCTCGCTCTCGTCGTTTTGAATACGCGCACGATTTTTTGCGCCAACGCGAAGAAGAAACGAATGTTTTTGAAGGCGCACACCACCGCCAAAACGCAGAAAAGACAGGTGAGCGTTTTCAAATCGAAATAATCGAGATACGCCTTATCGGGCGGCACGATAATCGACGTGGTGAACGCGGCAAGCAAGGCAACGCAAAGCACCGCGTTTTTCTTAATGAAAGCAAGAACGCAGTCGATAAAATGATGGAAATGCAAATGCGGATTGTGTTTGTGCGCAATCGTACCCATAAAGCCTTTCTCCTTTGAAAATTCACAACGTGCATTATTATAATATGATTTTCAAAAAAAAGCTATCGTTTTTATCCTACTAGGATAAAATTTTTTTCTTTCACTATTGCTTTTTTGGGAAAAGTGTGGTAAACTTATACAAAATGAAAAAAGGGTGAGAGCATGGAAGAAATCAAGCTTGGAAAATATCGGCATTTCAAGGGCAACGAGTACGAAGTACTTTGCCTTGCCAAACATTCGGAAACGTGCGAACCGCTCGTGATTTACCGTGCGTTGTACGGCGAAGGTGGCGTGTGGGCGCGCCCCCTTTCTATGTGGAATGAAAAGGTGGAGCGGGACGGAAAAATCTATCAAAGATTTACCTTAATTGAAGAAAAATAACGAAAGGAATGAAGAATATGCAAATTTATTTTAAGAACCTAGTATTTGAACTTCGCGGCGAGAAATTGACGCTCGTACAATGGGGCAACGTACAAAGCGCGGTCGGCGGCAATGCGGCGGAAGTGCACGTTTGCGGCGAGAATAAGGCAACCCACCTTGGCGTAAAAATGGCGCAATCGTCCGAAGGCTGTCGTTTGGCGTACGAATCTCATACTCAAAGCGAAAACTGCTTGGAAATCGTGGAACGCAGCGCGCTCGTTCGCGTGAAAACGGTGTACACGGCGTACGACGATACGAACGCGATTCGCGTGCACGTGGAAGTGACGAATATCTCGGACGACGAGATCGTTTTGGAAGAAGTTTCGTCCTTTATAGGCGTGGGCTTGGGCGGTCTTGACGATGCTGACGAGCTCTATTTCACCCGCTTTTTGCAAAGTCACCATGCGGAATGTCAACCCCGCAGAAGATCCTTCCGCGATTGGGGGCTTTTCCGCGCGAATACGCAAAGCCAAAAGCGGATCGCCTTTTCCAACGTGGGCAGCTGGTCCACGAAGGAAGAATTGCCGCAAGGTATTATTGAAAATAGCAAAACGGGTAGCTTTTTGATGTTCCAAATCGAAAGCAATTCGTCTTGGTACTACGAAATCGGGGATATTCCCCATCAAGTATATTATCTCTATTTGGGCGGTCCGAACGCGACCTTCGGGAATTGGAGCAAGGCCTTGCAAAAGGGGGAAACCTACCGTTCTCTTTCCGTGGCGTTGGCGTTTGGGGATAGCTTGAACGGCGTAGTGGGCGAAATGACGAAGTACCGCCGCCATATCTCGGGAAAGAGCGTGGTGGACGAATCCTTGCCCGCAATTTTCAACGAATATATGCACTTATCGTGGGATTTCCCCACCGAAGAAACGACGAAAAAGTACGCGCCGCAGGTGGCAAAGACGGGCGTGGAATATTACGTAATCGATTGCGGTTGGCACAACGAAGAACCGAGTGTGGGCGTTTATCCCTACGTAGGACAATGGAAGGAAAGCACGGTGCGTTTCCCTTCGAGTGTGCGCGCCATCACCGATCATATCCGTTCGTTGGGTATGAAAGCGGGGCTTTGGATTGAACCCGAAGTGGTGGGAATTCATTGCAAGGAAATGCTCGATTACTACGATAAGGATTGTTTCTTCCAAAGAAACGGGCGCATGGTAGCGACGCACGGACGGTATTTCTTGGATTACCGCAACGAAAAGGTGCGCGAATATATGTCGGAAACGATTCGCCGTATGGTGGAAGATTACGGTGCGGATTATATCAAGTGCGATTACAACCAAGATTGCGCAATCGGTACGGATTTGCACGCGTTGACGGCGGGCGAAGGCTTGCAAGAAGCGGCGGAAGCTTTCTTGGAATGGATGCAAGAAATGGTGGAAAAATATCCCAACGTAATTTTCGAAGGCTGTTCTTCGGGCGGTATGCGTATGGATTATAGAACGCTTTCCGTTTATTCCTTGCTCTCTACGTCCGACCAAGTGAGCTACGTGCATTATCCGTATATCGTAGGGAACGTGCTTGCGGCTGTCTTGCCCGAACAAGCGGCAGTGTGGGCGTACCCCGTCGGGAGTGACACGACGACGCCCGAAGTTTCGCAAAACCGTATCGCGGTGAATATGATCAATAGCTTCTTGGGGCGTATGCACTTGGCGAGTCATATCGACGAAATGAACGAAGCACAGCTTGCGCTCGTGAAGGAAGGGGTGGACTACTACAATAGCTTGACGGAAGCGAAGAAGGTCGGCTTGCCCTATTTCCCGAACGGCTTTACCCATTTTGAAGACGACAACGTGGCGGCAGGTTTCAAGACGGACGAAAAGATTTATCTTGCCGTTTGGTGTTTGAAG
>JAZTWL010000086.1:0-9177 GCA_045635845.1 Candidatus Scatosoma sp. | reverse complement strand
CTTTTCGTTTTTCATGCGCGCGAAATAATAATTCCGCACGTTCCCCTTCGCCCTGCCGTATTGCAAGCCGTAGGTTTCAAAAAGATAGGTAAGCGTTTTTCCCTTTTTCTTGCCGTCCGCAACGTACTTGACGAGCGTTTTCGCTTCTTCTTCCGTATAGCCGTTGATTTTTTGCATAATCAAGCCTCCGTATTTTTTCGTTTCCGTGCTGATTATTTACTTATTTTTTCCTTTTTATACTTTTCCCCACAAAAAAAGAATATGCTAAACTATGAAAGTCTATTTTTTATCGTCTATCCCCTGCGCCTTGCGTATAAACAACGCCTATTTCGGTACGACAAACCTTTTCGAGCGCTTTGCCGAGCTCTCCCTTCAAGACAATCTTTTCGTGGAATTTCTCCCCGAAGGGCGGCAATCAATTTCCTTTTTTCTTACCGAAAATATCCGCTTTTCCGCCCCGAAAGGGTGTGAAATTTACCTACTAAAAGACAGCCTTGCCGTCTACGCACGCGACTTCCCGCCAAGTGATTTCACCTTGCGCATACACGCGCAAATACGGGAGCAAAATACGCTCGCCACCCTTTTCTCTCAAGGGGAATTAACCCTTTCCATTGAAGCGGACGGACAGCTTTTCATCGCACACCTGCCCCCTTCCTTTGCACAATCCGAGCTCTTTTTCGATAGCGGCTTACTTTTTGTGAAAGCCGCCGAACAGCTTGCCGTTTTTACAAAAAACGCCGAGCTTTGTCTATGTGAAAAAGTCCTTTCCTACGCACTTACAAACGGCGTTTTATCCGCACAGCTCCCCCTTGCGGAAGGCCGCTTTGCCGAATGTGAATGGGCGGTAAACGAATACGGCTGTACGCGGCAAAAATGCATTGTGCGCAGCCCCGAAAATACGCCGAATACGCCCAGCCCGTTCCTTGCCTACACCTTCTTCGAAAGCCTGCTAATCGGCGCAAATTACGCCGATTTTCTCGCCGACGGATTGATAGACAAGGCAAATGATTTACTGCTATTTTTGGGGGATTTTACGGGTGTCGTGCTCACGGACGATCCTTGCACGTGCGGGCTTTTACGCAAGAAAGCGGACGGCGTTTTCGAGGCGGCGTATTACACCGTGCGGCTTGAAAACGGCAAAATCGCCGATATTACGGCATAGAAAAACGACCTTGCGAATGCAAGGTCGTTTTGCGTTTTTCTTAATACTTCGTCACTTTCACGTAGTTGATGATGATGGGTTCTTGGGGTACGTCGTACGTCTTTTGAAGGCCGTAAGAACCAACGAATGCGTCGTCCGTATTCACCGTCACCGTTCTCGACGTCGTGAAGCTTTCGTCTTCGTCGTAGTTGTCTTCGATATAATCCGCCAAAGCTTCTTGGAAATCTTCCAACTCGCTATCGTTCTTCAACGTTGCGAAGGTGCAGTACATATTGCTCGACGTTTGACCCGTGGAAAGGGAAATGAAGAATTGCGACGTCGCGCTATTGTACTTATAAACCTTGGAATCCATCTTATCGTCGGAAGCTCTTTCGATCCAAACGCTGCTCGACGATACGTCATAGCTCGAAATATCTTCGTAGAACATGGTCAACGAACCGAAGGTTTGCTTCAAGCTGCCGTTTTCTACTTTGAAACGGTTGCCTTCTTCGGAATCGCCCCAGAATTCGCCGTAAAGGGTGTAGGTAGGATCCGTCTTACCCTTATCGTTCCAAACGCTGTGCGGGAATTCATCGGTGAGTGCAAGTTCTCTCACCGTTTCGTAATAGTTCTTATATTCCAAGCCGTCTTCCTTATCCGCGGTTGCGCTGAAAGCACCCGTGTACATTTTGAGCGCCTTTTCGTCGTAATCGTGAATGCAAAGACCGTCATAGTAGCCGTTGTCCGCAAGCCACATGAAATGTTCCACCGTCTTGGGCGCGATCTTTCTATAAAGCTTATATTTAAGCGTGTAGGTTTCGCCGTTGAATTCAATTTGCATTTTCACTTCGGGATTCGAAGTTTTGCAAGCCGTGAACGAGCCTGCGCAACCGAATACGCTCACTGCCGCCAACGCGCTGCAAGCAATTTTCTTGAAAATCTTTTTAGACATAGATAATTCTCCATTTTTGCATAATAGTTCATCTAATATTGTACATTTTATTTTGCTTTCTGTCAATCTCTTTTTAGCATTTTCCACCAAATTTTCACGAAAATTGACTGCGCACAAGGGAAAGCACGGGTGTTTGCGCAACAAAAAATGGATTGCCCGTAAAGGCAATCCATCTTTCGTTTTTGTCAGTCGGTAACCGGAACTTATTTAAGCTCTGCCGTAGCGCCAGCTTCTTTAAGCTTGTTAACGAGGTCTTCAGCATCAGCCTTGGGAGCGTTTTCTTTGATAACGCCCATAGCTTCAACTGCCTTCTTCGCATCAGCAAGGCCAAGGCCCGTTGCTTCTTTAACAACTTTGATAACAGCGATCTTGTTAGCGCCGATATCCTTAAGAACAACGTCGAATTCCGTCTTTTCTTCTACTGCGGGAGCTGCTTCTGCTGCGCCACCTGCTGCGGGAGCTGCTGCAACTGCTGCGCTTACGCCGAATTCTGCTTCAAGTGCTTTTACAAGTTCGTTCAATTCAAGAACGGTCATAGCTTTTACTTCTTCAATGAGTTTTTGTACGTCCATTTTTTTAATCCTCCGATTTTTTAATAATGATTTTTTAATAATGAATTAGGAAATTAGTTTGCTTCTTTTGCTTTTGCAATTTGATCCAAAACACCAACAAATTTGGAAAGAGAAGATTGGAAGCAGCCGAGCATCTTTGCGATAAGGATTTCCTTGGAAGGAATAGCCGAAAGTTCTTTCACGCCATCTTTATCAAGATACTTGTTTTCCACGTACGCGCACTTGGGCACGATCTTTTCTACCAATGCAGGGTTTGCTTTCGTTGCTTTTGCGAACACCGCCGCGCCGCTCGTTTCATCCGAGCAGAATACCGTTGCGGTGGTACCGTTCAAATCTGCGTCGAAATCGGTGATACCGAGTTCGTTAAGCGCCTTTCTTACAAGGGTGTTTTTGTAAACCTTGTATTCGCAGTTTGCTTCTTTGAACTTTCTTCTCAAGTCCGTTACTTCCAAAACGGTAAGCTTGTTGTAATCTGCAAAAACAATAGACTTGCTTTCCTGTACTTTTGCTTTGATCTCTTCAACGATCAATTTCTTTGCTTCTACATTCGCCGACATAAGTTACCTCCTTTAAGCGTTTTTCCGCCTGACATAAAAAAATACCTTATACCGCGCGGCATAAGGACGTAAACGTTTTTTGTTCGTATTCCTTCTACCTCGGTGAGCGGTTTCCCATTAGATCTTGCGATACTCACTGTCTGCGGTTGATTTTCACTATGCTATTATAGCATTTTATCAAAATACCGTCAACTATTTTTGACTTACTTTTTAGAAAAATTTTATCTTTTTTTTGAGTTTCTTTTTACGCCCGAAACGATAGGCTTGATAAATAAAAAAAGAAAGTTGCAGCTCCGTCCTTTCGACTATACTTTGCAAGTGCAAAGCCGAAGCAACTCTCTATGTAATTATTATAAATGGAACTTTTCCAAAAGTCAACCGTTTTTGCAAAACAAAAGACGATTGATTGCTCAATCGTCTTATTGCTTTCAAAAATTAGAGTTTAGGAAGAACCTTAACGCCAGGGCCCATCGTCGAAGCAAGCGTTACGCTCTTAAGATACGTACCTTTTGCTGCTGCGGGTTTTGCTTTTACGATTGCATCCATAAGTGCTGCGTAGTTTTCTACGAGCTTTTCTTTGCCGAAGCTCTTCTTACCGATGGGGCAGTGGATAATAGCCGTCTTATCAAGACGATATTCTACTTTACCTGCCTTAACTTCAGCGATTGCTTTTTCAACGTCCATCGTAACCGTACCGGATTTAGGGTTAGGCATCAAGCCTTTGGGACCGAGTACACGACCGATACGACCTACCATACCCATCATGTCGGGCGTGGTGATCATTACGTCGAAATCGAACCAGCTTTCGTTTTGGATCTTCGCGATAAGTTCTTCTGCGCCTACGTAGTCAGCACCAGCTGCTGCAGCTGCATCTGCCTTTGCGCCCTTTGCGATTACCAAAACTCTCTTCGTCTTACCCGTACCGTGGGGAAGAACGAGTACGCCACGAACTTGTTGGTCAGCTTGACGGGGGTCAACGCCGAGACGAACGTGAAGTTCGATCGTTTCGTCAAATTTAGCCTTTGCGGTTTCAAGCAAAACGGAAACTGCTTCGCTAGCTTCGTATTGCTTTGCAAGGTCGAATGCTTTTACGCTATCTTGATATTTCTTACCGTGTTTCATACGTTCGACCTCCTTATTCTTCCACCGTAACGCCCATGGAACGAGCGGTACCTGCTACCATGCTCATAGCGCTTTCAAGGCTCGTGCAGTTCAAATCGGGCATTTTAACCTTTGCGATTTCTTCTACTTGAGCTTTCGTGAGCTTACCAACCTTTACGGAGTTGGGTTTAGCGCTTGCCGTTTCCAAACCAAGAGCTTTCTTGATAAGAACGGGTGCGGGGGGCGTCTTCAAAATGAACGTGAAGGAACGATCTTGGTAAATCGTTACAACTACGGGGATAATGAGACCGGGTTTGTCTGCCGTTTTTGCGTTGAATTCCTTGGTGAAGCCAGGAAGGTTGATACCGAACGGACCAAGCGTAGAACCTACGGGAGGAGCCGGGGTTGCTTTACCAGCGGGAAGTTGCAATTTTACGACTGCAGTGATTTTTTTAGCCATAAAAAATTTCTCCTTTGTGGTTATATCAAGACGCCTTGAAAAGATTTGACGTCTCTCCCACATTTAAACGATATAAGCGCGCGTATCGTGCGCGGACCGCGGAAGTCTTACGCTTCTTCCGTTTTTTCGGGCAAGGGACCGTCCATCTTTTCGATTTGCACGAATTCCACTTCTACGTCCGTCGTTCTGCCGAACATGGTGGTGGATACAGTCGCCTTTTGCGCCGTCGCGTTCACAGCCTTGATCGTACCGAAGAAGCCCTTCAAAGGACCGTCCACGATCGAAACCGTATCCCCTTCTGCGAATGCATCCGCGGAAACTACGGGTTCTTCAAGGCGCATTTTACGAATTTCTTCGGGCTTCATAGGAATAGGTCTTCCTTGAGGGCCGCAGAAACCGGTTACGCCGCGCGTGCTCGTAACGTAATACCAAATTTGGTTGGTGTAGATCATCTTGATAAAGACGTAGCAAGGAAGAAGCTTTCTTTCAACGATCTTCAACTTGCCGTTCTTTTCTTCGACGGTCTGCTCCATGGGAATCTTCAAGTCAACGATATAGTCGCCAAGGTTGTTGTTTTCAATCAACTTTTCCAAGCTGTCCTTTACCATTGCTTCGTACCCGGAATAGGTGTGAAGAATGTACCACTTGGGTTGTTCGTTCATCGGCATATTGCTACCTCCGATTACGAAATCTTTCCGAGCAACCAGCCAAGCGATGCATCAATACCCGTCACTACGGCAAGGAAAGCCGTAACGATTACGAGTACAACGCCCGTCGTCTTGAGAACGGTGGAGAACTTCGGCCAAGTCACCTTCTTCAATTCGGAGAAGGTTTCCTTGAACTTTGCGCCCACGCGTTTGAACCAATTCGGTTTTTTGTTCTTCGATTTAGTTGCGTTTGCCATTTGTTACCTCAATGTGCGCGGCTTTCAAGCGAACTCGCCCGCGCTGCGTTTGGATTATTTCGATTCTTTGTGATCGGTGTGCTTCTTGCAGAAAGGGCAGTACTTCGAAAGAACCAATCTATCAGGATCGTTCTTTTTGTTCTTAATACTGTCGTAGTTTCTATGCTTGCATTCCGTACATTCAAACGTAATTTTCGCTCTAGCGGTTTTAACTGCCATAATAAAAACTCCATACAAAAAATTACACCCCTTGTTTGGGTGCGCTAAATAAGTTTAACACACTTTCGAAGGGATGTCAATCTTTTTTGAAAGTTTTTTCAATTTTTTTTGCGTTTTTATGAAAAAATTTTCGGGGTGTTTTTCTCACTCGATTTCTTCCGCTTGAATACGGATTTTCTTCCCGCCAGGGATATTAAAAACAAAGGCGTTTTCCCCTTCTTCCGTAATATACCCCACGATATCCGTCTTCAAATACTCCTTAATTTTGCCAAGAAGCTCTTTCGTGATTTGCACTTGATTTTCCTTCGTTTCTGCCATTTGCTTTTCTCCTTTGCTTTCTTTTTTTCGCGCGCTCGCACCTTTTCGGTACGTATATATTATAGCACGAAAATACGACTTTTTCAAGGGAAAATCCGCTTTTTGGCTTGTCTTGTTTTGTCGAAAAAATTCTTTGTTTGTCGAATTTTGTCGAATGGGAAAAATCTTGGGAAAATTTTTTCTTTTCTCGTCGTTTTTTGGAAAAACGCGCTTACCTGTCGCTTTCTACCAAACCGTACTCTTCCGCGAGCTTTCTAAAGAGCGGCAAAGCACGTTCAATGCGCTCCGTTTGCACGCAGTAGGCAATACGCACCCAACCGGGATAGCCGAAATCCGCGCCGTTTACAAGGAGCAATTCGTGCTTTTTCGCCCTTTCGCAGAACGCCGCCGCATCCGCTTCCGCCGCCTTCATGAAAAGATAGAACGCGCCGTCGGGATAAATGCAGGTGAACCCGCAATCAGTCAAGCCGTTATAGAGTAAATCACGGTTGCGCTTATAAATAGATAAATCCGCCGTCATGCCGTCACATTCCGCTACCACTCTTTGGAAGAGTGCGGGCGCGCACACGAAGCCGAGCATACGCCCCGCCCCGCACACCGAGAAATACACTTCTTTCGCGTCCGTCGCGTCGGGGTTGACTGCAATATAGCCGATTCTTTCCCCGGGCATGGACAAGGACTTGGAATAGGAATAGCAAACGATAGAGTTTGCGTAATATTTCATCACGCTCGGTACGATCGTTTCTTTATCGTACACGAGTTCTCTATACGGCTCGTCGGAAATCAAATAGATGGGCGCGCCGTATTCTTCCGATTTCGCTTGCAAAATTTCCGCAAGGCGCGCGATCGTTACGCCGTCGTAAACGACGCCCGAAGGATTATTCGGGGAATTGATAATCACCCCTTTCACGTGCGGATTTAACGCCTTTTCGAGCGCGTCGAAATCGGGCAACATCGTGCTTTCATCGGAAGGGATTACGGTGAATTTCGAGCCCGTACCCGTCACGAATACTCTATATTCAGGGAAGAAGGGCGCAAAGACGATAAATTCGTCCCCTTCGCACGCAAGCGCGTGCAACGTAATGGTGAGCGAAGCCGCCGCCCCACAAGTCATATATAAATCGTCGCCCGAAAGCTTTACGCCGAAGCGTTCGGAATATTTCTTTGCAATCTCGTCGCGGACTTTCTTATCCCCTTGCGCGGACGTATAGCCGTGGAGTTCCACAGGCGACGTTTCCTTGACGATCCGCTCGATCGTTTCGTTCACGATTGCGGGCGCGGGTACGGACGGATTTCCGATGGAAAAATCGAAAACGTTTTCCGCGCCGATTTCCGCACTGCGTTTTTTGGCATATTCGAAAATTTCGCGAATGGTAGAGCGTTTACTGCCAAGCGCGTAGGTTTGCTGATTGTACATAAAAAGCCTTCCCTATTTATTATATATTATATATAGTATAGCATCTCTCGCCCATAAAGTCAATTTCAATCGGATTTTTTGTGAAAATATTTTCCAAAACCCTTGCTTTTTCCCATTTCCGTGCTATACTATCCGCAAAGGGGAAACACTATGCAAGATTTTCACAAGCAACGCCCCGCCGTGCGCACGCTCGCGCCGACGGAAAAGGAAACCGTGACTCTCACCAACGCCGAGATTGCGGAATTTATTAAAAACTACGAGCCGCACTCGTCCAAAACCCGCGCGCAAGGCGTAGACAACTACGCCTTGCAAGGCGTCGTTTTGCGTTGGGAATGCAATTTCCCCGCCCAAGACTATGAAGTGCGCCTTTCTATCCATGCCGACCTTTCCAACGCGCAAAGCTTTCGCACAACGGAAACGAGCTTACACTTTTTCGATTTATTCGTCGATACCACCTATTTTTGGCAAGTGACCGCATACGGGGCGCACGAAAATCATATTTCCCCTATTTCTTCCTTTACGACGGCTCAAACGCCGCGCACAATTCTTATCGACGGCGTTTCGAATACGAGAGATTTGGGCGGCGTACCTTCCGCGCTTGGAAAGATAAAGCAAGGCATGGTTTTCCGCACGGGCACACTCGACGAAATCACCGAGCTTGGAAAAAAGGCGGCGGCGGAAATTTATAAAATCCGCACCGATTTGGACCTGCGCTACAAAAACGAGATTTCCCATCTCGGCATATCCCCTATCGGGGATAACGTTCGCTTCGCGCAATACGACGGCTGTCAATACGCGCATACGCTTGACGTGAAGGGCGAACAATTCGGCATTTCGGGAGAAGAACGGCAAAAAATTCTCGCAAACACCCTTCGCCTTTTTGCGGACGAGCGCAACTATCCTATCCTTTTCCATTGTTCGGCGGGACGGGATCGGACGGGCACGTTGGCGGCGGTACTTCTTGCCCTACTCGGCGCAGAAAAGAGAGAAATCACCATGGATTACGAGCTTTCCTTCTTCTCGCGCGGCGGTTGCGTAGGCACGCTCGACCATTCCGATCTCGTGAACGGCATTCAAGGGGTATGCGATTACGTGCAATCCTTTGCACAGGGCGAAAAACTCGCCGTAGCGTGCGAAAAATTCCTATTGCATATCGGCTTAACCGCAGAAGAAATCGCAAAAATTCGGGCGATTTTGCTCGTATAAAAGGAAAACACAAAAACAAAAACGGCTTACCCTTTCGGATAAGCCGTTCTTTTTTTTAGTTAGCCCTGCGAATTAGTTGCGGGGTTTTTTGATGTTCGCTTGCGCAGCTGCCAATCTTGCGATGGGAACGCGGTAAGGCGAGCAGGAAACGTAGGAAAGACCGATTTCGTGGCAGAATTCGATGGACGAAGGATCGCCGCCGTGTTCGCCGCAGATACCAAGGTGCATGTTGGGACGAACTGCTTTACCGCCGTCAACTGCCATCTTCATAAGCTTACCAACGCCCGTCGTATCCAATCTTGCGAAAGGATCGGATTCGTAAATCTTGTT
>JAZTWL010000085.1:0-2825 GCA_045635845.1 Candidatus Scatosoma sp. | reverse complement strand
TCATAGCGTTCAATCGAACGTATGAATTTATGCGATTTCATAATTTCGTCCAACGCCTTTGAAGAATATTCGATATACGTATCCAAAATTGCTTGATAATACAATTCATCCCCTTGGCGCTCTACCACAAGACGATTATATCTATCAATATCAAAAAGTTTTTTCACTTGATCACGCTCGTTCGTCTTTTGCACGAAAACGATTTTAATGGAATACATTTTCTTGTGGCGGAAAATTTTCATGTGCAAGCACCACTGCAAAAAGACCAAAATAAAGGTCGCAATAATGGCAATCAACCACAATCCGCCGCCGCATGCCATACCGATACCCGCGGTTGCCCAAACGCCCGCCGCCGTCGTAAGGCCGTGCACTACGTTTTTTCTATACACGATAATCCCTGCGCCCAAGAAACCAATCCCCGCAACGATTTGCGCCGCTACGCGGGCTGAATCCGCTTCTGCGTCAAATGCAAATTTGGAAATAAGCATCATAAGCGCCGCACCAAACGCAACGATTGTATGCGTTCTAATACCCGCTTCTTTATCTCTCAACTTTCTTTCCATCCCGTTAAAAAAGCCCAACAACGCAGCCAAGATCAAATCAAGAGCTAACCATAACTGTTCAAGGTCCAAATATTCTAATAACCTATCCATTTTCTCTCCGATTACAATTCGATTTCCTTTACGTGATTCAACAAGAACGTAGGCTTTTCTACGCCCTGCGTTTCGTTCACTTCTTCCAACGTGACTTCGCCGCTCAACACGCACACGGTATCCACGCCCGCATTATTCCCCGACGCAATATCCGTATAGCATCTATCTCCGATAACCACCGTTTCTTCGGGTTTTGCACCAAACTTTTTCATCACTTCGAAAATCATGGTCGGTTGCGGTTTCCCGATAAACGTAGGCTTTTTCCCCGTAGCACGCTCATAGCTTTGGCACATAGAGCCGCAATCGGGAATATAGCCAAATTCCACAGGGCACACCCAATCGGGGTTGGTAGCGTAATAAGGCAAATCGTGCAACGTGAGCATTTTGGACGTATTAAACATCTTTTCGCCCGTCAATTCGGTGTCAAACGCCACAACGATTGCGCCTGCATTCTCTGCATATTCGGTTGTGATATGCAAGCCGCTTACTTTATATTCGTCGACGAGCGATTTTGTGCCTTGCAAATAAATCAAATCGTTTGCGTGCTTTTCCTTCAAGAGCATAAGCATGGCTTGCGCGGACGTGAAGAAATTTTCTTCCGTCACTTGTGTTAAGCCAAGTCGGTGCAATTTTTTCACGTAATCGGATACTGATTTAGAGGCATTATTCGTAATGAACACGTACCTGCCCCCGCCATTTTCAATTTTTTGCAACAATTCGGGCACACCTTCAAACAAGTTTTCACCAAGATAAATCGTCCCATCCATATCGAATAAGAACAACTTTTTATCCTTCAATCTCGTCGCATCATTGCCGTAATAATCTTTCATAATCTACCTCTTAAAACGCCCTACAATCTTCATAAGAGAAAGGAGCCCGCCATAAACGGTACTCCTTTTTTTATCGTTTAGTAAGAACCGCTCCAATTTTCCTTTACAACAAGGGTACATTCCACGATCTTATTCCCGACTTTTGCCGTAATAATCGCCGTACCGGGGCGCAAGCCCTTTACCTTGCCGTTATTATCTACCGTGGCAATCTGTTCATTCGAAGATTGCCAAATGGCCACGTACCCCTTATTTCCCGTAAGATTGAGCTGATACGTCAAGCCTTCCTTCACTTCCGCGCTACTTTCCATCGAAAGCGTTTCATTGCTCAACGCCGTATCCACGTAGGTATACAAAACGCTTTGCGTGTAGCCGTCTTGAATGGCATAAGCTGCAACTTGCGCAATAGAACGCTCCACTTGTTCGGAATAATAATAAACGCCGTTCAAGCACGCATAGCTGCGCGCTACAATCACCTTATCGTAATGCTCCGCGGGAATATTCGTCAATACCGCGTTAAAATACGCATAGCCTTCTTCGTAATCCTTCGCGTTATTTTCCTTTACGCTCTCCGTCGCCCATTTTTCTTGCGGGATATGGCGAACAGACGCCGTTTCCAACGTCAACACGTTTTCCCCAAGCACTTCCTTGGGAATCACGAGCGTGCCAAACGTTGCCCCCTCGTTTACAAGACTTTCGTCCACCTTCGATTGAAAACGAAGTCCTGCAGGCGTGGAAAGTCGTACACTACCACCCAAAACGACGGGTGCTTTACGGATTTCAAAGGTTTGTGTACTCGTGAAATTCGATCCGCTAATCGTATAGCTTGCCGTACCTTCTTCTACGTTGTTTTCATAGTCGAGCGCAAATTTATCGTATTCCCAATCGTTGCTATATAGAATAGCTACGGGCTTGATTTCTTCCCCCGTATATTGCAACGCATCCATATCAACGCTTATCGTTGCCGTTGCTGCAAGGGCATGATAAGTACAGTTTTGCGTGATTACGTTCTCACTTTCCGCGTACGTATAATAATGCACCGCATCCGCTTCGGAAAGTCCGCTCAAAATCCATTGCATCGTGCTATCTTGCGCGCCTAACTTGTTTTTATACGCATTATACGACGCTTCGTCTGCAAAAACAATTTGCGAATTTTCCGTACTTGCATTCGACTTATAGCGAGAATGCCCGTAAATGCTCTTATCGTCGCCGCTATATCCAAACGTAATATTCGCATTGCCGCCAATCGTCAAGCAAATATCGCCGTTTACCGAATACGAAGTATCCCAACCAAAGCCGTAATCGTTATAAGAGCCGCCGTAAATACGACGAGTGATTGTGCCAC
>JAZTWL010000084.1:0-3586 GCA_045635845.1 Candidatus Scatosoma sp. | reverse complement strand
GAACGACATGGCTACGATCCGACTTTTGCCGATTTCACACCGCAAATATCGGAAACCAACGCGCCGTCCTTGAATTTTTCGTTTTGCAAAATAGAAATCGTCGCGGTAGGCGGTACGGCGATAAAAACAACGTCATAAACGGAAATATCCCGCGCAACGTCTTGAATATACCCCTTTTTGAGCGCATATTCAACGGCTTCTTCATTTTTATCCGTACCATCTACGGCAATGCCCGCCTTTGCCAAGGACGCGCAAATAGAACCGCCTATGATACCAAGACCTATCACCGCCACTTTTTTCATATCACACCTCAAAGTTTTTCTCTTTTTCCTATTGTAGCACAATCTATAAGAAATTTCAAGCGTTCTAGCAAAAAATAAGGAAGGATATAAAATCCTTCCCCATTCTCTTAATGCCCTTCTAATATGCGCTTCAATTCATATTTTTCCCGCGTAGCATTGCCGCCGCGGATATGCCGTTCACTCAAATTTAGCTTCAAAATCTCTTGCACTTCGTTATAAAGCGCAAGATCCACGTATTTCAAACGCTCGGAAACGTCTTTATGTACCGTAGATTTACTAATGGAAAAATGCGCGGAGCACGCCCGTACGGTGCAACCCGTTTCGACGATATATTCCGCGCATTTTATTACCCGTTGTTCAATATAATCCCACAAAATCCCGACCTCCGTATTAGCCTACGAAATATATTATGTCGGTTTTTCGTGTTTTATAACTCTTTTCTCTCTTCTTTGCGAATTAGTCCGCCTTTTTATAGGGCATAGGAATAACCGCTTTGATCGAATCTTCCGCGTAGCGCAAAACACGCTTTGCTCTTGCGCTTTGCACGGAAATGAAGATATCTTCGCTCGAAAGCTCGGAAACCGCGTTGTTCTTTTCTACAACGGCGAGCATATACGGAACGGTGACGTAGGATGCGCAAATAACGCTTGCGCCCTCGCGAAGACCTACGATAATCGTGCCTTTGCGATAACGCTTGGAAGGCTCTACTTGCGAAGAAATTACGCGCTTGAACTTGCCTTCATCGGTGGCGATAATGATCTCGCCTTCCCCGTTGATTTGCGTCATGAGCATCACTTCGTCCGTTTCACGGAGTTGGATGCCGCGCACACCCGTAGCAATTCTGCCTTGCGTGGGAATATCATCCTTCGTTGCATTTAAGCAAATGCCTTCTTTCGTCACCATAAAAATGGTGTCTTCTTCGCTCGTTTCCGTTTCCACGTTCAAAAGCTCGTCGCCTTCGTTCAATTTCACCGCTTGGAAGGAATCCTTGCGTTGTTCGTATTCCATCCAATCCGTCTTCTTGATCATACCCTTCTTGGTGAAGAACATCAAATTGCCGTACGGCATACGTTCACCCACTTCAAAGAGTGCAACTACCTTTTCGTCCACTTCCGCGTCTTTGGAAAGTTCGCGCAAGGAAAGACCTTCATCCGAAAGCTTACAATCGAGCTTGGAATTCGAAATATCGAGCTTATGGCAGTTCCCGTAATTCGTGAATGCAAAGATACGCTTATCGGTCACCGTTTTCAAAAGCTGTCTTGCAACGAGACCGGGCTTAAATCTGCTATTATCAATTGCTTTATCCAACGCGTCCACTTGCTTGCCCGTCAAAACCTTGAACTTTTCGTCTTCGGTGTAAACGAGCGTACACTTCACGCCTGCCTTCTTTTCCGTAGCGGTCGCCACCATACCGTCCGCTTCTTCACGCGTATATACAAGCTTCGATTTTCTCGGGGAAGGATATGCGTTCTTGATTTCGGTGATTTCTTCTTTCACCACTTGGAGCTGCAAATCCCCACTCTTGGAAATCGCGGAAAGCTTTTTGATCGTCTTCTTAAGCTCCTTCAATTCGTTTTCAAGCTTATAAATTTCGAGCTTCGTCAAGCGAGCAAGGCGCAAATCCAAGATCGCTTGCGCTTGCGCTTCGCTGATCGAGAATCTTTCCATAAGCTTCGATCTTGCATCCGCGGTGCTTTCGGATTTTTTGATAATCGCAATCACTTCGTCAATATTTTGAACGGCAATAATCATACCTTCCAAAATATGACAACGTTGTTCCGCTTGACGCAAATCAAACAACGTACGGCGTTTTACCACCTTTTGTTGATATTTTACATAGTGACGGATAATTTCCATCAAACCAAGCTGTTGCGGCTTACCGTCGGCAATCACGACCATATTGATACCGAACGTGATTTCCAAATCGGTGTACTTATACAAGCACTTCAAAATGCTTTCAACGTCCGCATCCTTCTTCACGCGGATAACCGCGCGCATACCGCTTCTATCCGATTCGTCGGTGACGTGATCGATCCCTGCGAGTTCGTCTTCCTTTTCTTCGCAAAGTTCCACCACTTTCTTCAAAAGCTGGGCTTTATTTACTTGATAAGGCAATTCCGTAATTACGAGATTCGTCTTGCCGTTATCCGTCTTTTCAAAGGCAATCTTCGCGCGAAGCGTGATCTTACCGCGACCCGTTTTATACGCTTGAATGAGCTCGTTTGCAATAATCAAACCGCCCGTAGGGAAATCGGGGCACGGAATATGCTCCATCATTTCTTCAAGGGAAATCGCGGGATTATCAATGTACGCAATTACGCCGTTGATAACTTCTTCCAAATTGTGCGTAGGAATGTTGGTTGCAAGACCTACGGCAATACCCGAAGCGCCGTTTACAAGCAAGTTCGGGAAACGACCGGGCAAAATATCCGGTTCTTTTAAGCTATCGTCGAAGTTGAAGGAAAAGCTAACCGTTTCCTTATCAATATCGCGCAAAAGCTCCAAAGCCAAAGGCTCCATTCTCGCTTCCGTATAACGCATTGCAGCCGCAGGGTCGCCGTCCACAGAACCGAAGTTCCCGTGACCATTAACGAGCGTTTTACCCATGTTGAAGCCTTGCGCCATACGCACCATCGCATCGTAAACGGAGCTATCGCCGTGGGGGTGGAATTTACCCATACAGTCGCCGACGATACGGGCGCACTTTTTATGCGGTTTATCGGGGGTGAGCCCCATTTCGTGCATGGTATAAAGAATACGTCTTTGTACGGGCTTCAAGCCGTCTTCTACGCGCGGCAACGCACGATCGAGAATAACGTATTCCGCATAAGGAAGCATGGAAGAGTGAAGTACGTTTTCGAGCGGCTCTACGAATAATTGACCGGTAGGCTCAATCATTTCGGGCTCTTGTTTTTTATTTCTCGCCATCTTCATCCTCCTTCTTCGTCGTCTTTTCTATCTTATCGATAAAGGTATCGCGCTTATTGAAATTCGCGTATTTCGCCAAGAATTCCTTTCTGCCTTCTACCTTATCGCCCATCAACGTCGTAATCATACGTTCCGCTTTCGCAGCATCTTCTACCGTCACTTGCGTCAAGTTTCTCGTCGCGGGATTCAACGTCGTTTCCCAAAGCTGTTCCATGCTCATTTCGCCGAGACCTTTATAGCGTTGAATTTGATAGCCTTTGCCGATCTTTTCAATCTTTTGATCGAGTTCTTTATCGTCGTAGGCGTATTCCACCTTGTCCCCCTTATACACCTTGTACAAAGGCGGCATACCGATA
>JAZTWL010000083.1:0-2954 GCA_045635845.1 Candidatus Scatosoma sp. | reverse complement strand
AAGATTGGACAACGTTGTATATAGAATGGGCCTTGCTCCTTCCAGAACGTTGGCTCGTCAAATCGTAAGCCACGCACACCTTATGGTAAATGGCAAGACGGTTACCATTCCTTCCTACATTGTGAAGGCTGGCGACGTCATCGTAATTAAAGAAAACAGAAAGGGCAACAAATATTTCACGGCTCTCAAAGAAACGAAAGCAAGCAACACCCTTGTTAAGTGGGTTGAGTTTGATAGAGAAAAACTTGAAGGTAAGGTATTGGCTCTTCCGACCAGAGAAGATATCGACAGCCAGATTGCAGAGCATATGATTGTCGAATTGTACTCCAAATAATTCCATTTAAGGAGGTAACATATGATCGAAATGGATATGCCCAAGCTCGAAGTGCTTGAAAATGACGACTTTTATGCAAAGGTAGTTTGCGAGCCCTTAGAGAAAGGTTTCGGTCTTACTATTGGAAACTGCTTAAGAAGAATTCTCCTCTCCGCGTTGCCCGGTGCAGCTGTGGAAGGTATCAAGTTCAACGACGGCAGCGTAAAGCATGAATTTTCCGCAGTAACGGGCGTTAAAGAAGACGTTACGGAAATCATCCTTAATTTGAAAACGCTTGCGATCAAAACGAAAGTAATCGATAAAGAATACGAAAAAGTTTTGAATATCAGCAAGGAAGGTCCCGCGGTTCTTACCGGTAAAGACCTTAATATCGACGCGGAAATCGAAGTGATCAACGGCGATCAATACATTTGCACGATTGACGAAGGCGCAAAGCTCGATTTTGACCTTACGATCGGTCGCGGCAGAGGTTATAGACCTGCTAAAGAAAACAAGAAGAACGTACTCGATTATATTGCAATCGACTCGATCTATACGCCTGTGCAAAAGGTAAACTATACGGTTGAACCCACGCGCGTAGGTCAAGCTGTTGACTACGATAAGTTGACGCTTGAAGTTTGGACGGACGGCACGTTCTCCGGCAAAGAAATCATTTCTTTGGCTGCGAAGATCATGCAAGACCACATCGGTTTGTTCGTAAACTTGAGCGAAACGATTAAGGGTATGGATATCCTCGTTAAGACGGAAGACGATAAGCAACAACAAATTCTCAAGATGGCGATTGAAGAAATGGATCTTTCTGTCCGTTCCTACAACTGCTTGAAGAGAGCGAACATTCATACGGTTGAAGATTTGACGAAGAAGACGGAAGACGATATGTTGAAGGTAAGAAACCTTGGTAGAAAATCGTTGGAAGAAGTTATTCATAAGTTGGAATCTTACGGCCTTGCATTAAGACAACAGGAGGATTAAAATTATGCCCAGAAAATTGGGAAGAACGTCCAAAGAAAGAAACGCTCTCTTGAGAGGTTTGGCTTCGCAGCTCCTTTGGTACGGCAGAATTGAAACGACCGCTGAAAAAGCGAAAGAACTTAGATCTTACGTTGAAAAATTGATCACGAAAGCTGTTAATACCTACGACGATAACATCGAATTCGAAGTTACGAAGAAGGATGCAAAAGGCAAGGAAGTGACGGTTACGAACGTTAAAGACGGCGCTAAAAAGCTTGCTGCACGTCGCGCTATCATGGCAAAGACGTACGATTTGCAAGAAATCAAGGGCTTCAACGAAAAGAAGAGCGAATTCAAGGCTAAGACGGCTGACGTTCAACACCCCTTGATGGATAAACTCTTCAACGAAATCGCACCCAAGTATGCGGCTCGTAAAGAAGAACTTGGCCAAGGCGGTGGCTACACGAGAATTTACCTTCTCGGTGAACGCCGTGGTGACGGCGCAGAAAGCGCAATCATCGAATTGGTTTAATCACTAAAAGAAACACCTACGGATTACTCCGCAGGTGTTTTTATTTTGTATTTTAAGGGCTTAAAAATCTCTATTTTTGATGAAATGGAGCTACCATGTACGCGTTGAAATAAAAAAGCTTGGCTAAAAGCCAAGCTTTTTAGGTTGTTTATTTTGCGATTCTTGTGATTGCTACGGCAACTGCGCCAGGGCCGATATGGCAGGAAACACTCAAAGAAAGGGGGTTGCAATAACGGAAAGGAATGTTCGGGAACGCTGCCTTTAATTCTTCCGCAAAGGCAAGTGCATCCGCTTCACAGTTCGTATGTGCTACGGAAATGGTCATTTCGCCCTTCTTTACGTATTCCGCGTATTCGCCTTCTAAATCGGCTTTAAGCGCCGATTTCATGGCATCTTTGGCTTTTTGTAAGCCACGCACCAAAGCGAATTTATCGAGCTTATCACCGTGAATTTGCAAGACGGGTTTGATCTTCAAAATCGTACCGATCATTGCCGCGCCTGCAGTCACGCGACCACCTTTTTTAAGGTATTTCATGGTGTCTACGGCGATGTAGATAGAGGAATATCTACCCGTGCATTCCAAATAGTCTTTGATTTCTTCCGCCGTTTTGCCTTCGTCGCGAAGCTTGATCGCTTCCAAAACGCTTTCTTTTTGCGTGACGGAAATACGCTTATTATCTACGACGAGAACTTTCCCGTTATAGTCCTTGGCAATCGTGCCCGCCGTCGCACAAGATTGGCTTAAACCCGACGACATAGGGATATGAATCAATTGATCGTATTCTTTGAGCAACGCGTCCCAAAGCTCCATTAAATCACCGATACTCGGTTGGGAAGTGGAAACGCTCGCGTTCGAACCCAAAAGTTCATAGAACTTTTCTTGGGTAAGCGTGATATTTTCAAGATAAGGCTCGCCGTTTACCAAGAAGGGCATGGGTACGACGTAAACGCCGTGTTCCTTCAATTCTTCCGCGAGAATACCGCTGTTGCTATCCGTGACGATTGCAATTTTCTTGTTTTCCATTCGTTCTCCTGCTGGACATAATATCCACGTCATTAGCATATTATTTTTATCATCATTATCATACCAAATTTTTTCATAATTGTCAAGGTCTTTTCACGAAAAACCCCAAAAAG
>JAZTWL010000082.1:0-9061 GCA_045635845.1 Candidatus Scatosoma sp. | reverse complement strand
CCGTACCTGCTATGGTCAATACGCGTACGCTTGCGGACGAAAGAGAGCGTGTGGCGACGGTGCGCGTGATTCCCTTCTTCTCGTGCAGTGCAAAATTGCCCATTTTGACGGCGATTGCAGGCGGGATCGTTAGCTATTTCGGCAAGGGAAATGCGGACGTAATCACTTATTCCATGTACGTACTCGGCGTAGTGACGGCGCTCGTGGCGTTGCTCGTAATGCGCAATACTTCCATGCGCGGGGAAACTTCTCCCTTTATCATGGAATTGCCTACCTACCACATGCCCGGTTTTAGAAACTTAATGCTCCACCTTTGGGATAAGGCAAAGCACTTTATCGAAAAGGCGTTCACCGTAATTTTCGCCTCCACGATTATCATTTGGTTCTTGTCGAATTTCGCTTGGGATTGGAAGTACGTCGGCGTGGAAGGCATGGAAGATTCCATTTTGGCTTCGCTTGGCAAACTCATTCAACCCATTTTCACGCCGCTTGGTTTCGGCTCGCAGTTGAAAGCCTTCGGCTGGATGTTTGCGGTGGCGGCAATCACGGGCTTGATTGCAAAGGAAAACGTAATTGCTACGTTCGGTGCGTTGGCGGCGGTAATCGTTGCGGGCTTTGAAGGCACGGAAGCGGGGGTTGCGGAAGTAACGTTGATTATTTCGGCGACGGGCGTATCGATGCCGGCGTTGATTTCCTTTATTGCGTTTAATATGCTCACCATTCCTTGTTTTGCGGCGGTAGCAACGGCAAAAGCGGAAGTGGGCAAGGGCAAGTTTAGATGGACGCTCCTTTTCTGGCTCGCCGTTTCCTATCTCGTTGGTACGATTATTTATACGACCGGCGAATGGGGTTGGATGCTTCTCGTGTGGGCGGCGGTTGCCGTACTCGCAATCGTGGGCATCGTGCTTTACAATAAAATGATGGATAAAAAGGAATCGAAATGAAAGGATTGATAAATGCCTTGTTGGCGGTAAAACCGATTGATTACATCATCGTCGGGGTGGCGGTGGCAATCGTCGTCGGCGTGATTGCGTACTCCGTATGGAAGAAGAAAAAAGGGATAAGCGGCTGCGGTTGCGGTTGCAAAACCTGCCCTTCTGCGGAACGGTGCAACGCCAAAAAGAAGGACGAATAATAGCAAAAATAAAACGGAGAGAACGAAAATCGTTCTCTCCGTTTTTTAGTTATCTTCGCTCGTGGCAATCTCTTCGATAGGGGCATGTACGCGTCTATTCTTCTTTTTCGCCGCTTTTTCGTCGGCTTTCTTTTGTTTGCGATCGATTTTAGCTTGCCGCTTTGCCTGCTTTTTGGCAAGCTTCTTATCCTTCTTTTCCTGCACCTTTTGTTCGCGGTATTCTTCCACCATGCCGTCTAATAAAATCCGCGTTTCCGTCGGCGGTTGCGGCTCTTCCACTTCCCTGCCCGTAATCCGCTTGAAGAAATTCCCCACGCTCTTCACGGGTTTGGCGATTTCTTCTTTGTCCGCTTGCACCGCTTCCCAAATCAAATGCGCTTTATCAAGGAAAAATTTCAAAATCACTTCAAAAAGGACTTGCAGTACCCAACAAACAATCATAAGCGCCGTCAAAATCACCGAGAAGGGCTTGGCGTTCGTGCTCGTTTGCCAAATCCCGTACACCATAACGCCGAGCGTGAACAAATTCAACGCCTGCTTACACCGACGAAAGAAAATTTTCACCCGCTTTTTGAGCGTCTTATTCGCTTCCTTCGCGGTTGCGATTAAAAAGAAAAGGAAGTACGCAACGGAAAGGGCGAGAAGGATGCTATTCACAATCCACAGCTTCGTATTCGTAAAAAGCGCGTAAATCAAATAGCCGATATAAACGACTTGGGTGATAACTTGGCACCAATAGAAAAATCTCTTAAAATCCGCGATAATTTTATTCGCGGCGGTCTTTGTATAATCAAACATAATAGCCCCTTATTTTTTATCGTCATCCTTGGGTGGTTTGCCGAAATAGGAATAAAAACCGCATACCAGGTTCGCGTTGAATAGTTTTTTCTTCTTATCCGCGCGCTTTCCAAAGTACCGTTCAAAATCGGGTAAGGACGTTAAAACGTAGGCGTTCCAATCGGGCAAAGCGCGGAAGGCCTTGCCGAAGCCTTGCATAAGCTTTTGCACTTCCTTCTCGTCGGAAAGCCGTTCGCCGTAGGGCGGGTTGGAAAGGAGTACGCCGTGCTTGAGCTCGCACGTGAAATCCCGCGCGTCCGCCACCGAGAATCGAATATGCTTTTCAACGCCCGCGCGTTTTGCGTGGTACTTGGCAATCGAAATGGCTTTTTCGTTAATATCCGAAGCGAAGATAACGGGTGTTGCGCCGCGATTTTCCAAATCTCTCGCTTCTTCCTTTGCTTTGTGAAAAAGACCTTTGGGGGCGCATTTCCAAGCGGTGAAATCAAAATCCCGTTGTAAGCCGGGCGCGATTTTGAGCGCCTTCATTGCCGCTTCGATGGGCAAAGTGCCGCTGCCGCAAAAGACGTCCGCGAACGGCTTTTCCATATCCCGATCGGGATTATAGAAAGTGGAATCAATCAAGCCCGCCGCAAGCGTTTCCTTCAAGGGCGCGGAATAGGCAAGGGAACGATAGCTCCGTTTATGTAAGCCTTCCCCCGACGTATCGAGCGTGACGCTCACTTCGTCTTTATAAATGGAAATGCCGATGATCGAGCGCGCGCCCGTTTCCGCGAAGGTGCGTTGACCCATGGCAAGCTTATCCGCAAGCCGACGAATCACCGCTTTCTTTGCAACGCCGCCCGAAACTTTGATCGCCGCAAGCGTACTTTGTACGCTTTTCCCATCCATAAGGATTTTGGAATCCGCGGTGAGATATTCTTCCCAAGGGATATTGTACACCCCTTCGTACAGCTCGTCAAAGGTAGTCGCCGTAAAGCGGGCAAGCAAGATGAGTACCCGCTCGCCGCTGCGAAGGAGTACGTTTAGCCGCGCAATATCCGCCCACTCGCCGTCTAGCTCAATCCGACCGTTGTCGGCAGGGGCTTTCTCATAGCCGAGAGAGAAAAGTTGGCGTTTTACAATTTGTTCAAGGCCCGAAGCCACGGGGATAAGTAGTTTCATACGAATATTATATAAAAAAATCGTACGTTTGTCAAGCCCCTTGCCGCGCTTGACAAATAGGCGAAAAATGGATATAATATAGCCATGAAACGCAATTACGATCTTTTAATGGAAGAACAAATGAAAACGGTGGAAAAGGGGACGCGACTTTTGCTCCACAGCTGCTGCGCGCCTTGTTCGTCTGCATGCTTGGAACGCTTGAAGGACGTTTTTCAAATCACCGTGCTCTATTACAACCCGAATATCGACGAGCGGGAAGAATACGAAAAACGGAAAGCCGAACAAATCCGCTTTTTGCAGGAAACGGGTTGGGCGGACGTACTCGATTGCGATCACGATGCGGAAGCCTTTGCAAAAATTGCCATAGGCAAGGAAAACGAACCCGAACGCGGCGCAAGATGCTATGCTTGCTACGCGCTCCGCTTGGAAAAAACGGCGCAGGTAGCCAAGGAAAACGGCTTTGCTTGGTTTAGTACGACGCTCACGTTAAGCCCGCACAAAAACGCCGAATGGTTGAACGAAATCGGGGAAAATGCAGGGGGCAGGTACGCGTTGAACTACTTGTACACCGATTTCAAAAAGAAGGGCGGATACTATCGCTCTATTGAACTTTCCAAAGAATTTAACCTTTATCGGCAGGATTTTTGCGGCTGTAAATATTCCAAAAAATAATGCAAAAGAGACTTTTCCCGCTGTGGGAGAAGTCTCTTTTTTTGCGAAAAAACGACCTAAAAAGTAAAAAAAACGAACGAAAACGTATTAAGAAATGCAACAAATCCCATAAAAAATGCTATTGACAACCCATATTTTATTATATATAATGTAAGTACGGTTTTAAAATTCGGGAAACATTTCTCAAAAAAATCGCAGCCCCGCGGGGCTGTTTGTCGCTATCACGACAAACAAAAAACTTTAGGAAGAAAAAAATATTAAGAAGGGAGAAAAGAACATGACAAAGATGAAAAAGAAAATTTATTCTTTGTTGCTCGGCGTATTAGCGTTCTTCACGCTCATGCTCGGGATGGCATTTGCAATGCCCACCAAGAAAGCAAGCGCAGAAACGACGATGAGTACGACGGGCTGGACACTCGCTCACGAAGGCGATAATATGTTCCGCGTCCAAAACGGTACGACGTATTGGACAACGGGCGAAGGCACGAACGTGACGCCTGCGAACGTACTTGATTATGCGGAAATCAACGGCAAAACACTTTCCGCAATCAACGCAGAAAAGCCGGGCGCAATCACCGTTACGTTGCAACCTGCGGGTGGCTCTATCGGTAGCTTTTTCCGCGTGAACATTAACACGGAAATTGCAGGCTTTACGACGCATGATGTTGGTACGTTTGTAGTGAGAGCGGGTTGGTCGCACACCGATTCGAGCGGTACGTACAAAATCGATAGCGATTTGTACTTTGCGCGTAAGCAAAATCAACGTAGCCAAAGCGATTTGTGGAGATATATTCCCTTGGACAAAGTGGTAGATATTTCCGATAGCATTTCGATTTCGAGCCAAGGCTCCTTGCATGCGAATTCGGAAACGTTTTTGGTTAAAACGGGTTTGAATATTTGGGCGGGCGATCCTGCAACCCCCAACGAAGGCGGCGGCGCGTTCTTGAACACGATTTACGTGAACGGCACGAGCATTAAGGATTGGAACAAGAAAGCGGAAGCTATGCTTGCAAATGGCGAAATTTCCGACCTTTCCTTCGGTTGCCCGCAAGGGAATATTGCAAGTGGTGCTCCCTACGCGCCCATTATGACCATTAACAGCAACGCGGGTGGCGATTTGGGTAGTATTTTCCAAACGTGGATACCTACGGGCTATATTAACGGTATCAGCTCTTTCAAGGTGGGTAAAGGCTTTGCAAACTTGCAAGGGGACACTCTTTATTACGTTTCCAAGGACGTAGAATACGTGGCTTCTGGTGACCAATACGTAAAGGTGGCATCGTCGGTGGATATTTCCGACGCATTCAAAGTTCTCGTGCAAGATTACACGAAAGATAACGGCACGATGCTTTATTATTTGCATACGAATAACGTGAAATATTGGACGGCGAACTACGGCTCGACGGGTGGCTATTCAATCAATGAAAGCGAATGGAAGGGCGTACAAGACGGCTCTTTGCGTGGCGGCGCGGTGCAAATGTCCTATTTGGAATTTAACGGTAGAACGCTTTACGATATTAACGTATCCGATCACGATGCATATGGTGCAACGCAAGGGAACATTGCAAGCGGCGGTAGATACGCACCCATTCTTGCATTCGTAACGCCGAGTGAATTGGGGAACGCAATCAAATTGCAAGTTCCTTCCGCATATCCGAGTGGTAGCGGTACGGCGGCGGATAACCACCATACGATTACCATCAAGAAAGGTTTCTTCGTATTGGATACGGCAACGAATATCAAGTACGAAGTGACGAGAGATATTAATTGGGTCAATACGGGCAACGATTGGGTAGAAGTATTCGAAGAAACGGAAACGAGCATTGCATCCGTAGAAGATAAGGACGGTTTCTTGATTCTTAACTTGTCGCAAAGCGACTATGCTTTAGCTCCCAGTACGTGGTGGGGTCCGAATGGTAGTGCTGCGCACGAAGTGCTCCAAGCGATGAAGGCAATCAACTTCCACGTTTACGGTGCTGACGGCAACGAAATCAAGCTCGGCGGCGACGCAATCCTCAATATTTGGGGTAAGACGGGAACGGTATCCTTCTATTTGAACGGTTATAGCTCTTCGAATATGCCTACGAAGGTTACCTTCAAGCAAGGCTGTCAACTTCCTTCCTATGCACAAGTAGCGGCAGGGAAGAAAACTTGCTACGTGCTTACGGAAGAAGTGACGTTCGTTAAGGATGCGAATGGTAACTGGGTGAAATACGAAGGCCCGATGACGTACGACGTCACCTTCACGGTGGATGGCTCCACCTACCAAACGGTAGAAGACGTGGAAGAAGGGACGACGGTAAGCGCACCCGCAGAGCCTACGAAGGCGGCGGATGCACAGTACACCTATGAATTTACGCATTGGGCATTGAACGGTGCAGCATATGATTTTAGCACGCCTATTGAAGGCGACATCACGCTCACCGCAGTATTCAAGAAAATCTTGAAGGCAGGCGAATATGATACGAGCATTACGAAAGTAGTTTACTCGCGTAATAATGCATCCACTTGGATGATGTTCACCCTTTCGGATAAGGATTATCCGAAATCCGACGTAGAACCGAACGTGCAAGCTACGGAAGCGCAAATTGCGGCTTTGAACCTTTACGATAAGATTATCGTGGACGGCTACACGCTTCGTTCGCGTATTGCGAAGAACGACGCACCTGAAACGCCTGGTAGAATCAATCACTGGGCGGCGGATTGCTTGGGCATTCAAATCCCTGGCGCAGGCGCAGCGTTGGACGGCGCACAAAGAGTGACGATTCGTGCAGGCGCACAATTCCCTTCCTATGCGTATATTACGGAAGGCGTGGGTGCGTACTTTGTGACGACGGAAGAAATCACCTTCGTGAACGTTGGTAATGGCGAAGGCAAGTGGGCGCAAGAATATCAAGTGTCCTACGTTGCAGACGGCGAATTGGTAGACGTTGTACGCTACGTGAAGGGTGAAAGTCCCGAAGCGCCCGACGTACCCGCAAAAGCAGGCTACCGCGGCACGTGGGAAGCTTATACGGAAGGCACGGCTTCGAATATTACGGTGAACGCCGTATATACGGAAACGGAAGTTGAATATCAAAAGACGACGATCAGCGCCGTGAATGATAAAGACAGTTTCTTGATTCTTACGCTTTCGAATGACGACTATGCTTCGGCACCTGCTACGTGGTGGGGCCCGAACGGCGCAGATGCAAAAGAAGTGCTCAAAGCCTTGAAGGGTATGGATTTCCACGTTTACGGCGCAGACGGCAACGAAATTTCGTTGGGCAGCGACGCAATTATCAATATTTGGAACACGGAAGGCTATGATTTGGCGTTCTACTTGACGGGTGGTATTCCCACGAAGGTATCCTTCAAGAAGGGTAGTGAAATTCCTTCCTACGCATTCGTTGCTAGCGGCACGCAAAAGCTTTACGAGCTCAAAGAAAACGTAACCTTCACGAAGGTGGACGGCACTTGGGTGAGAGATAAGGAATACGTGGAAGGCGAAGTGGAAATGAGCCATCCTGCGGAATATGGCGAAGAACTTATCCTTTCCGATTTGTTCATGCCTGGCAACCAAAAATCCTACGTATTTGAAGACGGTATCGAAATTTGGGATAACGTAGTATATGACGAAGCGGACTACCGCTACGGCTACGTAAATCCGGAAGGCTTCCTTCTTTCTTTCGACTTCAAGTTCACGGGCGCTACCTATTACGAAACGTTTAATATTAACCTTGGTACGGAAGGCTACGAAGGGAATAAGTACCACTTCGGTTGGCGTTTCTATCTTCTTCGTGGTAGTGATGAAGGGATCGCACAAAATATGTGCGTAGAATACTTCTCGAATACGAGTACGTACGGCGGCAATATTGATGGCTCGGCAGATAAGGTGCTTGGCAAAACTCCATTTGAAGCAGGCAAAGTATATCATATTACGATTGGCTATCAGCTCGTGGATGCGGCTACGGGTACTATAAAAGTATATACGGCTATCAATAATTATTCGAGAGAAGATACCTACGTGCTTGGTGGCAATTTCGTGAACTTTGCTCCCTATGCAAATAGCTTGACGATGAACGCAATCACGAAAGGCGTTGTGACGGTAAGCGATCCTGGCAAGGATATGACGAACGCTACGCCGAATAGAATCACGCTTAAGAATGAAGGCGCAATCGTAGACACCGTGCCTACGGATTCCTACGTGCTTCCCGCGCTTAATCCTTCCGATTATAATAAGGGCGGCTACGTATTCGTAGGTTGGACGACGGATACGGCGTTCGGCAACGGCTACGAATTCTATCCCGCAGGCTACGAAGTGCAAGTGGGTGATAGCGATAAGACCTTCCACGCAGTATGGTATTCGTTTAGCATGCGTGACGGTGCTTCCGTTCGTAAGGCGGGCGATAGCGGCCTTCGTTTCCTTGTGAATGCGGATAAGGCTACGTTGGATGCTACGAGCTTCTATAAGGGTATCGGTACGATTATCGCACCTACCACCTACTTATCGAGAGCGGAACTCACGCACGAGCTTGGCGCAGGCTATTATATGGACATTCCTACCACGCAATGGCAAGAAGAAGGCGCAAACGCTTGGTTCTCGGCGGCAATGCTTAAAATTAGCTCCGAGCAATACGCACGTTCCTTCTCGGCTCGTGGTTATTTGAAGGTACAATATACGTCGGGCGAAGGCTACGTATATACGGTATATAACGAAGCGGAACACGCAAGAAGCGTTTACCAAGTGGCAAATGCGGCGTATGCTGCGGAAAACTTGAGCGGCAACGCAATCGTGGAAGAATACGTGAACTCCGTTGCGGATATCACGATTAGCGAAGGCTTTGCTGCAACGAAGAACGAAAATGCGCAAGGTAACTATACGGTTAGCGTTGCGTTGAACGGCTCCACGCTCACCATTACGCTTGATAAGCGTGTGAAGGCGGCAATCATTAACGGTATGCGCGTGACGATGGGCTACGATACGAGAATCATCATCGGCAACGCAAGCTTTACGTTGAACGGCTACGATATGAGCTTGAACGGTCAAACGTTCGAATTCACGTTGGAAGGCGATAGCGCTGCGGTGACGAAGAAATATTATCGTTCCCTTCTCGAAAGCTATCAAAATAGTGATGCATACACGCAAGAACACAAGGCATATATCGATACGCTTTTGGTTGACGGCTTTGCGAAGTTGAATAACGGCGATTTCGATGGGGTACAAAGCGTACTTGCAAGCCTTGAAGACGTGAAGACGGCGGCACAGCTTGCGGCAAACAACACGAAGTCGGATCGTAGCCATGTCGTTCT
>JAZTWL010000081.1:0-1369 GCA_045635845.1 Candidatus Scatosoma sp. | reverse complement strand
CGCCACGTCAAACGTCACCTTTACGTATCCGTTTTGCTTGCCGCCTGCCACCTTGCTAAACGTATGCACCTGCGCTTGCGAGGTGTCGGCTGCAACGTTGTACTCTAATTGATACGAAACTTCTTGAATTTCAATCGATTTCACGTTCACCCCGACGATAAAATTGCTACCGATAACAAGCTCAATATCCGTTACCGTCCAATCGCCCGTCGCCCAAGGGAAGGATACCGTGAAGGCGTACGTATTTGCCACGCCCGTCTTATAGCTGTCAATCGCAAAACTCGAACTCTTTGCAACATAGTCGTTCTTCGCCTTGTTCCAAAGGTTAATCGTCACGTTCTGAAGATCGCCGTAAAGCTCTACAAGTTCAAGCGTAACGATTGCGCTATCATAACGAACTGCGCCCGTCACGGATTGAGCAAGCGTATAACGCACCGTAGTTTGCTTGTTCATCTTGAAATCATATTCCACGGGCACGATTTCAATCGACTTCACGTTGAAGCCTACAATGTACGCCGCATCGCCAACCGTGAAGATAATCTCCTTGACGTCCCAATTGCCGTTCCCCCAAGGGAAGGTGAGTGCAAACGTATAAACGTTTTCTTCTTCCGTCGTGCAATCTGCAAGCGTGAAATACTTATTGCTGTTATTTGCAACTACCGTTCCGTCCGCATTCTTAATCTGAATATGGAGCTTCGTAAGATCGCCAACGAGTTCGGTAAGTTCAACCGTAATATTCGCCGTATCATAACGAACAGCACCCGTCACAGGGGTAGGCACCGTATAGATATAATCCGCTTTCTTATCGATAACGAAATCGTAATCCTTCACGCTCGTCGTGATCGATTCGAAATCACCGCCTACCACGTACGTATTTGCGTCCACCGTCAAGCGAATCGCCGTGATCGTATAATCGGTGTGCGTATCAAAGGCGATTGCCGTAAACTTATAGGTGTTTTCTTCGCCCGTCGCGCAATCCGCAAGCGTATAATATTCGCCATTGTTATCCGCAATTACGTCGCCGTTTGCATTAAGGAATTCCACCTTCACTTGCGTCAAGTCGCCGCTCAATGCTTCAAGCTTCAAGGTGAGATCCACTACGCCGTATTGCGCCATATCCGTCACTGCTTCGGGAAGGGTGTACGTCGTCGTGCTTTCCTTATCCAACATGAAATCGTAATCGTATGCAGGTGCTATAATCGAAACGCTATCGATATTGATACCGCACTTCACCGCAGGGCTAATTTGCGCTTCGATCTTCGCAATCGTCAAATCCGCCGTACTCGAAAGGGTGATTGCGAACTTATATTGATTGCCTTCTACCAAGCAGTTGGTAAGATCCAACCAACCCGAATTTGCAATAAATTCA
>JAZTWL010000080.1:0-3995 GCA_045635845.1 Candidatus Scatosoma sp. | reverse complement strand
ACCGCTTGGCCTCCGACTTGATTATAAAGGCAAACTCTACGTCAAGCAACGCTTTAACGTGCAATCTCTCTTTGACGCGCGCTTGATGGTGGAAAAGGCAAAATATATCGAAATTACCTTAAACGGAAAGGCGCTTTCCTTCGAGCAAAGCGATTTCGATATCAATTTCCAAGAAGCTTGCATTAGCGATTGCTTGCAAGTGGGCGAAAACGAATTGGCGTACTCCGTGGAATATTATCAACACGACGGCGTAAGCTTCTCGCTCTTCCACCCCCTTGCGACGGAGAGCTTGCGAAATTGCTTGTATTTTGACGTTTCTATCGAAAATACCTATATCAAAGGGGATTTCATTGTAAACGAAGATATGTCTTTGTCGGCTCGTCAAGGCTTGCCGAAGATGAATTCCTTGCTCTATAAAAACGGATATCCTTTCTTCAAAGGGGAATTGACGTTGGAAGGTGTGCTTGCAAAACCTGCCACGGAAGAAGCCGTTTTGGATTTGCAAGGTCGGTTCTTGGTGGCGAACGTATTTGTGAATGGCAAGCAAATCGATTTTGTGACGGAAACGAAGAAGGATATCGGCGCGTATTTAACGGAAGAGCAAAACAAGGTGGTTATCAAAGTGAAATCGAGTTTGAGAAACCTTTTAGGGCCGCATCACTTTGAGCCTTGCGCAGAATTGACGTCGGTTGCGCCTTATCACTTTACTTTGCGCGGTAGCTGGAAGGACGGCTTGTCGCCGAGATATACGCACACCTACAACGTTGTGCCTTTTGGCGTGGATAAAATTTGCTTGAAGGAAGGAAATGAACAATGAAAATCACGGTCAACGATTTAACCTTGGAAGAAAAACTCAATTTGCTTACGGGCAAGGATATGTGGCATACGTACGGCGCAAACGGGAAGTTGAAAGAGCTTTTCATGTGCGACGGGCCTTGCGGCGTGAGAACCTTGTACGCAGACGGCACGGAAAAAGGGGTGAGTTTCCCTTGTTCGTGCAATATGGGCAATACGTGGAATGAAGAGCTCCTTCGCTATGAAGGCGAATTGATTGCCGACGATTGCATTATGAAGGGCACGGACGTACTTTTAGCGCCCGGCGTAAATATCAAGCGCACGCCCTTGAACGGCAGAAACTTTGAGTTCTTATCCGAAGATCCGTACTTATCGGGCGTGCTTGGCAAGGCATTTATCGAGGGCGTGCAATCGCGTGGGGTTGGCGCATGCGTAAAGCATTTTTGCGCGAATAATCGCGAATACGATAGAGATCGTCAAACGAGCGAAGTGGACGAACGCACTTTGCGCGAAATCTATTGGCCGGCGTTTGAATATACAATGCAAGCAAAGCCTTGGATGGCAATGTGCTCCTACAACCCCGTAAACGGCGTGTTTGCCTCGGAAAATAAGTGGCTTTTGAAGGATATTTTGCGTGACGAATTTGGTTTTGACGGCGTGATTGTGTCCGATTGGTGGGCGGTGCATAGTCCGTACCGCGCGGTGAAGGCGACGTTGGATTTGGCGATGCCTTACGTGGCGGCGTCTTATGATTCCTTGAAAACCGCCTATGAGAAGGGTTTGATTACGGAAGAGGATATCAACGAACGCGTGGAAAATATCTTGCGTTTGATTGAAAAGACGGAAGCGCCCAAAGCGGTGAAATATACGAGAGAAGAAAAGCACGCCGCAGCGGTGGAAATCGCGAAAGAAGGCATGGTGCTTTTGAAAAACGAAGGCGTGTTGCCTTTTAAGAAGGGCAAAATCTTGGTTAGTGGTAAATACGCAACGACGCCTCCTCTTGGCGGCGGCGGGTCTTCGTGCGTAGAAACGGATTTCGTGCAAACCGACCTTTGCGAGCTTATGAACGGCAAAACGGAAGCTAACTTTATCCGTGGCGGCAAGCAAACGTGGGCGGTAGAGTATACGCCGCCGAAGGTAAAGGACGATTATATGCGCGCTTACGATTGCGACGCCGTGTTGATTTGTATCGGTCACGGTCAACTCGTGGAAAAAGAAGGTATGGATCGCGTTGATATCAAGCTTTCGCCGGAGCAAGAACATTTCATTTTGAATATGTGCAAATATAACGAAAACGTAGTGGTTGCGGTGTACGCAGGTAGCGCAATGGATATGAGCGCGTGGATCGATAAAGTGAAGGGCGTGGTATTCTGCGGCTATGCAGGCGAGGCGACGAATGAGGCGCTTGCGTCTTTGCTTACGGGCGAAAGCGTATTTAGCGGAAAACTTTCCGAAACCTTCCCTACGTGCCTTGAAGATACCTATACGGGTACGGAAATGGGCGACGGTTTCTGCGAACGTTATAGCGACGGTGTGTTCGTAGGCTATCGTTATTACGATAAAGAAAATAAAGACGTACTTTTCCCGTTTGGGTACGGGCTTTCCTATGCGGAGTTTGCATATTCGGATTTGCAAATCGAGAAGAAAGGGGAGTTGGAATACGAAGTTTCGTATAACGTCACCAACACGTCGAAATATGATGGGAAGGAAGTTTCGCAAGTGTACGTGAAAGACGTATTTAGCATGCTTTCGCGCCCGGAAAAGGAATTGAAAGCATTTGCGAAAACCTTAATCCGCGCAGGTGAAACGAAGAGAATTTCGCATACGTTGGATAAGCGCGCGTTTGCATATTACAACACTGCTTTGAAGGAATGGTACGTAGAAAACGGCGCGTTTGAAATCTTTGTGGGCGCGTCGTCGAGAGATCTTCCCTTGAAGGCGAAGCTGCAAATTACGTTGGCGGATGAAACGCAAATGTCGCAAAAGAAATAAGCTAAAAAGAAAGGCGTTTGCAAGTAAACTGCAAACGCCAAAGTCGTTTATTTTAAATTTTGAAGACGCCATTGATGGGGTGTGATATTGAAATATCGCTTAAAGCAAGCGATATAATTGCTCTCGCTTGAAAAACCTACTTGGTAAGCAATATCGGCAATTGAGTTTTGCGTGGATACCAAAATTGCGGTGGAGTACTCTAATTTTGTTTTTGTAATAAATTCATTTAGGCGCTCGCCCGTGTATTTCTTGAATTCTCTGCAAACGTGGGGATGAGAATATCCCGTGGATTCTACGAAATCTTCAATGCTCATTTCGTTGGACGTATCCCGTTTGATTCGGTTGATAAGATTGACGATCCAAGTGGGATAATGATTGAAGGATTCTTGCGCCAAAAAGCAAGAAAGTAAATCGATTACGATAGAGCGGAAGAAAACGTCGTGGGAGATGTTTTGCTGCGTATGCAAAAGTGTCGCTGTTTGTTCAATCGTTTGCCGTTTCGTGTGCGATATGTGGAATTGTGGCGGATTTTCCGCGGCTAATAATTGTTCGTATAACGGCTCTGTGGGGGAGATGCATTCGCAAATTGTTTGCATAACTTCTACGGGTACGTACAAATCGCGGTGCAGGTATTTCTCGCCCTGTGGCGTGGTACGGCTCAAACAATGCTTATCGTGCGGGCGCAAAATGAACGCATCGCCGCGAGATAATGCGGAGATATTCCCGTTGAGATAATGCTTTGCGTTGCCTTCCAAAAGATATGTGATTTCCCAATATTCGTGCGAATGATATTCAATGGGTGTATTGATAACAAGCCATGTGAAAAAAGACCATTTCCCGCGTTTTAAGGCATGACTTAAATTGTAGACGAAGCTTTCGTTTGTGTCCCAACCTTTAATCATAAAAACCAAGCTCCTTGTGGATTTAGTAAGTGCATTATAGTATAAAGCAAGGCGCTTGTCAAGAGAAAAAGTGGGTTGTGTGTTAAAAATGCATAAAATTTCTATGTGGAAAAATGGGCGAACGAAATAAAAAATAGTTGGTTTCATTCAAGAAAAACTGTCATTTTTATGGAAATTAGTGCGAAAATTTAACAAAAAATGGATTTTTTCGTTTTTACCACGACGGTGGGGAAATGCGGTGGATAAAAATACCATATTTTTTGCGAAAAATATTGTATACAGTAGGTATTATATCATGATATAATA
>JAZTWL010000079.1:0-10472 GCA_045635845.1 Candidatus Scatosoma sp. | reverse complement strand
ACAAAATGCACCGTTTGTCAATCAGAGAAGCCTCGTGATTTCAGCTTTGAGGCGAACTATAATCTTCTTTTCAAGGCGGGATATGTAGCTTTGCGAAATTCCCAATAAATCCGCAACGTCCTTTTGGGTCATCTCTTCCCCGCCCGAAAGCCCGAATCGCAGGTACATGATTTTCCGTTCTCGGTCCGTCAAACGCTCCAACGCGGCTTTCAAAAGTTCCCGCTCCGCCTTTGCTTCCACGTCCCCGTAAACGCTATCCGCGGGCGTACCGAGTACGTCGGATAAGAGCAACTCATTCCCTTCAAAATCGGTGTTAAGCGGCTCGTCGAAGGAAATCTCGCTCTTGAGCCGCGCCGTGCGACGAAGGTACATTAAGATCTCGTTTTCAATGCACCGCGATGCGTAGGTGGCGAGCTTGATATTCTTATCCACGCGAAAGGAATTGATCGCCTTGATGAGCCCGATTGTGCCGATAGAGACGAGATCGTCGTTGTCCACGCCCGTATTCTCGAATTTTCGTGCTATGTACACCACGAGCCGCAAATTGTGCTGAATGAGCGCAGTCCGCGCGCGCTCCTTTTCTTGTTCTTCGCCCAAAAGCCGAAGCATCTCGTTTTCTTCTTCCGTCGATAACGGCAAGGGCAACGCTTCGCCGTTTCCGCAAACGTAATCCACAACGTCCTTATCCGAAATGATCCTTTGTAGAAAAATCCGTAAAACTTCCTTGCATTTCATATGGCTTATCCCTCAAACGTCCTTGCATTGAGCAGTATCTTGTACTCTCGTCCTATCATATTCGCGCTGGGTGCGAAATATGCCGTCATTCTCCCCCTTTTTTCTCCGTCTAAAATAGAAATTTCCCCTTGATATAGCGGTACTTTTTTCGTGCCCGAAAGGGTCTTGATTTTCATTTCATCGCGTACCTGCTCCCACCCTTCCGCATTTTTTGAAAGAAATAAATCGTAGAAAAGCTCAGGGGAAAGAAAGCAGACGGGCACGCCGTTTTTGCTCGCGATATTCCCGCTATCGAAAAAACCTTTTACCCGCTCAATTTCCCCGTTTGCGTGAATTTCGCATAGGTAAATATATTGATAAATCCGCTTGCGCGCGTATAACTTTTTCACGGCGTATATCGAGAGCAAGGAAAGCGCCGCCACCCCCAAAAAGACAATCCAAGACGGAATTTTTCGCTGCGGAAAACCCCTTGTGAGCGCCGTCAACGCGCCCCCGAACCCGAAGGAAAAAAGGAAGAAAAATAGACTCGTTAAGCCGTATCTCCTCCATTCTTCCCTTCTCTTTACCCGCCCAAACGCGAGCATACAAAGCAAGAAACCCACGGCGATTTTGAGCAAAGACGATAGAAAAATCGGCAACGCCAAAAAGGGATAGACGAGCGCAAACGCCGCCCCTATGAACGCGGAAAAGAGAATCCGCTTTACGCGTAGCTTTTCTCTTGCGGCGTATAGGGCAAGCGACAAAAACGTCCCGTCGTATAAAAGGTTTTCTAAAATCGCATACTCGATATAAACGGTCATTTCCTATCCATTATATAGGCTGTGGATAAAAAAATAAACGGGGGTTTTGTAAAACCCCCGTTTTTCTTGTCGAAACGGTCGCCTTAAAAGGCGTGCTTGATATATTCGATTTTTCCGTCCGCGTACACTTCCGCCACGTCGAAACGGGCGTTGGGCTCTTGCCCCGTTTTCAAGCCGTAGGCTTGCGCGATTTGCCGATAGCGGCGTTGTTTATCCTTGCCCACTGCTTCCGCAGGCGTACCGTACTTGACGTCCGTGCGCGTTTTCACTTCCACAAAGGCAAGCTCGTCGCCGTCCAAAGCGATTATGTCCGCTTCTCCAAACGGCGTTTTATAATTCTTGGCAATAATTTTACAGCCCTGCTTTTTCAAAAAGTCTGCAACGAGCTTTTCGCCCTTTTTGCCTAGAATTTTTTTGTGAAGGTCCTGCGGTGAATTTTGCATAACCCGTGCTCCTTAATGCCTTGAATATGCGCCGCCGTGCCGTAGCCCATATTCTTTTCAAAGCCGTAATAGGGATAGTCCTTGGCGTATTCCACCATCAAATTATCTCGATATACCTTCGCGATAATGCTCGCCGCGCCGATCGAATAGGAAAGGGCGTCGCCGTGGATAACGCTGTGCTGACGATGCGTAATATCGATCGTCATATTCCCGTCCGTGAGCACCACGTCGGGGGTAATCGACAAGCTCTCAATCGCCTTTTTCATGCCGAGCTTCGTCGCTTCGAGAATGTTGATGCGATCGATTTCTTCCTCACTCACTTCCACAATCGTATAGGCAAGCGCCTTTTTCTTGATTTCTTCGGCAAGCTCGTCCCGCTTCTTTGCGGAAAGCTTTTTGCTATCGTCCACGCCGATTACAAGACTCTCGTCGCCCAAAGGCATAATCACCGCCGCGCACACGACGGGACCTGCCAACGGACCCCTGCCCACTTCATCCACGCCCGCAATGAATTGAAAACCCTTCGCTTGCAAGGCGCTTTCGTATTGCAATTTTTCTTCTTTATTCCAAACTTTCTTTGCCGCCATCGTTAAAACTCAAAATCGGGATAATCACTTGCTTTTTCGAGCGTGATTTTGCCGATTCTTCCCTTTCTAAAATCGTCGATAATTGCCTTCGCGCCCCGTTCGTAATCGAATTCGCCGCCGCGGAGCATGAACCCCCTACGCTTGCACACCGCTTCGTACATACCGAGTTTTTCGGAATAATCGGTGATGCCGTAACGCTCGGTCAAGCACGCGGGATACGTTTCCGCAAGCTCGCTCAAAAGCTCGAGCGCCACGTCGTCCATATCCAAAATATCGTCGTTGATACTGCCGATATACGCCAAATGACGGGCGTGATATTGATTATCGAAGGACGGGGGCATTGTGCCGGGGGTATCAAGCAAATCGAATGCGCCGCACTTGAGCCAACGCACGTCGCGGGTAACGCCCGCTTTATCCCCCGTTTTGGCGCGTTTTTGTCCACTCAAAAGGTTGACAATCGTACTTTTACCGGTGTTGGGAATCCCCGCCACCATAAAACGGAAGGTGCGGTTTAAGCCCTTCGCGAGCGCTCTTTCCCGCTTTTCTTCGGTGATTGCGTTGAGTTTTTGGAGCAAAATACGCTTCGTGGAAATGTTCGTCGAATCGCATTTCACTACGTACTTGCCCTTGCTTTCGAAAAATTTCATAAACGCGTCCGTCTTGCCGCTATCCGCCAAGTCGGCTTTATTGAGCACGTACAAAATGGGCTTTTCGCCGAAAATCTTTTTTAAGTTTTTATTCACCGTGGCAATCGGCGCACGCGCGTCCAAAACGCAAATTACGCCGTCGCATAAATCGCGCTTGGCTTCCATATCGCGCATCGCACGAGTCATGTGCCCGGGAAACCATTGTATATTTTTCATAGCTTTATCCTTGTGATTCTTTTACGCGGACTTTTTCGCATGACCGCGACTACGCTTCGCGTACGTGGCGCAAGCCGTGCTTGCTTTTAGTTGGACTTTCTTTCGTGGGCGCTGCCCACACCCGCAAGAAACTATGTTTCTTGACTTCCTGTCTTTATAACAAGTCGGGGCGCTTTTTCTTGGTGATCGCAAGCGCTTGTTCTCTGCGCCAAGCGTCCACCTTTGCGTGGTCGCCGCTACGGAGCACGTCGGGCACAGTCAAGCCCTTGTATTCCTGCGGACGGGTGTACTGCGGATATTCCAAAAGGTTTTCGGAAAAGCTTTCGTCCACCAAGGACGACGTGTTGATCACCCCGTCTACGTAACGGGAAACACAATCCGCTACCACCATCGCCGGCAATTCACCACCCGTCAAAACGTAATCACCGATAGAGATTTCTTCGTCGATAAACAAATCAATTACCCGTTGATCCACGCCTTCGTAGTGTCCGCAAAGCAAAATCAAATGCTCGTATTCCAAAAGCTCAAAAACCTTTTGTTGCTTGAATACCTGCCCTTTCGGGGACATATAAATACGGCGCGCCTTGTGCTCGGGATCGATCGCTTCAATCGCGTTCCCGATCGGGGGCGCCATCATGACCATACCTGCACCGCCGCCAAAGGGATAATCGTCGCATTTCAAATGCTTATCTTCCGTATAATCACGGATATTCACGATGTTGATTTCGATTTTTCCCGTCTTTTGCGCTCTGCCGATAATGCTTTCGCTCATCGCCGAGAACATTTCGGGGAATAAGGTTAAAATGTCAATTCTCATAGTCCTATCTTACAAAATAGCTTCTACGAAGCTCTTGCTATCAAACGCTTCCAAATCGTCGATCTTCTCGCCTACGCCCGCAAAAATTACGGGCAAGGAAAGCTCTTGCGCCAACGAGAATACGAAGCCGCCCTTCGCCGTGCCGTCAAGCTTCGTCAAAACGATACCGTCTAATTCCACCGCTTCGTCGAATACACGGGCTTGGTTTACGGCGTTTTGACCCGTCGTTGCATCCAACACCAAAAGCTTCAAAAAATCCGCTTCGGGATATTCGCGCGTGACAACGCGATCCATTTTACGAAGCTCGTTCATCAAATTGTCCTTCACGTGCAAACGACCTGCCGTATCCACGATCACAACATCCGTCTTCTTCGCCTTTGCGGAAGAAACTGCGTCGAAAATCACCGCGGAAGGATCGCTCCCTTCTTCGTGCTTCACGATACGCACCTTCGCCCTATCCGCCCAAACGGAAAGCTGTTCACTTGCCGCCGCACGGAAGGTGTCCGCCGCCGCAACGGTGACCGTTTTGCCTTGCGAAAGGAAATACTTGGCAAGCTTGCCCACCGTCGTCGTCTTGCCAACGCCGTTGACGCCAACAAGCATAATCACGCAAGGATATTCCGGCGGTTCTACTTCGCTTTCTTCCAAAATGTCCGTCATAATGCCGCGTAAAAGCTCGGTGACGTATTCTTCGTCCTTCAAGCGTTCGTCCATAGCTTGTCTTTTTACGCGCGAAACCACTTCTTGCGCCGTCGCATAGGAAACGTCGGCGGAAATGAGAATTTCTTCTAATTCTTCGTAGAATTCGTCGCCTAATTTATTTTTGGAAAAGAGTACGCGGAGCTTGGACGAAAGATTATCCTTCGTCTTTTTTAACGCCCCGAAAAGTTTTCCGAATAAACCCATAATTTTCTAAAACTCCTAATAGGATATATGTTTTTGCAAGCAACCAAAGGTTGCTTGCAAAGTGGTGATGTTGTTTTTAAGTCAATGCATACGAGCAGTTCAAGGCAATGTGACGTTGCATTCAAGTCTTTTCACACGCCCGTCAAAAACGTGAAGATGCGAGCAGTTCAAGGCGCATTGAGCACCCCGCAGGGAGCGTACATAAACGTACGTGACCAAGGGGCGCGGAAACGCAACGCCGAAATGCGATGCATATACGCGTTTTTTTACTTGCGATGCATATACGCGTTTTTATTCCACCGTGCCTGCGCCGAGCTTGCTTTCCACTTCCGCCAACTTAACCGATACAATCTTTGAAACGCCCTTTTCTTGCATGGTAACGCCAAAGAGCGTATCCGCTTGGTTCATCGTCGGCTTTCTGTGCGTGATTACGATGAATTGCGTATCCAAAGCAAAGCGCTTCAAGTAGGAAGCAAAACGATCTACGTTTGCATCGTCAAGCGCTGCTTCGATTTCGTCGAGAATACAGAACGGCATAGGACGGGATTTCAAGATTGCGAACAAGATTGCAATCGCCGTCAAAGCGCGTTCGCCGCCCGACAAAAGGGAAATCTTCGTAAGCTTCTTGCCCGGAGGACAAGCCACGATTTCCACACCCGCCGCAAGGGGATCTTCCGTACCTTCATAGTCGAGCTGCAATTCGGCTTTACCGCCACCGAAGAGTTCTTTGAACGTCGTTTTGAAGTTTGCATTGATTTCTTCGAAGCCTGCGTCGAAGATGCGGAGCATTTCGCCGCGGATTTCGTCGAGCGCCGCTTGCAAATCGTCGAGCGCTTTTTGCAAGTCTTCGCGTTGCGCCACCATTTCGTCGCAACGGCCGCGTTCAAATTCGTATTCTTCCACCGCATTGGGATTTACCGCGCCGAGCATGGTAATCTTACGCTTGAGCGTTGCGATAAGCGTTGCGCCTTCTTCCGCGTTGTAGTTTTCAATACGGAGGGGCAAACAGCCTTCGTAATCGAGCTCGTATGCTTCTTCCATACGTTGGCGAGCATTTTCCAAGTTGGTGTCGATTTTACTAACTTCGATTTCGTATTTATAACGCTTTTCATTGCCCTTGGTGAGCTTTTCTTGGAGCTCCGTCTTGTCCGTTTCAAGCTGCAACTGCGCCGCGTTAATTTCTTCTTTTTCCTTGGTGAGCGCGGAAATCTTATCCATGATTTCTTCTACGGCTTTGCGTTCTTCTTCCGTCAATTCCTTATCTTGCGCTTCCGCTTCCAAGGCGTTGAGTTTGGTTTGCGCTTCCGTCTTTTCGAATTCCACGTCCAAAATGCGATTTACAAGTTCTTCCTTTTCCGTCGTGATACGGGCAACCGTTTCCGCGTCGTTCTTGAGCGCCGCTTTCTTTTCCGTGCCTTCTACCTTCAAGTTTTGAAGAAGTGCGTTCTTTTCTTCGCGTTCTTCTTTATAAACTTCGCATTGATTGCGTTGGTTTTCCATTTCCGCTTCCGCGTTCTTTCTGCGTGCCGCAAGCTGTTCTTCGGAAAGGGAGCTGTTCGCTTCTTCTTCTTCCAAATCCTTGAGCTTATTTTGCACCGTCGAAAGCGCGGCTTTGTACGTTTCGATATTTACGTCCGCTTCGTCGATTTGTTGGGAAAGCGCCGTTTCGCGTTGGGTCAAGCCCACGATTTCGCCGTTTGCCGCTTGGTATTTTTCACGGAGCTCTTCCACCGCATCTTCCGCTTCTTTACGAGCTCTTTCGCTTTCCGCAATCGCCGTTGTCAATTTTTCGATGTACTTTTGCTTTTTAAGAATGTTTTCCTTGCATTCTTGGATTTTACGTTCGTTCGCCATAAGAGAAGCCGAACCCTTCGAACGGCTACCACCCGTCATTGCACCGCTCGTTGCGATCGTGTCGCCGTCGAGCGTGACAATCTTGAAGGTGTTGCCGAACTTTTTAGCAATCGTCGTACCGTTTGCAATCGTATCGCAAATCAAGGTGTTGCCGAGCAAATAGCTCACGACGTTTTCGTAGCGTGCGTTATAACGCACGAGCTCCGTTGCAAGACCCATTGCGCCGCGTTCGTCTAACGCGCGTTGAATTTCTCTCGAATTGGGACGGGGACGCATTGCGTTGATGGGCAAGAAGGTTGCCACACCGCCGCCCGTACGCTTCAAATATTCAATCAAATATCTCGCGTCGTCCGACGTGGGAGTGAGAATGTTTTGCGTTGCCGTACCGATTGCCGTTTCGATCGCCGTTTCGTATCTTTGATCGGTGGTAATCGCATCCGCAACCGTACCGCAGTGGTGCTTTGCTACGTCAGGGTTGGTCTTGGAAATGGAAAGCAAACGACGAACGGAATCGCGATAGCCTTCATAGCGGTTTTTCATGCTCACGTACATTTCCAAGTTCTCTTTGAGCGCGGCAAGCTGACCGTTTGCCGTGAAGAGCTCTTGATTGAAATTGTTGACGGTGAGCACCATTTCGCGGGCTTCTTCCTGTCTTTCTTCAAATTCGCGCATATCCGCGGAGTTGGAAGCGCGGAGCACTGCCATATCCTTGCGCACGGCTTTCAATTCGTCCAAAAGACGTTCTTTTCTATCTTCTTCCTTCTTTAACGCGTTTTTAAGCTCGGCAATCTTATCCTTCGTCGCTTCCATACGCGCCGCAAGCGTACCGAGATTTTTCTTCATTTCCGCAAGGTTGTCCGCGTCGGAAAGTTGACTAATACGCGTTTCGTCGGAAAGTCTTTCGAAAATTTCGATCTTCTTATCGAGTGCGGCGATTGCCGATTCGAGCACTTCCACTTGCGTATCGATTTCCAAAATGCGCTTGTTATCGTCCGCGTTCTTATTCGAAAGCAAGGCGATTTCGTTATCGATTTCCCCGATACGTACCTTCGCGCCTTCCAAAAATTCCCCTGCCGTCGCGATTTGCGAACGATAGGTGTTGATACGCTCTCTCGCAAGCTTCAATTCCCCGTCCTTTCTTTCGTTGCCAACGGAAAGCTCTACGCGGCGATCGTTGAGCACGGAAAGCTCGCCGTCCGCGTGGGAAATCTTGTTTCGATTGTCTTCCAACTTACGGTTGACAAGCTCGATTTGGGTATTCAAGGAAATAATATCCTGCGAAATGCGGGAAATTTCGCGCAAGAACTTGCTCTTTTCGTTTTCCGCGTTTTCGTTGCGGTATATGTAGGTGTTGGCTTCTTGCACCTTCAAAGCGGTGGAATATTCGTTATATTCTCTCGCCTTTTCCGCTTCCCCTTTCATACGATGCAAGAAACGTTCGCTTTCGTCGATACGTTGGCTGTACACGGAAAGGTTGGAAAGGGAATCCGCAATCTTTCTTTCTACGTCTTCCTTACGATTCTTGTAGATCATAAGCCCGAGTGCTTCTTCGAAAATCAAACGTCTATCTTCGGGGCGCGCGTTCATGATCTTTTCCACTTGACCTTGGCTGATGATGGAATAGCCTTCCTTGCCCAAGCCGATCGTATGGAAAAGCGCGACGATGTCCTTCAAACGACTCGCCTGATTATTGATCAAATATTTGCTATCCCCCGAGCGATACAATCTACGCGTCATGGAAACTTCCGCTTCGTCCATATCGAAAATGCGCTCCGTATTATCAAATACGAGCGTTACTTCACAAAACGTTTGTTGTTTTCTTTCCACCGTACCGCCGAAAATAACGTCCTGCATGTTCGAGCCGCGAAGGTTCTTTGCGGACTTTTCACCGAGTACCCAACGCACTGCGTCGGCAATATTACTCTTACCGCAACCATTCGGACCTACGATACAGGTGACGCCTTGTTCAAAGCGAATCACCGTTTTGTCGGCAAAGGACTTAAATCCGACGAGTTGTATTTCTTTTAAATCCAAAATATACTCCTTTACGAAAATTCTTCTATCCGTAATTATTTTTTCTTCGTTGTAGTGCGCTTTTTTATAAGCTCGCTATAAAGTCGAGCGGCGGCGGTTGCCTTCGCTTCCTTTTTGCTCTTGCCTTCGCCAAGCGCCGTTTCGCCCAAAGCACGGGCTTCACACTTGAATACGGGCGCGTGGTCTTTTCCGCTTTGCCAAAAATCGTATTCCGCATCCGCCTTGCCTAAACTTTCTAAATATTCTTTCAATTCCCCGATCGAATTATTCGACGTACGCACGATTTCCAAATTGCCGTGCGCGTAAATAAACGTCTTCGCCGCTTCGTAGCCGCCGTCCAAATAAATCGCCGCCGTTACGGCTTCAAAAAGACTCGATTTCGCCTTTTCGCCGATATTATCTTCACCGCCTGCCGCGAGCAAGTGGCGCATAATATCCAAGCCGTCCACCGCCGAATCAAGCGCGTCCTTGCAAACGAGCTTTTGCCGTTCCGCCGTGAGTTTCCCTTCGCTCGCTTGTCGATCGCGCAAAAATTGCCATTCCGTCACAACAAGCTGCAACACCGCGTCCCCTAAATATTCCAAGCGCTCGTTGTCCTTGCCGCCGTAGGTGTTCGAGTAGGACGAGTGGGTGAAAGCCACTTTTAATAGGTCTTTATTGCGAAACTCGTAGCCGAGTTTCTTTTCAATTTCCCCGATTGGAAACATTTCGTTTCCCCCTATCGTTTCTTATTCTTCCGATTGCGCCGCTTTTTCCGCAAGCTTTGCGTTTGCGTCGTCAATCATGCCCTTAATCTTATCCACCAAGCCGCCGCGCGCCGCTTTCGCCGCTTGTGCAATACAAATTGCAAACGCGCCCGCTTTGGAGTTGCCGTGGCCCTTCACCACCGCTTTATTCAAGCCCAAGAACATCGCACCGCCGATTTTTTCGTAGTCCATGCTGCCCTTGATTTTCTTGATAATGCCCTTGGACATAATCGCGCAAAGTAACGTCCAAAGATTTCTCTTATATTCGCGCTTCATGATCGTGGAAATCGTCTTGCCGCAGCCTTCCACCGATTTCATGGCGATATTGCCCGTGAAACCGTCGCAAACCATAACGTCGATATCCCCGAACATCAAATCGCGGCCTTCTACGTTGCCCACGTAGTTGATTACGTCCGTTTGTTTCAAGATTTCGTTCGCTTCTTGTTGCAACGCCAAGCCCTTATGGTCTTCCGTACCGTTGTTCAAAAGCCCTACCTTCGGGCTTTCAAAGCCGTACACCGTTTGCGCGTACGCGGACGCCATGATTGCGAAGTGCTGTAAGTACACGGGCTTGCATTCCAAGTTTGCACCGCAATCACAAAGGAAGGTGCCCGTACCGCGGTGGTTGGGAATAATGGGGCAAAGCGCGGGACGAGCCACGCCTTTGAGTCTGCCCAAAATCAAAAC
>JAZTWL010000078.1:0-20918 GCA_045635845.1 Candidatus Scatosoma sp. | reverse complement strand
AACGTCCGAGAACATTTGAATGAAACGACGGTAGCAGTCCCAAGCCCAACGGGGATTGCCGGATTTTTCTGCAATCGTGTTTACTACTTCTTCGTTAAGACCAAGGTTCAAGATGGTGTCCATCATGCCGGGCATGGAAGCGCGAGCACCCGAACGAACGGATACGAGCAAGGGGTTTTCCTTGTCGCCGAATTTCATACCGCAAATGTTTTCCATCTTTTCGATGTATTCCATGATTTCCGCTTGGATATCATCGTTGATCTTTCTGCCGTCTTCATAGTATTGGGTGCAAGCTTCCGTAGAGATCGTGAAGCCTTGGGGAACGGGAAGACCGATGTTCGTCATTTCCGCAAGGTTTGCGCCCTTACCGCCGAGAATTTCACGCATTTTCGCGTTGCCTTCGGTGAAGAGATAGCAATACTTTTTAGCCATAATGTTTATTTCCTCCAAATTGATTTTTTCATTTTTTGTTGATTTGCTTTTGCGAAGCTGTCGAAAAAAGCACTTTCTTTCCCCTTTTTCGAAGAAAAAAGTAGGTTGCCCCGCCCTTCGCCATTCTACATTTTAATACAAAACAAATAAAATATCAAGCAAAAGCACGCGATTTTTGAATTTTTTTTGAAAAAGGCGCAAAAAAAGCCCCCTATAAGGGGGCATTTTGCGTGTATTTATTCCTTTTCTTCGGATTTTTGTGGAATTAAGAATAACGCCAAGCATAAAAATAAGCAAAGCGCCGTTGCGTAATAGATAAAATTACGCTTCTTTTTCTTCAATTCCTTCATCTTTCTCCTTTTTTTCTTTTTCTAATCTTTCAATTTCTCTTTTTAACTTTTTTAATCGTGAATCAGGCATTATCAAAGAAATAAGTAATATCAATCCCACCAAGAAACAAAAGCTCACAGCAATTGTTTTTTCGTTTTTATCAAATCCTGAATTTATCCCTACAATTCCCATAATAAAGAGAAAACAAGTAATAATCACCGAAAGCCACGTACGGAAAATAAGATAATCATATTGTTCTTTTAACAAATCAAGAGAATCTTGCTCCTTAATTTTTTTATCCATAAATACTCCTTTGCATAGTTTGTCACACAGCATTTTCTTCGGCGAAAGCCGAAAATTTTCTTTTGTGGAATTAAGAATAACGCCAAGCATAAAAATAAGCAAAGCGCCGTCGCGTAAAAAATCAAATTACGCTTCTTTTTCTTCAATTCCTTCGTTTTTCCCCTTTTTTTCTTTTTCTAATCTTTCAATTTCTTCTCTTAAACGCTTTAATCGTGGATAGCACAATATTGTCCCTATTATAAACATTAATGATACGGCAAACATCCATAATGATGCTTCTTCTCCTTTTCCTATACCATATACACCTATCGAAAAAAAGCATAACGCTGCTATTATTGCTATCCAATTGCTAAAAATATGTACGTCAAATTGCTCTTTCAAAAAATCCATTTCGGTAAAGTCTTTAATTTTTTTACCCATAAATACTCCTTATGCTTTCTTTTGTATAAATACTTACAATAAATATTTTTTGTTCCCCGTTCCATCATAGCATATTATCCTATATTTGTCAATATCCACAAAACGTATTTTTTTATCGAAATAAAAAAACTCCTGTCGAAAATCAACAGGAGTTTCCTTTTTTCATCAACCGCTTGGCGGTGAATAGCGCAAGGCTGATTTTGCCCTTATCCCTTGTTGGGTTCGCGCTTATAGCATATTAAAAAATGCTTTCGTGCCCGAAAGGAGTTTTTCGTCGAGCTTCCAATTTCCGTTTTCGTACAATAAGCCGAATTGACATTCCTTCGCCGCGTCGAATAAATCCGTGCCGTCGTAGCCCACGATCTTATCCGACATGGTTTCCAAAATCCGTTTCGCATCGGGGGTGAAACGGGAAGTCGTCACAAAAATCCCGCGGCAATGCTGTCTGCCGTCCTTGGCTTGCCTACAAGCGCACGCGCCGATAAATTGTTGCAATAAGGTTTCCCCTACCACCCAATTTTCTTCCTTGCCCTTTTCGGGATTCCAGTTCTTCGATTGCACGTAAATCGTTTCTCTAAAACCGAGCTTATCCGTCAATTCAAGCTCACCGTCAATGCCGCCGTCGTGCTCGCCGCCGCTAATCTTCATGCCTTCCAAGCGTCTGCCGTTTTTCATGGAATAGCGTTCGAGTAAGTACATGGAATAGTACTCAAAATAATCCCCGCCGAGCGAACGAAGTCGCTTTAAGAAATTCTCTTTGAGTTTTTCGTCCGCGGTGAGCGGTTTGGCTTGCGGTTTGCGGACGTGCAAACGCTCTTTCAAGGGCGTTTTCTTGGGCGCGGCTTGCGGTTTTTGCTCGGGCGTTTTCGCCGTCGGTTTTTCTTCCGCTTTTTCCACCCTTTTCTCGTCCTTTTTTTGCGGTTTTTGTTCGGGCGTTTCTTGCGCCTTTTTACCACCGCCGAGAAGGAAGCTCATATCCACGATTTCCGTCTTGGCAAGCGCCGCCTTTTCCTTGACGATAAGCGCCTTTTCTTCCACGGGTTTTTCTTCTTTTCCTACGGAAACTTCGGGAATTTCCGCCTTAATTTCTTCCGCCTTCGGCAATTCAACTACGGGCGTTTCCACCGCCGTTTCTTCTTGCTTTTCCTTACTCTTTTTTGCGCGCTTTTTCGGCGCTTTTTCACCCTTTTCTTCGGGCAAAATTTCTACGGCCTTTTCTTCCGTTTTTTTGGATTTTTTCGCCGATTTTTTCGCGGGCTTTTCCACCGCTTTCGGCGCTTCTTCCACCTTTACTTCTACGGGCGTTTCCGCCTTCTTCTTCGTTGCTTTTTTCGCGGTTTTCTTGGCGGGTTTTTCTTCCGTTTTCGCCGTTTCTTCCACCGTTGCGGGCATCATAATGCGCGCCTTCAACGCGTACATGCCCCCGTCGTACATGATTTCACTCGTCTTTTGCATCGCGTCGAGTATCGAGCCGATTCTGCCCTTTACGTCGTTCGCGTTTTCGCTATCCGCACCCGCATAACGCTCCGCATAAAGCTTTGCTGCGCGTTCGATAAGTTCGTTGTGTTTGTGCAGTCTTTCTGCTAAAAGTTCTTTGATAACGTTCTTTGCCGCGTCCGTTTTTTGGGCGCGCGTAAGAGCCTTTGGCTCTTGCAATTCTTCTTTTTTCTTTCTTGCCATTTTGGTTTCCTTTTTTCGTTTTTTTACCGCCTAAAACCAAATGGAACAGGCGATATTAGCTTTCTTCGTACAAACGAAGAAATTCACCGAGATTTTTATAGTCTTCTTCGGTTTTGTCAACGAGAAACGCTTTCAAAAGGCGTAAGGCGCGTTTTTTGCCGCCTGAAAGTTTTTCTTCATCATAGGTGAGCCCCGCGCATTTGCGCAAGGTGTGGTAGGTGGAAAGGCTCGCGCGTTCGCCGCGTACGCAACGATCGAACGTCGAAAAACGCCCGTCCGAAAAATCAAACCATATCTTTTCGCCGATATCCCCACCGCATTCTTCCGCATAGGATAAATCAAGGGGATATCCGCTTTCCCGCAGGGCAATCAATAGGAAAGAAATCAAGGCTTCCGCCGAATCTTCTTCACTCAACGAAAGACCTTTCAAGCACTCGATAAGCCCGATGAAAAGTCCGTCGTATTGCTCGTTTTCCGTGAGTACCACGCGGCATACTTCCGTCGCCGCGCAAGCGGCGTAGAAACGCTCGATGTCATAGCGCAAAGAGAAAAAGCTTTCGTGCAAGTACGCGCCTGTCACCGTGTACCTGCCCCCCTTTTCCGCTAAAACGTACTCGGAAAAACAAAAGGGTTGCGCGGCAAACGCGAGCTTTGCCGTCGGCTTTTTCACACCTTTTGCCCCTGCCGTAATTTTGCCCAAAGACGGAGAAAAAAGCGTGAGAATTTTGTCGTTATCTTTATAATCGACCGTTTGCAAAACGATTGCGTCCGTTTTTACTTCCATACCTTTTTCCCTGCCGTGTTTTTTGATCGTTTAGTCTTTTCTTGTTAAATCGTGATAGAGCATATAATAGCTTATGCTGCCCGTTTTTTCAAAGAGCGCCCAAGCCATTTTCGCCGCCCCGTTTTCCGCTTTTTTATCTCGCATACTCTTTTCCCCCATTCACAGTTTGCGTGGGGCAAAAGGGTTTTATGCGGATTGTGAAACGGGACGCGCGAGAATACTTGGAAACCGCGCGCCCATAGCCGATACGCCGACCACTTGAAAGTGGACGGACGGTGCTAAAATCGCCCGCGGTGGCTCACCGCTATAAAAGGCGGAGAAGGGTTGCAGATTTGCGCCGAACTCGGAAACTTCCCCGGCGGGAGCGTACTAGAGCGTACGCGAGCTAGGGGAATACCGATGAGGTGCAAAAAGGTTCGTTTGAAACCGCAAGCCCATAGTAGATACGCCACCCACTAAAGGTGGGCGGGTGGTACTAAAAACTGCCCGCGGTGGCTCACCGCTTATACGTCTTTTATATCTTCGTAGCCGTATTCACGGAGCATATTAGGCCGATCGCGCCAATCTTCTTTCACTTTCACGTACGTCGTTAAGAAAACCTTTCCGCCTAAAAATTTCTCCATGTCTTGCCGAGCAAAGGAAGATACTTCCTTAATCGCCTTGCCTTGCTTGCCGATCAAGATCGCCTTGTGGTTCGCTCTTTCGCAAACGATATCGAGATTCACTTCGTACACGCCCTTCTCATTCCGCGTAAATTCGTTGATGACAATAGCAATCCCGTGTGGAATTTCCTTATCGAACTTGAGCAAGATTTTCTCGCGCATGATTTCCGAAATCATAAAACGCTCGCTCTTATCCGAAACGATATCTTCTTCGAAGACCTTCTCCCCTTCGGGCATTTGTTTCACAAGGAACTCTTTGAGATTTCTTACGTTCTTGCCCTTTCTCGCGGAAACGGGGAAAACGTCGATATCCATGTCCGCATCCGAGAATTTCGCCATGTCCAAAGGAATGTTTTCCTTGGGCATAATGTCGATCTTCGTATATGCGACAGCCATGGGGATATTGAGCTCTTTATATTTACGGATAAGCTCGAAATCTTCTTCCGAAATCCCATCGTGTCCGTCCAAAACGTACAAGATAAAATCCACCGCGCGGGCACTCGTTTCCACCGTACGCATCATCATGTCCGTCAAGGCGTTTCTTGCCTTGTAGATCCCGGGCGTATCCACGAAAACGATTTGATAATCTTCTTCCGTGAGTACCCCCAAAATACGATCACGCGTGGTTTGGGGCTTGGGCGAAACGATCGAAACCTTTTCCCCTACCATTACGTTGATGAGCGTGCTTTTGCCCGCGTTTGCTCTGCCTATTACTGCTACGTATCCACTTCTCATAGTGTCTCCTTGTTTTTCCCTTTCGTTTTAACGTACAATGCCGAGTTTTCCAAGCACGTACTCTTCCTTTTCGCGCATTTCCGCGCGTTCGTCGTCTTGCATATGATCGTATCCAAGACAGTGCATCACCCCATGCACGATTAAATAGTGCAACTCTCTTTCGTAGGAATGCCCATATTCTTCCGCTTGCTCCTTCGCCCGATCCGCGCAAATGGCAATCGAACCGATCAAGAGCGTTTCGTCATCTTCCATTTCATACGGGTGCTCGTCCGCGTAAAGGGCTTTGCCCTTTATGCCGTCCATGGTTGGATAACTCAAAACGTCGGTCACTTTATCAATATTCCGCGTTTCGCGGTTCAAACGGCGAATTTCTTCGCCGTCCACGAAAATTAATTCCACTGCCAAGTCCACGTCCGTTTCCACGAACCCGTTCAAGGCGTTTTCGAGCGCCGTTCTATATTCGGGCGAAAACTCTTCGTCTTCGCAATAGATCCAAAAACTCATTCGTTTTCCCCCGTCGTTTTCCCGCTTTCCGTACGTCTGTACTTGATATTCGGGTACTTAATACGGTGGTGGTTTACCCCCGTCAATGCATTCACGAGCGCCATACGAATCTTCGTCAAATCCGCAAGCGTGACGTCACATTCGGAGAATTGTTCCAAATCCATACGCTCTTCGATAACCGCACGAATACACTTTTCCGCCGCTTCGGGGGAATGTGCCTTCGCTGCACGCACTACCGCTTCCGCAGAGTCGGCAATCATGACGATCGCCGCGATCTTCGTTTGCGGCTTCGGGCCAAGATAAGAGAAATCTTCGATATTCAATTCGCCGTCCGTCATTTTCAATGCCTTCGCGTAGAAATAGCGAATGGGCATCGTGCCGTGGTGTTGCAAAGCAACGTCCGCCAAGAAATCGGGCAAGTGATTATTGTGAATAAGCGCGTACCCGTCGTTTGCGTGCGAACGGATAATATCTGCCGAAAGCTCGGGCGCGAGCTCGTCGTGCAAATTGTAGTCCCCTTGGTTTTCGGTGAAATGCGCGGGTTCGTGCAATTTACCGACGTCGTGATAGAGCGCCGCCGCGCGGGCGTAATCCACGTTTTCCCCGATCGCCGCCGCACAAGCTTCCGCGAGTTGCGCTACCATCATGGAGTGGTGGTACGTGCCGGGCGCTTCAATTTGCAATTTCTTCAAAATCTTTGCGTCCGAGCTCATCAATTCACGCAAACGGTACACCGTCAAACAATTAAAAATCCATTCGAAGAAGGGCAAGATCGTAAGGAAGAAGATCGTCGAAGCGACGCCGCCGAATAAGCCGTAGCCCATTCTCGTGATCACCCCTTGCATATCCGAAAGCTCGGTGACGGTGTTTACGTCCACGAACGTGGAAACTTCCAAAAGGAAGATGATCATATCCATGGGGATAACGATCAAAATACCGATAAGCACCACCGAAAATCTCGTCTTTGCCTTTCCGCAGAAGAAGATTGCGAGCATACCCGCCGAGAAGGAAATAATCAAGGACGAATAGTATTCGTTTTGCGTCAAACCTTTATCGGGAGAGAAGGTGTCGATAATAAACACGAGCAACGCGCTAACGATGTTCATGAAAATCGCTTCTCTGCGCCCGACCAAAACGTAGATCATAAGCGCAACGAGTGCCACGGGGCGCGCGTAAATATCAATTTGCTCCCCGATAAGCCAAGAAATGATAAAGTACGTATCGAGCACCGCAAATATAAGGGTGATGTTCTTCCCACTCGAAAGCATTTTCTTGTTTTCGAAATGGAAATAGAAGTACATAATCGCAACCAACAAGAAAATGCTAAACAGCGCGTACAAATAGTTCGCCCCGTTTTCGCGAAGGTGCACGCTGAAATGCTTCATGTCCGTGCCCACCACCAAGAAAAATGCGATTGCGACGAAAAGTACGAAATGCGCAAAGAAGAGCATAATGCTCTTAAATGCGTCGCCCTTCGTCCATTCTTTGCCGAATTCTCTTACAGCCATCTTTCGTTTACTCTCCTTTCGCGGTGTCCCCGTCCGATTTCTTCGGGGCTTTCCGCGCCTTTTCTAAAGCGGACTTTTCCGCCTTTTCCGCGTCCTTTTCGTACGCGCGTATAATTCTCATTACGAGCGGGTGTCTTACGACGTCCTTCGCCGTTAAGCGGCACACCGCAATGCCGTCCACGCCGTCCAAAACGTCCGTTGCGTGCACAAGACCGCTGTCTTTGCCGTCCAAGTCGATTTGCGTGACGTCCCCCGTCACCACCATCTTACTCCCTTCGCCCATACGCGTTAAGAACATTTTCATTTGTTCCTTCGTCGTATTTTGCGCTTCGTCCAAAATGATAAACGCATTCGAAAGGGTACGGCCGCGCATATAGGCAAGCGGGGCGACTTCGATCGCGCCGCGCTCCATAAGCTTTCCATACGTTTCCAAGCCGAGCATTTCTTGCAAGGCGTCGTAAAGGGGGCGCAAGTACGGATCGACCTTCTCGTGTAAATCCCCCGGCAAGAAGCCGAGCTTTTCCCCCGCTTCCACCGCAGGACGGGTGAGAATGATTTTTTCCACCTGTTTACTCTTAAACGCCGAAACCGCCATGCAAACAGCCAAGTACGTTTTACCCGTACCGGCAGGACCTACGCCAAAGACCACCGTTTCCTTTTTGATTGCGTCCACGTAGCTCTTTTGCCCCACCGTCTTGCACTTGATTTGTTTCCCGCGCGCGGTAATAGCAATCACCCCGCCTTCTAGCGTGGAAATTTCTCCCGTGCGCCCTTCCTTGGCAAGCTCGATGCAGTACGCCATTTTCGTTTTGTCTATGCTCTCGCTGCCCGCAATTTTCGTTAGAGAAGAAAGGACGTCCAAGCCGATTTTCACTTCGTCCGCATCCCCTTCCAAGTGAATCTTCACGCCTTCTACGTACGCGACGATTCCAAGCTCTCTCGAAAGGAAATTCAAGTTTTCGTCAAACGCGCCCAAAATCCGCGCGAGCCTGTCCACAGACCCCGTGTCTACGCTGCGTTTGATCCTTTCGATTTTTTCCATATACACTCCTTTGCACGCTTAAAAATTTATGCTTTGCGTTGCCGTATAAACGAGCTTCACGTGAAACCCGTTCTCGTTTTTCTCAATGTTTCTTTCGGTAATTTCCGTATTCTCTCCGATTTCTAAATAGGCGTTTGCGAACGCTTCGTCTTCCGTTTCCGCGTCGATTTCGCCTTCCCACACGCACGAAAAACGTGCGCGCGCGATAATTTCAACGCGTACCTGCTCCCCGCCTTCCACCAAAAAGTGGTCGTCCACGAGCGTTTGCCCGATTTGTACGCTTTCCCCGATTTTTACAAGCGCCGTGCCGCGCAGTACCGTAAGCGCAAGCAACGTGCCGCTATATTTCGCTTGCATTTTGCCCGATTTGGCGTATTCGCTTGCAAACGGACTCAACCGCGTTTCCACGATAAGCTTTCCGCCCGACTTTTTCACCGAACAATATTCCACGCCGTCGAGCGCAAGAATTTGCGCGCAGATGAAATCTTCCTTTCCGCTTTCGTAGGGCGCGAAAAGCTTTACGCCCGCTTGCTCTAGCGCGATACGCGTTTCCCGCGCGTACACGCTCGTGCCTACGTATTCCACGGAAAAGACGAAATTATCCGCATAAAGGGTTGCGATTGCAAAGAGTAAACCGCCGAGCAAAAGCCCCGTCCTTTTCGTCCATTTCTCTATCCTTCCGCCAAAGCCTACCCCGCCGAAATCGGTAAATTTGTAGGGGGCAAGTCCGTCCGTTTGGGCGCTTGGGAATAGCGCAAGCGCCTTTTCCAAATCTCGTTTACGCAAGCGTAAAGTCAAGCGGTTTTTTGCCGTTTTCTTGATTGCATAAAGGGGTACGCCCGCCCTTTTCAAGCGCAAAAGCGCGCGCTCGGGCATAACGCCCTCTATCTCGATTTTATGGAAAACCTTCTCAAAAATACTCACCCTTCGCCCCCTTTGGAAAGGACGATAAGCGCCGATATTTTGCCGCCGAGTTCCATATCTCCGTCACAATATTTTTTAATAAAAAGCCCTTCGCCGCAAATTTCCACGCGCTCGCGCGCAAGGCACAAAAGGATTTTTTCCGGCGTGAAATCTTCCACCGCCTTCACCCCTTCGAAATAACCGCCGCCCTTTGGCATAAACGTACACCGCGCGCCTATGAAGGAATCCGCGTCTTTGAAAAGTTCTTCGTATAGCCGCATACCACACCCCGCTTTTCATAGTATATGAACGAGCGGAAGAAGATATGCCATATCGGCAAATCCCCTATGCAGGTACGCGTTGAAGGGTTATTCGAGAATGTGCAAAAGGTCTTCCTTGCTCTTTTGGGGGTTGTCCGTCTTGCAAACGATTACGAGTTGATCCCCGCCGTGCAAAATCGTATCCCCGTCGGGAAGAAGGGTTTTTTCGCCGCGGCGAATACTCGTCACCCAAGTACCCTTCGGCCAAAGCACGTCGCGCACTTCTCTCTTATCCGCCAACGCACCCGGCAAAAGCGTGATCGTGAGCATTTCCTTCACCACGTGTTCGTGAATGCCCGCTTCGTGTTCGTATTGCTCCAAAAGTTCTTCGTAAATACCGTCCGTGCGGCACATTTCCCCGATAATATACGCAATCGAGACGGCGATAATAACGGGAAGTAAATGCGCAAAGCTGCCCGTAAATTCGCAAATCATCACGATCGACGTAATGGGCGCTTTCACCACCGCCGTAAAGAATGCCGCCATACAAATCATGACCATGAGATCCCAATACTGCGAATCCATACCCATGCGCAGCCACACCTTGTTCATAATCGCACCCGAGCAAGCGCCGATTGCAATAATCGGAATAAAGATACCGCAAGGAATCCCCGAGCCGACGTTCACCGTCGTGATGAAGAATTTCAAAATCAAGATTGTGAGAATCACACCTGCTGCGATGGATACGGGCGTTACGCCGCCGTTCGAGCCGAGACTTTCAATCAATTCGTGTCCGCCGCCCATTGCGCCGACGGTGATCAAGGAAACGACGCCCCCCAAAACCACCGCGATCAAAATGCGGACGCCGTGCGAGATTTTCTCGTTCTTCACTTTGATCATTTTGAAGAGTTTGCGCAAGGCGAAGCACAGCTTATAGAAAAGTACGCCCAAAACGCCGCAAGCAATCCCTGCAAGTGCAACGTAGCCGTAGGCCGTATAAGGCAAATCGGCAAACACGTAGGAATGGAAGGCGTTCGTGATTTCCATATCGAGCAAAAAGTAGATAAACGTACGCGTAAGCATACCGAAAATTACGGAGAACGCCGAGCAAATGAACACTTCGGGTGTCAAACGCTTATACGCTTCTTCAAAGGCAAACGCCACGCCCGTCAAGGGTGCGCCGCCCGCCACGGCAAGACCGGTACACGCCCCACTCGCCGCTTGGTATTTACGAATCATTTGGTTGCGTTTCAAGCTCGCCGCCACGCCGTCGCCCGCGCTTGCGCCGATTAAAACGGACGGACCTTCCGCGCCGATAGAGAGCCCCATGAAAACGCTCAAAAGGCACGCCGCGAACATCGCCGTCATATCCCGCCACCATTTCAAAGGCACGATCCCACGCGTTGCGCCTTCTGCTTGCGGAATACCGCAACCGCGAATTACGGAAGAAATATTCACCGCCACGCCAAGCAAAAACGCCCCGCCGACAAGCGCCAAGAAAAGTAAGGGGATAAAGCCGTGATGCGTGCGCACGTACGCGTACACGTCACGAGAAATGTGTTCCCCTTCGTGCACGAGAATATTGAATACGGTGACAATTGCCCCCGCAATAATCCCCGTCACCGCGCCGACGAGAAGAAGCTCGATAAAGTTCTTATATAAGCTCCCCTTTAGATTTTTATTTTGTTTTTTCTCTAACGTTTTTCTCATTGACTTTTTTCTTCCTTTTCGTTAGCTAAATTGTCCACGATGCAACGCCGCGTATGCGCCGTCCTTTTGCAAAAGTTCCTTGTGCGTACCCTTTTCCACCACGCGCCCGTTTTCCATAACCAAAATACAATCGGAATGTACGATCGTGGAAAGTCTGTGCGCCACGACGAAGGACGTTCTTCCTTCCATGAGCTTTGCAAAGGCGTCGGAAATCTTCAATTCCGTACGCGTATCAATCGACGAAGTGGCTTCGTCTAAAATCAGCATGGGCGGTTTCGTGAGCATAATACGCGCAATACAAAGGAGCTGCTTTTGTCCTTCGGACAAAGCCCCGCCGTCCTTGATTATCGTATCGTACCCCTTTTCCATACGCTTGATAAAGCTATGCGCGTGCGCCGCTTTCGCCGCCGCAATCATTTCTTCGTCACTCGCTTCGGGTTTGCCCATTTTCAAATTCTCGCGCACCGTACCGTTTTTCAACCACGTTTCTTGGAGTACCATGCCGTAGTTTTCACGCAGCGATTTACGCGTGAGCGCGCGCACGTCTTTTCCGTCCACGAACACGCCCCCGTCGTCCACGTCGTAGAAGCGCATGAGTAGATTGATAAGAGTGGTCTTCCCACTCCCCGTCCGTCCGACGATGGCTACGCGTTGTCCCTTTTTCACGATGAGCGAAAGGTCCTTGATAAGCTCTTGTTCTTTCGTATACGAGAAGGCTACGTTTTCAAGAGAAACGTTCCCTTGCGCACTGCCCAAATCTTCCCCGTTTTCGTCGGAAATTTCTTCCTGCTCGTCGATAAGCTCGAAAATACGGCTTGCGCACGTGAACGCGCTTTTGAGTTCGGTGATAACCCCCGAAATTTCGTTGAAGGGCTTGGTGTACTGGTTGGCGTACGAAAGGAATTTCGTCAAACCGCCCACGGTGAATGCCCCCCTGCTCACGTCGAACGCGCCGATAAGCGCGACGAGCGCGTAAATCAAATTGTTGATAAAACGCGTGGACGGGTTGGTGAGCGAAGAATAGAAGGTGGCGTTCATTGTCGCCTTTTCCAAGCGCGCGTTGATTTCGTTGAACTTTTCTTCGTTTTCTTCTTCGTGTCCGAACGCCTTCGTCGTCTTTAAGCCGCCGATTGCTTCTTCCGTGAACGCCGTTTGTTCCCCGCGCGTTGCCGTTTGTTCCTTAAAGAATTTATGCGTGTGCGTTGCCACGAATCTTGCCACGAACAAGGATGCCGGGGACGCCAAAACGACGATAAGCCCGATTTTCCAATTTGTCAAAAGCATGAATACGATCGTGCCGAGTATGGTGGCAAGTCCCGTCAAGAACTGCGTAAACCCGAGCAAGAGCCCGTCCGAAAATTGATCGGCGTCCGCAATAATGCGGCTCACCACGTCCCCGTGGGAATGTCCGTCGATATATTTCAAGGGCAACGCACCGATTTTGCGGAAAGCGTCCGCACGCAAGTCCCGCACGACGTTGCAAGAAATGCGGTTGTTGCAAAGGCTCATGAGCCACTGACAAAGCCCCGAAATGCCCACCGCAATCATGGTTTTTAAGAATACGTGCTTTAATTTCGACCAAGCCACGCCGTACGCTACGATGCAATCGATCGCGTCCCCGAAGAATACGGGTACGAACAAGCTTGCCCCCACGCTAATCAAGGCGAATAAAATCGAGCCGCCGAGTGAGAAGGGATACCTGCCCACGTAGCGCAAAATGCGGCGGAACGTGCCCTTGTTTGCAGATTTTTTAGGTGCTACGGTTCTCATTTCCCTGCACCCCCTTCCGCAACGTCCACCGAATACTGCGAATGGTAGATTTCACGATAGACTTCGCACGACTCCATCAATTCTTCGTGCGTACCGATCCCCACCGCTTGTCCGTCGTCGAGCACGATAATCTTATCCGCGTGCTGTACGGACGAAGCCCGTTGAGAAACGATAAACGTCGTCGTTTCGAGCGTTTTTATATCCTTGCGAAGTTCCGCGTCCGTCGCATAATCGAGTGCGGACGAAGAATCGTCTAAAATCAAGATTTCGGGGTTTCGCACGAGAGCGCGCGCAATCGTCAAGCGTTGTTTCTGCCCGCCCGAGAAGTTTTTGCCACCTTGCGCCACAGCGCCGTCCAAGCCCCCCTTGCCTTCCACCACTTCGGTGGCTTGCGCAAGTTTGAGCGCGGAAAAGAGCTCTTCATCCGTCGCGTCGCCCCTGCCCCACAAGAGATTTTCCCGAATCGTGCCCTTGAAAAGCTTCGCTTTTTGGGGTACAACCCCAACGCGCGTGCGTAAGTATTCTTGTATATCCGCCGAACGAACGTCCTTGCCGCCTACGCGCACTTGTCCGCCGCTCACGTCGTAGAAATGGGGAATGAGATTGACAAGGGTAGTCTTCCCCGAACCCGTACCGCCGATGACGCCGATCGTTTCCCCGCGACGAACGGCGAAGGAAATTCCTTCGAGCGCTTCGTCGCCGCCGTCGTTATAGCGCGCGGAAACGTTTTCGAAGACGATAAAATTCTCGCCGTCTTCCACACTCTTTTCTTCCTTTTGAATTTCAATCGAAGGCTGCATTTCCAAAACGCTCTCAATTCGGCTTGCCGATGCCGCCGCTTTCGCTACCGTGACAATCAAATTCGCAAGCTTAATCAATTCGATTAAAATTTGCCCCATTAAGTTGTAAAGCGCGATCACCTTCCCTTGCGAAAGCGCGCCGCCGTCCACGCGGATTGCCCCCACCCACAAAAGCCACACGATCGCCGCGTTGATTAAAATGAAGGTGAGCGGGTTGGTGATTGCCGCAATCCCGCCGACGAATTTGTTGCTCTTATTTTGCAAATCGTTTCTTTCCGCGAAAATTTCCCGTTCTTGTTCTTCTTGACAAAACGCGCGAATCACTCTCGCGCCGCCGAGATTTTCCCGCGTGGAAAGGAGTACCTTGTCTAATTTCTCCTGCGCCTTTTTATAAAGGGGCATACAAATAAACATCACGGCATACACTACGATTGCAAGCACGGCAATCGTCGTTGCAAAAACGCCGAAAGATTTTGGATCGATAATATACGCGCAAATCATTGCGCCGAACACGATAAACGGCGAGCGCAAAAAGAGCCGCAAGAAAATATTGATCCCCGTTTGCACCTTGTCCACGTCGCTCGTCATGCGCGTGAGCATGGTGGCTTCGCCCATTTTGTCGATGTCCTTATAGGACAGGGTTTGCATTTTTTTGAACAAGTCTTTACGCACACCCGCAGACACACCCGTAGCTACGCGCGCGGAAAAATATTGCGCGGCTACCGCAAAGGCAAAGCCGAGCAAACCGAACGCGCCAAGAAGCAAGCAAGCGTTGATAATATAGCCCTTATCGGCAAACGGGTACTTCCCGTCCACCGACAATCCGAGCCCCTTATCCACGATCGCCGCCACGACGAAAGGCACTAAAAGCTCGAAGGTCGCTTCCAACAATTTGAAAAGCGGGCCAAGCACCGTCCGTCCTTTATAGGGTTTGAAATAGGTCAAAATTTTCTTCATACAGAGTTATTATACCACCTTTTCGCATTAAAATCAAGAGATTTTAATAGGTTTCGTCGCCGCTTGGAAAAAGACGAAGAAAAAAGCCCCGATTTTTCGGGGCTTTTCTTTCTTATTCTTCAAGTGCTTCCACTTCTTCGTATTCCACTTCTTCGTCGTAAACAATCGGGAGCAAGCCTTCGTAAATTTTCTTCAAAAGTTCGATTTCGATCAATCTTGCACCGTCTTCCGTTTCGTCCAAACGCTCGTTTTTGCGGTACAATCTGCACGCATTGATAAAGCGATTCGTAATCACCGCAAAGACGATAAAGAGTACGACGGCAGCAACCGCGCAACCGATCGTAATGCCGATATATTCCCCGCCGCTCGTAGTGAAATTCTTCATACCGAAGAAGAAGGTAAGGAGCACTGCCACAACAACGGGAATTGCCGCTACGATAAACGCAATGCCGCGCTTCAATCTTCTCGATTTTAAGATCGCCCTGCGGTGGCGTTGTTTGCCTTCCACTTCTTCGCGAAGGGGTTCTTCTTCCGCCGTCAAGTCTGCAATTCTGCCCTTGAACACGTCTTCGTATTTTTCACGGATAATGTCCGTTGCCGCATAGCCCAAATCGTATTCCAAGCTTTCGATGCTTTCTTCTGCATATTCGTTTGCGAGCACGTCGGGATCGGTGAAATCGGACGTCTTTGCGCGCCAATAACCAACGGACGCTTCCGTTGCTTCGTCGTCGTATTTCAAGGCTTTTTCATATTTGAGTTCGGCGGATTTATAGCTCCCCGTCGTCAAAAATTCTTCCCCTTCCTTGCAAAGTTGATCGTAAACGGCTTTTCTCGCCAACGCTTCTTCTTCACGGCGTTTTTTGAGCGCCGCTACTTCTTCGGGCGTAAGCTCGGCAAAGGATTCTTCGTTTTCGTCTTCATCCATCGTCGGGAACGCGAAGGCAATCTCTTCTTCCCCTTCCACGTCTTCCACGTCTTCCGCAAGCTCGTCCGTCGCGTCCACGTAGCCGTCCTTCGTCTTCTTCAAACGCACGCCACGGCCGTATTCGTCGTCAATCATTCTTTCTTCCATGTTTTCGCTCCTTATTTCTCAATCGATTAAATTTTGTTCTTCGTCCGATAAAACGAAGGGATTTTTCCATCCCTTCTTTTCCTTCCGCGTTTCGGGAATCACCGATTGCGCAAGAATCGTACGGAATTTTCCTTTATAACGGCTCTCCGCCCAACGACATAAATCCATGCTCTCAAACAGCGCAAATACGCAGCTGCCCGAGCCGGTCATCGCCACCCCAAGCGGGGAAAACGATTGCAATTCTTCATACGCCTTTTGCACGTCGCTATTCAAGTGCAGCGCGGGCGTATATAAATCGTTCATCACGTACATGCCTATGCCCTTTTGATCGTTTTCGCAGGTTGCCTTAATGCAATTTTGCGTAAAACTTTCCCGCCATTCCAAGGTCTTGGGGAGTTCGTCGTACTTTTTATAGCACCCGCCCGCCGACACTTCCGATTTAGGGCAAAGCAACAAGAAATGTAGCTTCGTATTCGTTTCAATCGGCGTGACGATTTCGCCGCGGCCTTGCATTCTCGCAAACCCGCCCGAAAGCATATAGCCCGTATCGCTACCGAGCTTGTCCGCAATCGCTTTGAGCTTTTCGCGATCTTCCACACCGTAGAGCTTTGCCATACCGTTGAGCACGCCGCTCACGTCCGCGGACGAGCCGCCCAAGCCTGCACCCATGGGGATATTTTTATAGACGGTGATTTCCACGCCGTTCGTGCCAAATTCCTTGGAAAAGGCTTCCGCCGCCTTCCACGCGTTGTTCTTTTCGGGGGGAATACTCTCGCTTCCAAGTCCGTGCATAGTGACGGTGCTTAACGGATTTTTCCGTTTTTTGAGCACGATCAAATCAAAGACGTCAATGCTGCAAACGAAAGAATCGAGCAAGTGGTAACCATTCTCCACGCCCGTAATTTCCAACGTCAAATTCACTTTTGCCTACGCTTTGATCTTTACTTTGTTCATGCTTTTTACACCGAAAATTGCGGTGGGGAACACACCCCACCGCGGATCGTTCTTATGCTATTATAGCATAGTTAGCAAAAAAATTCAATATTTTCGAGAGTTTTCTTTCGCGTTTTTCCGTATTTTTTAGCGAATTTGCCGATAAACGTAGATTTTATCCTTCTCGCCAAGCGGGAATTTTAATTCGGGATTGCTCCTTTCCAACTCTTCGGGAGTACAGCGAAGCCGCTTCGCCACCGACCACAAGTCCGCGCCCGCACCCGGCAAAAACACCGAGAACCCGCTTTCTTCAATCGGATACGCTTCCCCTTCCACCATTTCGGAAATATATTCCCATTCCACGCTTTGATAGCTATGCAAGCAAAGCTTGAGTACGCCGTCCACTTCCATTTCGCCCGAGCGTTTTCTACGAACGTTGAGCGCGCAAAGCAACACTTCCGTTTCCACGAAATCCCCTTCGCTGTCCACGGGAAAGGAAAAAGGCAAGGACAACGCCGCCCGACGCTTCGAGCCGTCCGCGCTCGCAAAAATAATTTCCGCTTGCGCCACCCCTTCCGCTTCGAAGCCTTTTTCCGTCTTTTTGCACGTGATTTCCGCACGCGGCAACACCGCCGCTTGCAAGAGAATTTCCCCTTCTACCGCGGGAGAAAGCGCGGCTACGCCGCTCAATCTTTCTACGTGTTTTTGCGTGTTCATTAAGTACCTGCCCCCGCCGTTTCCCTTTTTGAAGGTCAACGGCGCGGCTACGCAATAGCCGTCTTGAAGCACTTCGATTTCTTCTTTGATATAGGCAAAACAGTCCACCGTAAGCGCATAGGAAAAGACGATGCGGCTCTTCCCTTTTTCTTCATCCGCACCCACCGATAAGTGTGCCGATTTCACTTGCGCGCGAGCACTCGCCGTCACGTCCCCAAACGCTTCGTCGCAAGGTACTTGCGCACGGAAAGGGGTGAGCCGTTCATACGAACAAACCTTTTCATCGGCAGTCAAAACGCAAATATTGACCGCGATTTCCCCCTCCACTTCGATTTGTCCGTTTTTCGCTTCCGCGCGATAGACGATTGCGCGCTCGCTATGCAAAAGCACGTCGCCCACGTAATCGGAATCAAATTCGTCTTCGCCCTCCGTTTCCGCCGTCACGCAAACGCTTTTGTGAATCGTAATCGGCGCGGTTTTGCAAATCATACCATCCCCGCCGAGCAAATATTCCATTTGTTTACCGCCGTAAACGAGAATTTCCGCACCGACGATAATCGAGAAATATAAACCCGAGCCTTCTCTGCGCCACGCGATATTCTCGGCGCAAAGCGCCGTCTTTGCAAAGCAAGCGGGCGTCACTTCCTTCCCTTCCGCTTTGTGGAAAAATTCAATCCCGCGCTCTGCGCGGCAAACCTTCTTTTCGCCGTCTTCGTAAACGACGTTGAGCACCACTTTGCCCCCGTATTTCACTTCGCCGTCCGCGCAAACGCTCTCGTTTGCAACGGCTTTCGCTTCCACCGCCAAAACGCTGCTAATTTCACTCCCGGGCAAACGACATTCCACCATGGATTGCCCTTTCAACCTCCCCACTTCCCCGATAAAACGATAGGTTTCTACGTTGGGTTGCACAAACATTTTTAATTCCTCCTTACACTCGCCGTCGTTGCTTTTCTATCCTATGCAAAGGACGTTTGTAATATGCCAAATTTTGAGAGAAGGGGTATAAATTGTCAACTTCGCGCGCATACTTATCCTATGATTAAACCAAGCAAGCATATCTCGGAAGTGAAACGAATGATCGACGATTGCCGCGCGCAACGGGTGGCGGTGAAAGTGAATTTAGGCAGAAATAAGAGCATGAGCTATTCGGGCATACTCTCGGGAATTTATCCCGCGCTGTTTACGGTGCAACCCGACGAAGCGGGTTTTTTGGGCAAGACGTCCTATTCCTATTCGGACGTACTATGCGGTATGGTCAAAATTAAAAAATTAAGCAAATAAAGAACGACCTCGAATGCGGGTTTTCACGCACTCGGGGGCATTTTATATCGTTTTCATAGGGGCAGGTACGCGTTGAACGCGATTAAAGCACCTTTTTCAAGAATTGCCCCGTATAGCTTTCGTCCACCTTCGCCACTTCTTCGGGTGTACCTTCGCAAACGATCGTACCGCCGCCGCTACCCCCTTCCGGACCAAGATCTATCAAATAATCCGCCGTCTTAATCACGTCGAGATTATGCTCGATTACAAGCACCGTATTCCCACCTTCGCGGAGTTGGAGCAAGATCTTGATCAGTTTATCCACGTCGTAGCTATGCAAGCCCGTCGTCGGCTCGTCCAAAATATAGAGCGTTTTGCCCGTCGAACGTTTCGCAAGCTCCGTCGCAAGCTTCACGCGTTGCGCTTCGCCGCCCGAAAGCGTCGTCGAGCTTTGTCCAAGACGGATATACCCCAAACCCACGGCGTTGAGCGTCTTAATCTTATTATAAATCATGGGCACGGGCGCGAAGAATTCGCACGCCTCTTCCACCGTCATATCGAGTACGTCGGAAATACTCTTTCCTTTATATTTCACTTCCAACGTTTCGCGGTTGTAGCGTTTCCCGCCACACACTTCGCAAGGCACGAAAATATCGGGCAAGAAGTGCATTTCAATCTTGATAATGCCGTCCCCGAAACAATGTTCGCAACGGCCGCCGCAAACGTTAAAGGAAAATCTGCCCGCTTTATAGCCGCGCTCTCTCGCGTCGGGCGTCGCCGCAAACAACTCGCGAATGGCGTTGAAAACACCCGTATAGGTGGCGGGATTACTTCTCGGCGTTCTTCCGATCGGGGATTGATCGATATCGATCACCTTATCGAAATATTCCAAGCCTTCCACGCGCTCGAATGCACCGAGTTTATGGCGCGCGCCGTTGTGCGTGTTTGCCATAAGCGGATAAATAATTTCGTTTACCAAGCTCGATTTTCCGCTCCCCGAAACCCCCGTCACCGCCGTTATCAAGCCGGCGGGGATTTTTACGTCCACGTCCTTTAAGTTGTTTTGCTTACAGCCGTAAAGCTTCAACCACTTATCCGACGGCGCTTTACGCACGCTCGGCGTAAGAATTTTTCTTCTGCCCGCAAGGTAGTCCCCCGTGATCGAACGGGGCTCGTTCATGATCGCTTCTTGATCCCCACACGCGACGATTTCGCCGCCGTGCGCGCCTGCTTTCGGGCCGATATCCACGATATAATCCGCCGCGCGCATCGTATCGTCGTCGTGCTCCACCACGATTAGCGTGTTCCCCAAATCTCGCAAGCCTTTCAAGGAATTGAGCAGTTTTTCATTGTCCCTTTGGTGCAAACCGATGCTCGGCTCGTCCAAAATATAGAGTACGCCCGTGAGCGCGCTCCCGATTTGCGTTGCCAAACGAATGCGTTGGCTTTCCCCGCCCGAGAGCGTAACCGCCGTACGCGCAAGCGTTAAATAATTCAAACCCACGTTCCGCAAGAAACCCAAACGACAGTTGATTTCCTTAATAATCGCATCCGCAATCAAGTGCTCGGTGGTGGTGAGTTTGGGCAACAATTCGTCCATAAACGCGCAAAGGTTGTCCACGGACATTTCACAAAGCTCCCAAATATTCTTGCCGCCGACCGTGACTGCAAGCGCTTCCTTTTTCAAGCGTTTTCCGTTGCACTCGTCACAGGGCGCGCTGCGCATAAGCCGCTCGATTTCACTCTTCACGCCGTCCGAAGTGGACGTGCCGTAGCGGCGTTGCAAATTATTCACGTAGCCTTCCCAAGTCTTTCTAAAGCTCCCCGAGAAGGAACGCGTTTCGTAGCGCATATCCACCGCGCGGTCGCTGCCGTACATCAAAATATCGTAAATCCCTTCGGGCAAGTCCTTCACGGGCACGTCGAGCGAGAAATTATACGCCTTCGCCAACGCGGAAAGCTCCATAAGCGACATGGACGCCGAGCCCAAGCTCCAACCCGTCACCTTCATAGCCCCTTCGCGCAAGGTCTTGGTTTGGTCGGGGCAAATCAAATCGGGGTCGACGAATTGCTTTAACCCCAAACCCGAGCAGGCAGGGCACGCGCCGTACACCGTATTAAACGAGTACAATC
>JAZTWL010000077.1:0-3175 GCA_045635845.1 Candidatus Scatosoma sp. | reverse complement strand
GTGACGAATCCTTCCACGAATGCAACGAATTTTACGGACGAATATGCTTATTATAGCTACTACTGGTACAAAAAGTAAGCTTTTTTAAGGAGAGTGAAATGAAAAAGTTTGGTGTGGCGCTGGGGCTTGCGGTTTGCCTTTTCGGGCTTACGGCGTGCGGCGGCGGGGGGAAGAAAGACGAAGATAAAGTCAACCTTTTGGCAATTAGCGGTCCGGAAGCCGTAGGGACGGTGGATGCCGATTATTTCCTTTTGGCAGAGCCTGCCGTGACCGCGCAAAGCAAGAAGAGGTATTCCATTTCGGGGGATATTCAAGCCCTTTACGGCGGGGAAAACGGTTATCCCCAAGCGGTGCTTGTGGCGAAGAAGAGTCTTGTAAAGCATTCTTTCGTGCAGTCCTTCACGGAAAAGGTTTCCGCGGCGGCGGCATGGCTGGAAACGGCGGCGGCTACGGATATCGTGGCGGCGGTGAATGCGCACATGGACGATAGCGGCGCGGAGACGAGTTTGAAAGCGCCCTTATTAAGCGCGGACGTGCTTTCGCGGTGCGGTGTGCGGTTCACGTATGCGAGCGAATGTCAAAACGAAGTGACAACCTTTTTAGGGGAAATGATTGCCGTGAACGAGAGTGCGACGGCGTTGCCGAGCTCGGAGTTTTTCTGGGACGGGGAAAGGACGGAGAGCGGGGATTTGGGCGAGATCACCGTTTGTATGCCCGACGGTGCGCCTGCGTTGGCGCTTGCACAGCTTTTGCACGAAGACACGGCGGACGACGGCATTACCTACAAGGTGGTGAATTCGAGCCTTATCGCGAGCAAGGTGACGTATAAGGATATGGACGAGAATGCCGATTTGTGCGTTTTGCCCGTGACGGCGGCGAGTAAGCTTTTGGGCAGCGGGGAAAAATACGAGATGCTGGGCGTGGTCACGCACGGGAATTTGTACCTTATCTCGAAAGACGGAAAGCAAGTGTCGGCGGAGAGTATTGGGGATTTGAAGGGCAAGACGGTGGGCGTTTTGCAAATCAATCAAGTGCCCGGGCTTACCTTTAAGGCGGTGCTCAATAAATACGGCTTGCCGTATTCGGAAATTAGCAATCTTTAACGAAGGAATATTATGAAAAAACTCATTTGGAAAAACGTACTACAAACGCTTGCGGCGATCGGATTTTTGATCGGCGTATGGCTTTTTGCGTACTTTTCCGTGGGGAATGAACTGCTCGTGCCGTCCTTCAAGGAAAGCGTAAAAGAGTGCGGGGCGCTCTTGAAAAATAGCCGTTTTTGGTTGGGGCTTTGGAATAGCTTACAGCGTACCCTTTTCGCCTTCCTGATTTCCTTCTTGTTCGCCCTTGTTTTTGCGGTGATCGCGTACCTGCTGCCGTGGTTTGCGAATTTTATCGCGCCGATCGTTTCGGCGTTGCGTTCCATGCCCGTGCTTGCGGTGCTCTTGATTTTGCTCTCGGTTTGGGGTGCGGCAAACGCGCCCGTGGCGGTGGCGTTTATGTCCTTATTCCCTATGCTGTACACGGGGATTTTTGCGGGGCTTTCGAGCGTGGATAAGAAGCTCGTGGCGGCGAGTCGGGTACACGGCGCGGGCGTATATCGGAGAGTGGTGGCAATTTACTTGCCCTTATCCGCGCCCTACGTTTTGCGGGAAGCGGGCGGGGGGATTTCCTTTGCCTTGAAACTCGTTGTTTCCGCGGAAATTTTGGCAAACACCGCGCGGAGTATGGGTGGCATGATGCAAGAAGCGCGCGTATATTCGAGTGTGCCGCAGCTCTTTGCGCTCGTGGGCGTTACCTTCTTCGTGGGCTTGGTTTTGGAAACGGTGTTCACCGTGTTGGCTGTTGCCGCCGAGAAGAAAATGCAATAAGTGAAAAAAATGCTTGCAAGCGGTTGGGAATTTTTCTCAATCGCTTGTTTTTATCGATAGAAAGTGGTATAATAGTGCCAAAAGGAGAGATTGGGCTTATGAAGAAGATGGAGATGAACGAAATTTCGAAGGCGACGCTTGCGCGTATGCCGCTTTATTTGCATTTCTTGCAGGAAGAAAATTCCAAGGGCGCGCAATACATTTCTTCCACGGTGATTGCGCAAAATATTTCCGTATCGTCGGTGCTCGTTAGAAAGGATTTAGCGATGGTTTCGTCGGAAGCGGGGCGGCCGCGTTTGGGCTTTGCGATTAGTCGATTGATCGTGGATATCGAGAAGTTTCTCGGCTATGATAATCTCTCGGATACGATTATCGTCGGCGCGGGCGGGCTTGGAAGGGCTATGCTCGGCTACGAAGGGTTCAAAAATAACGGCTTGAACGTGGTGGCGGCGTTTGATATTAACGAGAAGTTGATTGGAACGGAAGTGGCGGGAAAGGTGATTTTGCCGCTTGACAAACTCAAAGAGTTTGTGGCGGAGCATAAGATCCGCATTGGGATTATCACCGTGCCCAAAGTGGCGGCGCAAGACGTTTTGAATAAGATGGTGGAAGCGGGGATAAAAGCCGTTTGGAATTTTGCGCCCGCACCCTTGCGCGTGCCCAAGGATATCGTTTTGAAAACGGAGGACTTGGCGGCATCGCTCGCTATGCTCGCGGGGAAACTGTACCGTACGAACAAACAATAAAAAATCCGCTCGCTTGGCTTTTTCGTGAGCGGAGGGGAGCGGTATGGTAAAAAAGAATATTCAAGTGGCAACGGACGAAGGCTCTTTGCAAGCGTTATTGGCAAAAGTGCGTAAGGCGCAGGAGCAGTTTGCCCGTTTCTCGCAAGAAAAGGTGGACGAAATTTTCCGCGCGGCGGCCTTAAAGGCAAACGACGCGCGGATTTTGCTTGCCCAAATGGCGGTGGAAGAAACGGGAATGGGGGTTTTTGAAGACAAAGTACTCAAAAATCATTATGCGGCGGAGTATATTTACAACCGCTACAAGAACGAAAAAACGTGCGGCGTGATCGAACGGGACGAAGTGCACGGCTATACGCGAATCGCCGAGCCGATCGGGGTGGCGGCGGGGGTGATTCCTACGACGAATCCCACGTCCACCACCATTTTCAAAGCGCTTATATGCTTGAAAACGCGGAACGGTTTGATTTTGTCCCCACACCCGCGCGCGAAGAAATCGACTTTGGCGGCGGCGGAAATCATTTTACAGGCGGCGGGGGAAGCGGGGGCGCCGCAAGATAT
>JAZTWL010000076.1:0-8221 GCA_045635845.1 Candidatus Scatosoma sp. | reverse complement strand
CCCGTAAGTGAAGAGCCCGAAATCCCTGTGACGAGTGAGCCCGAAACGAGCGCGCCCGCATCAGAAGGCAAGAAGAAGGGCGGCTGTGGCGGTTTCACGGCAATCGGTACGATGGCGGCAATGGCGTTGGCAGGCGTTGCGCTTTTGAAAAAGAAGGAAGAATAATCCGCTAAAAGGATAAAAAAACGAACCCAAGCAAGATTGCTTGGGTTCGTTTGATTGTTGGGATAAAGTTACGCTTTGGGGGCGGTGTCCGTAATGCCGACAACACTATCCACGGGTACGGAGAAGGCAATGCCTTGCCCTGCCGTGTCCAAGCCTACTTCTTTATAAAGGGCGTGCAAAACGTCGTCCTTGATCTTTTTGGGGACGAGAATCATGACGATTTCCTTTTCGGGAGTGATCGTGATATGGAAGAAGGTTTCCGCTTCCTTGCTCGCCGTGCCGCGCGCGTTAATCACCGTGCCGCCCTTTGCGCCGAGCTTTTTCGCGGCGTTCATTACCGCTTCGCTATAACCGCTGTTTACAATACAAAATATCGCTTCGTGACTATAAGGCATATCAATTCTCCTTTGCTTTTTGTGCGGCGGTGTGATTGCTTAAAAAGCGGTAAATCGCCACGCCGATCACGCTAGAAATCGGCATCGTGAAAGCAATCCCTTTGCCCTTGCGGACGCTTTGGAACTTATCGTCCAAGCCCTGCAAAATTTCTTGTGCGCGGTCTTCGCGAATCACGCTAAAAATCACGCTCTTTTCCGAATCTTCCAAGCCGAGCATATAAAGCATTTCGCTTTGCGCCGTACCGTGCGCCAAGACTGCCGTTTGGAAATTTACTTCAAAGCCTTCCAAGTAATCCATGAAAAATTCCGTCTTATTGCGGTTTACAACGGTGACAAGAATCTTCAATTTGCGCACCGCTTCCGCGGGGTTGGGCGCAGTCTTTCTCGGTTTTCTTGTTTTCATGGTTAATGGTTTATTAACGGTTGAATCCATACCTGCCCCCTTGTTTTTTACATAAATTTGATAATTTGCTCGTCATCTGCATCCAAAATACGCTTCATGGCGATCTTTTCTTTCACGCGCTTGGTGACGACGGCTTTGAAGCCGAGCGTTTGAATGGTGATAAGGGGAGTCATGGCAACCATTGCCACCAAACCGAATGCGTCGGTGAGTACGCTCGAAGGTCCGCGCATTGCCGAGCATACGCCGATGATGAAGGGCAGAATGAAAGTGGAAGTCAAAGGTCCGCTTGCAACGCCGCCCGAGTCGAAGGCGATTGCCGTATAAATTTTCGGCACGAAGAAGGAAAGCCCGAGCGAGAGAATGTAGCCGGGAATGAGATAGTAGAGCACGCTAAAATCGTAGATAACGCGCACGACGGAAAGGGCGATGGATACGCCCACACCCGCGGAAAGGGCAATCAGCATAGAGAGCTTGGAAATTGCGCCGCCCGTGATCGTTTCCACTTGTTTTTTGAGTACGTGAATGGCGGGCTCGGCGAGTACGACCGTGAAGCCGAGAATGAAGGCAATCCCGATCATGAGCCACTCGTTCATTTCCGAGAATTGCGCGCCCATCTTAAAGCCGATGGGCATGAAGCCGATTTCTACGGCGGCAAGGAAAATTACCAAGCCGAAGAAGGTATAGAAAACGCCGATAATAATTTGCTTCGTTTTTCTTCTCGTTGCGCGCATAAAAATCGCTTGCAAGATAAAGAAGAAAATCACGATCGGGCCGAGTGCAATCGCCACGCTTTTCAGGGTGTGCAAAAGTGTTTGCGGGGCATGGCTCAAATGCATTCCGTAATCGGGAAGCTCGTAATTTACCGTCCCGCTTGAGAAAACACCCAAGAACATAACGGCAAGAATCGGGCCGATCGAACAAAGTGCGATAAAGCCGAAGTTGCTTTCGCGATCCCGTTTATCCCCAAGCGTTGCGCTAACGCCCACGCCGAGTGCCATGATAAAGGGTACGGTGATAGGCCCCGTCGTCACGCCGCCTGAATCAAAGGCAAGCGGAAGGAAGCTTTCAAAGCTTTCAGGGGAAATCGTTAAGCCCAAACTCACGAGCGCGAACAAAATCAAATAGAAGAAGGTGAGCATTTGCGCCAAGCTCACGCGGAATACGATTTTAAGGATGGAAAGCACGAGAAAAATGCCCACGCCCACACCGATTGCAATCGTGAGCGCCGTGCTATTGATTACGTCCTTCACTTGTGAAGCGAGTACGGATAAATCGGGTTCGGCAATCGTAATGAATACGCCCATGATAAAACAGATAAAGAGCAACGTCTTAAATTTCCCCGTTTTGGAAAGACCCGAGCCGATTTGTTCGCCCATAGGCGTCATGGCAATATCCGCCCCGAGATTGAAAAGCGCCATGCCAAAGATGAGCAAAATTGCACTGCACACGAAAACCGCCGCTTCTCTAGCCGTAAACGAAACGGCGAGCGGCGAGAAATTCAAAAGAAGCACGATTGCCGTGACGGGCAAAACCGAGACGATGGCTTCATTTATTTTTTTGAGCAGCACTTTAAGCATAGTCACCTACACGCAAAAATTCATCACTATATATTATTATAACACGCTCGCGCGGAAAATGCAAAAGAAAGACTATGAAAAAATGTGAAAAAAGTGCAAAAATTCCCTTGACAAAGGAATTTTGAATGTGTTATCCTAATACACAAGCAAATGCTATACGAAGATTATAGAAGATGAACGCGGCGCGTTCAACCGAAGGAGTGAATCTCTCAGGTGGTCGAAAGATCGGGAACTGTAATCGGATAGCACTCCGGAGAAACTCATTGAATTGAGTGCCGAAGGGGCAAGCAGGGCAAAAACGCCTTGTCAATCTCTCAGGCAAAAGGACAGAGTATGCTTTTCAAAAATAGGCGAATTTTATATTCATTCCATACATGGTAGGGCTATTTTTGAAAAACAATCGACTGTGACGGAGTGATTTTAGGCAAAATCACTCCGTTTTTTTCTCGCTAAAAAGGTTTAATTTTTTGCCCGAAAGGGCGTTGGAGATTTTTACTATGTGGGATAAGATTGTGGCGTGGGTAGAGAAGGTGAACGGCAAACTCAACGAAATCGTTTGGGGTTGGCCTATGATCATTCTCATTCTCGGTGTGGGCTTGTTAATCACAATGCGCACGCGGGCAATGCAGGTGCGTAAGTTTGGCACGTCTTGGAATGAGACGATCATTCCGACGGTGAAGGGCATGGGCAAGAAAAAGGGCGGACTTTCCAAGAAGGAAAATTCCGTTTCGCAATTCGAAGCTTTTGCAACGGCGATTTCGGGTACGGTCGGTACGGGGAATATCGTCGGCGTGACGTCCGCGATCATGACGGGCGGCCCTGGCGCGGTGTTCTGGATGTGGATTTCCGCGTTCTTTGGCATGATTACCAACTACGCCGAAAACGTGCTCGGTTTATATTTCCGTAAAAAGGAAAAGAACGGGGATTTCTCGGGCGGGCCTGCGTACTACTTATCCGAAGGCATAGGCAGAAACCAAAAGGGCGCGGCTGGCGCGTTCTTGAAGGGCTTTGGTAAATTGCTCGGCGTTATGGCGGCGGTATTTTGCACCTTTGCCGCAATCGGTATGAGCGGTGTGCAAACGAATAAAATTTCGTCCACTTTCCAAGAAGTCGTGCCCGGGAAGGATAGCACGGTGGCGTTGATCGTGGGTATAATCGTGGCAATCGTGCTTGCCCTTATCGTGCTCGGCGGGATTAAGAGTATCGGCCGTGTGGCGGCGATTCTCGTGCCCTTCATGTCCTTGATTTTCATTATCATGGCGCTTATCATTATTTGCGCGAACGTGACCATGGTCGGCACGGCATTTACGTTGATTTTCAAGAATATTTTCAAGTTCAAAACCGCGGTGGCGGGCTTTGGGGGCTATGCCTTCGCGCAAATCATACAAAAGGGCTTGGCGCGCGGCGTATTCTCGAACGAAGCGGGGCTTGGTTCTTCCGTAATCGCGCATAGCGCGTCCGTCACCCGTGAACCCGTTAAGCAAGGCTTGTGGGGTATTTTCGAAGTGTTCTTCGATAGCTTTATCATTTGCACCTTGACGGCGCTCGTAATTCTCGTTTCCTACGGGGATAATATGGAATTTTTGTACAGCGCGGGCGCGGCGGCGGATACCGTCGTTTCCATGAGTGCGTTTGAAAACATATTCGGCGCGTTCGGGAAAATGACCTATTCGCTTATCCTTCCGCTCTTCGCCTTCACTACCATTTTGGCGTGGTCGTACTACGGGGAAAAATCGATCGATTTCCTTTTCCGTAAAACGGGCGCGGTGGGCAGAAAGATTGCCACTACCGTATTCAAAGTGGCGTACGTCTTGCTCGTCGTGGTTTCGGCGCGTATCAACGGCGAACTTGCGTGGTCGATTTCGGACACCTTCAACGGCTTAATGGCAGTGCCCAACTTGATCGGCTTGCTGCTCATGAACGGGCTCGTTTGGAAGATTACGAAAAACTATTTCGATAGAAAGAAGGGCAAAAACGTGAAGCCTATGCTCTCGGCATACGATCAGCAAAACGATATGTTTATTTCCGAGCTCGCGGAATCGGACGACGAAGAAGTGCCGACGGAAAACGCGGATAATAACGCGTAAAATGCAAGAAAAACAAGCAAAGGGTCTTTTCTCACAATGGGGAAAGACTCTTTTTCTTGAAACGCGGTTTTTTTACAAAAAAACCCTTATTTTCTATAGAAAAAACGTTGACTTAATCCGCTCGGTGTGCTATCATAGTATCATTATATAAATAAATGGAAGGACTTTCTTTCATTCAAAAAATGAATAGCAAAGGGGAAGAATTATTATGAAGATTAGTATTACGAAAACGACGACGCCTTCGTCGATGCCGCCGGAGGATAAGTTGGGCTTTGGGAAGGTATTCACCGACCACATGTTGATTGTAGACTGGACGGAAAGCGAAGGCTGGAAGGATGCGAGAATCGTGCCTTTCGGTAGAATTTCCTTGCACCCTGCGTCCACCGTACTTCATTACGGTGCGGAAATTTTCGAAGGCTTGAAGGCATACCGTCGTGAAGACGGCGGCGTACAACTTTTCCGCCCCATGGAAAATATTAAGAGAATGAACCGCTCGGCGGAACGTATGAGTTTGCCCGAAATGGACGAGCAAGATATGCTTGAGCTTTTGACGACCTTCGTGAAATGCGAAGAAAAGTGGGTGCCGAAGTCTTTCGGGACGTCGATGTACCTTCGTCCTTTCATGTTCGGCGATGATGAAGCGCTCGGCGTACACGCCGTAAAGCGTGCGACGTTTATGATTATCGCGTCCCCGTCGGGCAGCTACTATAAAGAAGGGATCAACCCCGTTAGCATTATGATCGAAAACGAAGACGTTCGAACGGTGCGCGGCGGTACGGGCTACGCAAAGTGCGGCGGCAACTACGCGGCAAGTACGAGAGCGGGCGAACGTGCGGCAAAGAAGGGCTATTCACAAGTTTTGTGGCTAGACGGCGTAGAAAGAAAATATATCGAAGAAGTGGGCGCAATGAACGTTATGTTCAAGATCAACGGCGAGATTATCACGCCCGAGCTCACCGGCTCGATTTTGCCCGGTATTACGAGAAAGAGCTGCATTGAAGTGCTCAAAACGTTGGGCTATAAAGTGACGGAACGCTTGCTTTCCGTGGACGAACTCGTCGAAGTGATGAAGAGCGGCGCGTTGGAAGAAGCGTGGGGCTGCGGGACGGCGGCTGTCGTTTCCCCGATTGGGAAGCTTGCTTACGGTGACGAAGAATTCGTAATCGGCGGCGGCAAAATCGGCAAAGTCACCCAAGAACTTTACGATATTTTGACGGGTATTCAATGGGGCAAGAGAGAAGACACCTTCAACTGGGTGTATAAATTGTAAAAAGCCACATATTTCCTTTATTTATAAAGGAATAGTATGTTCAAACCGTTGACAAAGACGGTGGAAATGTTGTAGAATAAATGCAATAACTTAAAAAATGGCTATGAAGGGAAAGAAATCCGCAAGACTTGCTTGTCAGAGAGCCGACGGAAGGTGCGAGTCGGTACAGTTTGCTGGAATATAGCTCCTCCCCGAGCCGCCGAGAGAACGGCGTAAACGCGCTTATTAGATTCGGACGGGATTCCCCCGTTATAGGGAACAACGAGCGGATGATTTATCATCAAATAGAGTGGTACCGCGGAGAATATCTTCGTCTCTTTTCGAAAAGGCGCAATCCTTGCGCTTTTTTGGAGAGAGACTTTTTTATTATCAAGAAAGGAAAGAGACATGAAAAATAGTAAAAAGTACGTAAAACAGTATTTTGAACCGCAAGGCGTGACGATGGACTGGACGAAAAAATCCGCCATTGAAAAGCCGCCCGTGTGGTGCAGCGTCGATTTGCGCGACGGCAATCAGGCGCTTATTATCCCCATGAGTTTGGAGGAAAAGTTGGAGTTTTTCAAGCTCCTTTGCTACGTCGGTTTTAAGGAAATTGAAATCGGTTTCCCTGCGGCAAGCGAAACGGAATACGAATTTTGCCGTAAGCTGATCGAAGAGGATTTGATCCCCGACGACGTGACGATTCAAGTGCTTACGCAATCCCGCGAACATATTATTGCCAAGACCTTCGAAGCCTTGAAGGGTGCAAAGCACGCGATCGTGCATTTATATAATTCTACGTCCGTGGCGCAACGCCAACAGGTGTTTAGAAGGGAAAAGAAGGAAATTATTGATATTGCCGTTTTCGGTGCGAAGCTTTGCAAGGAGTACCGTGAAAAAGCGGAAGGGAAGATCACGTTTGAATATTCCCCCGAAAGCTTTACGGGCACAGAGCCCGAATTTGCGGCGGAAATTTGCAACGCGGTGCTCGACGTTTGGCAACCGACGGCAGACGATAAGGCGATTATCAATTTGCCCGTCACCGTTTCCCATTCCATGCCCCACGTCTATGCAAACCAAGTGGAATACATGTGCAAGAATTTGAAAAACCGTGAAAACGTAATCATTTCCTTGCATCCCCACAACGACCGCGGTTGCGCGGTAGCGGATAGTGAAATGGGCTTGCTCGCAGGCGGGGATAGAATCGAAGGGACGCTCTTTGGCAACGGCGAGAGAACGGGCAACGTCGATATTATCACGCTCGCGCTCAATATGTTCTCGCAAGGGGTTGATCCTCAGCTCGATTTCTCCGATTTGCCTGCAATCACGAAGGTTTACGAACGAGTGACGAGAATGAAAGTGAGTGAACGTCAACCGTATAGCGGCGCGCTCGTATTCGCGGCGTTTAGCGGCTCTCACCAAGACGCGATTGCCAAGGGCATGAAGTACCGCGTGGAAAAGGATTCGAGCACGTGGACCGTTCCCTACCTTCCCATCGACCCTGCCGACGTAGGCAGAGTGTACGAAGCGGACGTTATCCGTATCAATTCTCAATCGGGTAAGGGCGGTATCGGGTATATTCTCGAAACGCAATTCAATTTGGTGCTCCCGCCCAAGATGCGCGAAGTATTCGGCTATCACGTCAAGAGTATTTCCGATCACGCGCACAAGGAACTTTCGGCGCAAGAAGTTTACGAGATTTTCATGAACGATTTCGTGAACGTGCATGATAAGTTGCACGTCGTCAACGCAGTTTACGAAGACGTGGACGTGGATACGGTACGCGGCAAGATCCTTATCGATTACCAAGGCAAGAGCGTACAAGCGGAAGTGGTCGGCAACGGCCGTTTGGACTGTGTGTCGAGCGCAATCAAGCAAGTGATCGGCAAAGACTTCGTTTTGGAAACGTACGTACAGCACGCGTTGGAAGAAAAATCTTCCGCAACGGCGGCTTCTTACGTGAGCATCGTCGCAGACGGCAAAACGTACTGGGGCACGGGTATTCATAGCGACATTATGACGTCGTCCGTGAGAGCGTTGGTGTCGGCTGTAAATCGTATGTTATAAAATAAAGAAAACAATTAGGAGTGAAGCATATATGAAATTAAACGGTGCACAAATTTTAATTCGCACGTTAATCGAACAAGGCGTTAAAGACGTTTTCGGTTATCCCGGCGGACAGGTTATCCATATTTACGATGCGCTTTATGAATATAAAGACGAAATCAATCACGTACTTACGGCGCACGAACAAGGTGCGTCCCACGCGGCGGACGGCTATTCGCGCGCAACGGGGCAAGTGGGCGTTTGTATCGCAACGAGCGGTCCTGGTGCGACCAACCTTG
>JAZTWL010000075.1:0-5622 GCA_045635845.1 Candidatus Scatosoma sp. | reverse complement strand
GTCCCCTTGGACGTGCTCGTGACGGACACTTTTATAAAACGGATAAAGTAAAAAAAAATACGGAGAAAATTATGGCTACTTTTAAGAAAAAATGGAAGAGATTTTGGAAATACGTATGGTCTATGTTCAAGACTTCGATTCCCGCGACGTTTATGTACTTTTGCGCGGGCACGATCTTGATGATGCTCACGTTAAAGGGCGAAGAAATTACGTGGACGAATAAGAAGTTGGCATGGACGATCGTTTGTATTCTCGGCGGCGCGGCGTATAACGCGCTCGTGGCTTGGGCAAACGGCGGCTCGCATTACGAAATGCTCGTTTCGGGCAACGTAAAACGTTCGCGTATGACGGACGACGGCTCGGGATTTAGAATGTCTTCCCACAACGAAGCGAAGGAATATCGCGTATGGAAGGGCTTTGCAATCGGCGGCTTCTCGGCGTTTTGGACGCTACTCGTCGGCATCGTATTCGCCTGCAATCAATCGAATATTAGCGCGGATACAAGCGGCGGGCCTTTGGGGGTGTTTATGGCGCTTTCCTTCTTCATTTCCGGTTGGTCGATTTTGCCCCTTTACTATATGAACTGCGACGGCATTTACGTGAACTATCTCGTTTCGTGCTTGTTTGCGCTTATCCCCATTTTGGTGACGGGTATCTTCTATATTCTCGGCGCATATTCCCGCCGCAACAAGGCGATTCGTCAACAAATTTTGGCGGACAAAGCGGAAGCGGAACGCCAAAAGAATCCCAAGAAAATCAACTACGGCGGTTTGCCCGGTACGAAGCCTAAAAAACGCAAATAAGCGGGGCGTGTACGCGTTGAACGCGTAAATAGAAGGAAAAATTATGAGAATTATCGGTGGAAAATATAGAAGCAGGGTGCTTGCTGAATTTGCGGGCGACGACGTACGTCCTACGTCCGATCGTGCAAAGGAATCCCTTTTCAATATCCTTGCCTTGAAAATGTACGGCGCGCGAGTTTTAGACTTGTTTGCCGGCAGCGGCGCGTTGGGCTTGGAAGCTCTTTCGCGCGGCGCGAAGGAAGTGGTCTTCAACGATTTTTCCAAGGATAGCTTGGCGATCGTGAAGAAGAATTTGTCCGCTTTGAAAATTGCGATCAATAGCGAAGAAGCGAAGGTTTGTCAATATGATTTCCTTTCCTGCTTGGACGTGGTGAAAGGGCAATTCGATATTATTTTTCTCGATCCGCCGTATCGATTCGATTACGGCAAAAAGGCGCTTGAAAAAATTGCGCAAAAGGGACTTTTAAGCGAAAACGGCATCGTCGTGAACGAACGGGATATTCCCTTTGAAGGGGAAATCGCGGGCTTGGAAAGATACGACGAACGCAAGTACGGAAAGACGTATATCACCTTTTTCCGTCGTGTGAAGGAGTAAGGAATTATGAGAAAATGTGTGTTTGCGGGTACGTTCGATCCCCCCACGCTCGGGCATAAGGCGCTCATTGAAGAATGCCTTGCGCTCTTTGACGAAGTGGTGGTGGCGATTATGGTAAATCCCGCCAAACAGCCTTGCTTTACGCTCAAGGAGCGTAAGGAAATGCTTGAAATCGATTTTGGGAAAGAACCCCGCGTTCGCGTGATCGATTTTGAAGGCACGGTGGCGGAGCTTTTGGAAAAGGAAAATACGAAAATTTACGTGCGCGGCATTCGCAACGGCGTGGATTTGGATTTTGAAAACGCGAACTTTTACGCGAGTAAAAAACTCGATCCCGATTTCAAGGCGGTGTACTTGCCCTGTCCGCAAGAGCTTTTGCACGTGAGCTCGACGATGGTGCGCAATAGCTTGAAATTCGGCACGCCGATCGACGAATACGTAAGCGAAGGCGTGAAGGACTATATTTTACGCAAGGGAGAAAAACGATGAGATTTTGGAAAAAAGCGTTGGCGCTTTGCATGAGCGCACTTGCGGCGGTTTCGTTTATGGCTTGCGGCGGCAAGAAATCGGAAGAAAATCCTTCGTCGCAAGTAAGTGAAGCGCCCGTAAAGCAAAGCTACTACGGCGTGACGTTGGAATTTTACGTTTCCCCGAAGGATGGGGAAGAAGGCGCGTATTTTAGCGGCTACACCCGCGCGGCGCTCCAAGAAATGCTCGTGAAGTTGCAATCGGACGAGTTTGCTGAATTGTTGTTTGTGCCCGAAGTGCCTGAAACGCTCGAAGAGCCCGAAGAAGTAGGTGGCGGGCTCACGGAAGAAGAGCTCGCGGAAATCGACGCGATTATTGCGCTTTATAAAGAGAGCGTTTCCTATTCCTATCAAAATAAGAAGGACACGGTGGACGGCTCGTTGATGCATTCCTATTTTTATGCGGAAATCGCCGTTTTGAAGGACGTGGAAGGAGGCCGCGAAAAGGCGGAATTTATCAGCAAGCAAATTCTCGGCACGTTGCCCTATTACGTGCGCTACAATATGAAGAAAGCGCAAGGCTATAACGGCACGGATTGCACGTGCGTTAGTCAGCAAACCGAGATTATTGAATTTGAAAGATAACGGATACATACGAGAGAAAAGGAGATAGTTTATTATGATGGAAAAACAATATTTTATTCCCGAGCCCGAAGAATTCATTGCGGAAAAACCGTTGACGGCGGAAATGAAAAAGATTAAAGCGGCAAGGGATGCGGAAATTCGTGATACGATTGCCGGCAGAAATGATAAAATGCTCGTCATAATCGGTCCTTGTTCCGCGCACGAGCCTGCTCCTACGCTCGAATATATTTCCCGCTTGGGCAAAATCAACGAACAAGTGAAGGATAAGCTCGTTATCGTACCGAGAATTTATACGAATAAGCCCCGCACGAAAGGCGTGGGTTATAAAGGTATGTTCTTGCAACCCGATCCCGAAGGGGCGGGGGATATTGCAAGGGGGATTCGTAGCATTCGCGCGTTGCACCTTGCTGCAATCAACGAATCGGGCTTGACGGCCGCGGACGAAATGCTCTATCCCGAAAATACGGCGTACGTAGAAGATTTGCTTTCCTATCACGCTGTCGGCGCAAGAAGCGTGGAAGACCAAATGCACCGCCAAGTGGCAAGTGGTATCGATGCGCCCGTCGGCTTGAAAAATCCTATGAGCGGCAACATTATTGCGCTCTTGAATTCCATTTTTGCGGCGCAAAGTCCGCAAGTGTTTAAGTACCGCAATTATCAAGTGAGCTCGGACGGCAATCCTTACGCGCACGCAATTTTGCGCGGTGGCGTGGATAGCAACGGCGCGGACGTGCCCAACTTCCACTACGAAACGGTGATGCAGCTTGAAGAAATGTACCGCGGCAGTAAGCTTGAAAATCCCGCAATTATTATCGACTGCAACCATTCCAACTCGGGCAAAAAGCACCGTCAACAGCTCCGTATTGCGGAAGAAGTGATGCAAAACCGCCGCTTTGACGCCGATTTCAAGAAGATTGTGAAGGGCTTCATGGTGGAAAGCTTCTTGGTGGAAGGTACGCAAAAGCACGACGAGGTGTTTGGGAAGTCGATCACTGATCCTTGTATCGGTTGGGAGGACACCGAGCGTTTGCTTCTCTCGTTGGCGGAACAAGTTTAATTTAGGAAAAAGTTTTTTTGGGAAGTGAATATATGAAAATTGCATTTCTAGGGCCGGAAGGGAGTTATTCCCACCTTGCGGCAAAGGAGTTTTTGAAAACGGAAGCGAAGGCGGAAAAGGCTGTGGGCGAATGGGACGAATGCGTGCCCTTTAGAAATTTCGTCGAAGTGTTGGAAGCCGTACAAAGCGGTCGCGTAGAAGGCGCGGCGATTCCCATTGAAAATAGCATTCAAGGCGGCGTTTCGCAAAACTTGGACTTGCTCCAAGATTTTCAGGATTTGTACGCTGTAAAGGAAAAGGTGTTGCGTGTAGATCACCGCTTGATTTACAAGGCAGGTACGCCCCTTTCCGCAATCGGCAGAGTATATTCCCACCGCCAAGCGCTCGATCAATGCTCGGCGTTTTTGAGTAAGGAAATTCCCTTTGCGTCGTTACGAGAAACGGAATCCACGGGCTTTGGTATTGCAAGGGCTGTGGAAGACGAAACGGGTAAGAGCGCGGCAATCGCGGGCGCGCATACGGAAAATATCCGCAGCGGCTTTGTGATGAGTGAAGAGTGTATTTCCGACGAAAAGAACAACTACACCCATTTCCTTTTGATTAAGAAAGGGGAGTCGGCGTTGCCCAAGACGAGCAATCGCGTGTTCTTCTCGGCCGTTTGTCCGCATAGACCGGGTAGTCTTTTGGCGCTTTTGCAAATCATTGCAAACTACGGCATCAACATGACGAAGATTGAATCCCGTCCCGTAAAGAAACGCCCCGGCGATTATCGCTTCTTCATTGAAGCGGATTGCGACGTGGGAAGCGCGGACGTACAAAAAATGCTTGCTTCAATCAAAGAAAATACGTTGGAATGTAAGTTGCTCGGCGCATACTCGCACGAAGCGTAAGGAATAGAAAACCATCAACAACGGAAGGATTTATGGATTTATTTGATTTCAACAGAAACGAAGAATCGGCGAAGCCGCTTGCCGAGCGTATGCGCGCAAACTCGTTAGACGAGTTTATCGGGCAACGCCATATCGTCGGGGAAGGCTCTCTTTTGCGCCGCGCCATTGCGATCGATCGCTTGGGTAGCTGTATTTTTTGGGGGCCGCCGGGTTGTGGCAAAACCACGCTTGCCAACATCATCGCGCTTCGCACCAACGGGGAGTTTATCAAGCTCAACGCGGTAAATGCGGGGGTTGCGGACGTGAAAAAGGCGGTGGAAACGGCAAGGGATAATTTGAAAATGTTCAATAAGCGCACCTATTTGCTTTTGGACGAATGTCACCGTTTCAATAAAACGCAAAGCGATTCGCTTTTGCCTGCAATCGAGCAGGGCACGATTATCTTTATCGGCTCGACGACGGAAAATCCCTACGCGTCCATGACGCCGGCTATCGTTTCCCGTTGCCGCGTGTTTGAATTCAAGCATTTGACGACGGAAGACATTGAAGGGGCGTTGCACGCGGCGGTGAAGAATCGCCATAAGGGCTTGGGCAAACAAAATATTTCCGTTTCCGACGATGCGATTGCGCATATTGCGAATATGGCGGGCGGAGATTTGCGCACGGCGTACAACGCCTTGGAGCTCGCCGCTTTGACGACTGCACCCAACAGCGAAGGACAAGTTTCTATCACCCTTGCGGATGCGGAACAATCCATTCAACGGAAATCCCTTTCCTATAATCAAGACGCTTACTACGATTTTCTTTCGGCGTTTTGTAAATCTTTGCGCGGGAGCGATTCGGACGCGGCGCTCTATTATGCAATGCGTATTATCGAAGGGGGCGGAGATCCGATGCTCGTTGCCCGTCGGCTCGTCGTGCATTCGGCGGAAGACGTTGGCATGGCAGATCCGCAAGCGTTGCAAATTGCGACGTCGGCGATGCTCGCCTTTGAAAAAATCGGCTATCCCGAAGGGCTTATCCCGCTCTCGGAAGCAATCGTTTACGTGTGCGAAGCGGAAAAGAGCAATGCCGTTGTAGAAGCTTTCCACAAAGCACAATCGGACGCGCGGATCGTACGGGATGATAGCGTGCCACCCTATTTGAAAGATAATAGCAAAGCGAG
>JAZTWL010000074.1:0-1413 GCA_045635845.1 Candidatus Scatosoma sp. | reverse complement strand
GAATCGCCTTATTCAAGCCCGCTTCCACCAAAAGCGGCGTTTTGCCCTTCGCCAAGCCAAGGCGGTTGCTCACGCGGAAAACGTGGGTATCCACCGCAATCGCATCCCCGCCAAACGCCACCGAATAAACGACGTTCGCCGTCTTTTTCCCCACCCCCGCAAGGGAAGTGAGTTCTTCGATCGTGCTCGGCACTTCGCCGCCGAATTTTTCCAAAATATCCTTCGATGCGGAAAGAATATGCGCCGCTTTCATGCGGTAAAAGCCACACGAAAAGATATACTTTTCAAGTTCTTCTTGCGAGAGCGTAAGCATGGCTTCGGGCGTGGAATACTTCTCGAAAAGCACCGCCGTCACCTTATTCACCCGCTCGTCGGTACATTGCGCGGAAAGCACCACCGCAACGAGCAATTCGTAGGGCGTCGTGAAATGCAACGCGGGTTTTGCATCGGGATAGAGTTTTTCAAGCTCGGATAATACGAGCGTTTTGTCCGTTTTCTTCATAGCGCATACATTATAACACATTCGCGGGACTTTTGCAAGCCCCGCGCGTATTTTTATCCGTACGGCGTGATAGAAATCCCCCCGACGACGTATTCCATTTTATAAAAGCCCTTGAACGTGGAATATTTTCCAAGCCGCAAAATCACTTTCGCCCGCATGAGATCTCTTGGTTGAAAACGCACGCAAAGCCCGCAGCCGATTTTTGCTTCCTTGGGCGTTGGCATTGTCGCCGCTTCCACGCCGTAGTGCGCGAGCCGCTCCGCATAATCCAAGCTTTGCGCTCGGCTTCGAAACACCGCCAAAATCGTCATAGCATAACACCCCCCTTTCGTGAATACTATATCTTATGTAATCTTTGGGGGATATGCTACAATGGTCTATTTCGATAACGCCGCCACGGGCGGCAACAAGCCCGCCGCCGTCCTTACCGCCGTCACCGCCGCCGTAAAACTTTGCGCCAACCCGGGTAGAAGCGGACACAAACTCTCGCTTGCTTGCGCCGAAAACGTACAACGCTGCCGAAAGGAGCTTAACCGATTTTTCGACGGATACGGGTACGAACGAGTGATATTCACGAAAAACTGCACCGAAGCACTCAATCTTGCCATTTTCGGCGTACTCGAAAAGGGGGATCACGTCGTTTGCACGTGTATGGAACACAATTCCGTCTTGCGGCCGTTAGAATTTTTGAAAAAATCGGGCGTGATTACTTACGACGTTTGCCCACTGAATGAAAACGGGAACATTTTCCCCGCCCGCTTTGCTTCGCTCGTGAAAGCGAACACAAAGCTTGCCATCGTCACCACCGCTTCCAACGTGACGGGCGCGATTCCCGACCTTTCCGCCCTTCGCCGCATCCTTCCCAAGCGGGTGCTTTTGCTATGCGACCGCGCGCAAGGCGCGGGGCATTT
>JAZTWL010000073.1:0-3705 GCA_045635845.1 Candidatus Scatosoma sp. | reverse complement strand
CATGCCCCATTGCGTCACCATTCTACGCGCAATTTCGGATACGTGTTGAATATCCGCGCTTGCGCCCGTCGTGATATCCTTGATTACAAGTTCTTCCGCCACACGTCCGCCGAGCGACATACAAATGTTGTCCACGAGCTTATTATACGAAACGTCGTTATCGTCCGTTTCCGGTCTTGTCATGGTGTAGCCTGCCGCGCGACCGCGGGGAATGATCGAAACTTCGTGCACGGGATCGCAATGCTCGCAAAGGCAAGCAAGGATCGCGTGACCTGCTTCGTGGTACGCCGTGCAACGCTTATCCGATTCGGTGACTACGCGGCTGCGTTTTGCAGGACCCATAAGCACCTTATTGATACCGTCGTACAATTCGAGATTGCCGATAAGCTTTTTGCCCGCACGCGCCGCCAAAATCGCCGCTTCATTCAAAAGGTTTGCAAGCTCTGCGCCCGAGAAACCCGCCGTGATACGCGCCACCGTCTTAAAGTTGACGTCCGCCGCCATGGGCTTATTTCTTGCGTGCACCTTCAAGATTTGTTCTCTGCCCTTTACGTCGGGAAGATTTACGTTGATTCTTCTATCAAAACGACCGGGACGGAGCAACGCGGGATCGAGAATGTCTTCACGGTTGGTTGCCGCCATTACGATAATACCGTCGCTATTTTCAAAGCCGTCCATTTGCACGAGAATTTGGTTCAAGGTTTGTTCTCTTTCGTCGTGCCCACCGCCAAGACCTGCACCGCGGCGTCTGCCCACCGCGTCGATTTCATCGATGAAGATGATGCAAGGCTGATTTCTCTTTGCCAAATCGAACAAGTCACGCACGCGCTTTGCACCTACGCCGACGTACATTTCCACGAAGTCCGAACCAGACACCGAGAAGAAGGGCACGCCCGCTTCCCCTGCAACCGCTTTTGCGAACAAGGTCTTACCCGTACCCGGAGGGCCTACCAAGAGCACACCCGAAGGGATTTTTGCGCCGAGATTCGAGAACTTTTTGGGGGATTTCAAGAATTCTACCACTTCTTGCAATTCTTCCTTTTCTTCTTCCGCACCCGCAACGTCCGTGAAACGAACCTTGATATTGCTTTGCACTTGCGCCTTGGACTTGTTCACGTTCATCGCCGCGCTGCCGCCACCTGCCGCACTACGCATAATGAACCAGAAAATAAGGGCAACTACCACAACGCCAAGCACAGGGAAAATACGTTCCCAAATACTGCTTTCATTAGGGTCGATAAACTTCACCGCAACGCCGCTTTCAATCAATTCGTTGATAACGGAGGGATTATTGTACGCGTCCCAAGCTACCGTCTTATAGGTTGCAACGAGTTTGCCCGTAATAGGATCGTATTCCTTACCCGTCCAAATGAAGCTGTCCACTTTGATTTCCGTGATTTTCCCTGCTTCGATTTTTTCGTAGAACTCACTATAGATAATGTCCTTCGTGTTATCGAACATATCGGAAAACAGTACGCCGATAATAATCGCGGCAAGCACTGCAATCACAATCCACATAATTGTTTTGCTTCTTCTTGTCAAAATCTTTTCTCCTTTATCTTTACAGCCGACCTTATAAGGTCGATTTCCGTAATTTTTTGTTTCACAACGCTAACCGTGGAACGATTATCGTTTTTCTATTTTACCACATTTTGGATTTTCTTATCAAGCATTTGCATGAGAAAAATGCAAACGTTTCACAAATATTCACCGAATTTCCACAATCCAAACGGGGAAAATTGTCGTTTTTTAGAGCAAACCCTCCAAAAGTATCTTTAAGCCGATGCCCACAAGCACCAAACCGCCGATAAATTCCGCCTTATCCGCAAGCTTATTGCCGATCAATTTCCCGATAAACACCGCGCCGAAGGATAAGCCCATGGTGATTACGCCGATCACGCCCGTCGCGCCCCACGCGCCAAGGGACAACCCCGTCGAAAGCGCCGCCATTTGCAAGGTGACACCCACCGCAAGCGCGTCGATCGACGTTGCAATCGCTTGCATAAGGAGTTGGGAAAAGGTGAGTTCTTTTTTTAAGCAAAGGGGGCACGCGTCTTCCGATAAACTCGTACACGCCCCTTGCGTTTCTTCTTTTTCCGCCTTCGCTTCCTTCCATTCGCCTACGGCGTCGAAAATCATTTTTCCGCCCAAGTAGGCAAGCAACGCAAAGGACACCCACGCCGAGATTTTTTCAAACGTCGAAAGGAATGCATCCGCAAGTAAGCCCGTGATATAGTAGCCGATAAGGGGCATTAAAAACTGAAAGAACCCAAATAAGAACGCGATAAACGTCACCCTATAAAGTGGCATTTTCGGGTGCGTCATACCGTCCGTCATCCCCACCGCGCACGCGTCCATAGAAAGGGCTACACCCAAAAGCACGATTTCAAGTACGCTCATATTCGCTCCTTAAAGGCAGCCGCGGTCTTTTAACGCCTTCACAACGTCCGCGAAAATTCCGTCGGGCGTTTGTTCGCCGTTTACGCATACGATACGATTCGGATATTCTTCCGCAAGCGCCTTATAACCGTCGTAAACGCGTTTATGGAACTCCATACCCGCCAACTCCAAGCGGTCGTTTGCGTCCGCACCCTTCTTACGGCGGAATGCCGCTTCGGGGGTGAGATCAATGAAAATCGTCACGTCGGGCAAGTAGTTTTCCAACGCAAACGCGTTAATTTTTTCGATAAAGTCTTTGCCCAAACCGCGCGCGTATGCTTGGTATGCCAAGGACGAATCCACGTAGCGATCGCAAATGACGAGCTCGCCTTTTGCAAGGGAGGGCTCTACGCGGTCGCTCAAATGCTGTACGCGGGACGCCGCATACAAGAGCGCTTCGCATTCGTCCGTCATTTCCATATTCTTGCCGCTCAATAAAATCTCACGAATGGCTTCGGAAATTTTGCCGCCGCCCGGCTCACGAGTAAAAATATGCGGGATATTTTCCTTCGTTAAGTATTCGGATAAAAGACGAAGCTGCGTGCTTTTCCCACAACCGTCACAGCCTTCAAACGTAATGAATTTCCCTCTCGTATTCATAGCTTTATTCCCCTTTTCTTTCTTTATAAACCAAAATTTTTCCTTCCTTTAGGCCAAAGGCGTTGTCTGCACTTTGGAGCAAAGCAAGCTTTTCTACCGTAATTATATTCCCCGCGCGCACGAGCGGTGTACAAGGCGGAAACAATCCGCAATTCCCCGCGCAAACGCGCCCTGCCGCTTGACTTAATTCCACCCATTCCTGCTCGTTTTTATCAAAAACCACGGGGGCAGGTGTGGATTGAAGCGCTTTTTCTTCCCTTTCGAGCGGATATTGCTCGAAAAGTTTCTTCAATCTCTTTTTCAATTTCTTCCAAGCGGAAAATTTCGTCGCGGGCGAGAGATAGAATAGAATCGTATCCCCGTCGCAAAATTCGGAATAAATCCCTTCCGCTTGCAATTCCTTTTCCGCAAGGAAGGCGTTTTTGCCCACTCTTGCGCAAAGCTTCGTCCAATCGGCATTTTGATAAACGCGCGCTTCTTCCGCTTGATAAGCTTTCACCGCTTGTTCGAGTTTTTCGTTTCTCGGATATTTCACCGCATATTCCACCGACGCCATAATGGGATAGGACGGACTTGTCGTGCGGAAAATATCCACGCCCAAACGAAGTGCATCCGCCGTTCTTTCGTCCTTTGCGGAAACAACCGCGCCCTGCGTGAAAGCAGGCA
>JAZTWL010000072.1:0-6932 GCA_045635845.1 Candidatus Scatosoma sp. | reverse complement strand
GGACGCCTTTTCGTTGAAGATTTCACTCGTATAGAAAATACCGCAATATTCAAAGGCATAGAGCACCGACCAAACTGCCGTGCAAATTGCCACGCCGATTGCGAAGAACAAAATGCATGCGAGAATACCGTCGATCACGCGCAAAACCTTCACGCTCTTTACCCCTTTCACGAGCTTCGTGAAAGCTTTGCCGAGCAAAATCCATACGATAATGGAAAGGATTGCCATCAACGCCGCCGCCAACAATCTACCGAAAAGTTTGCTATATTCCGTGTCCTTGAAAAGTCTAATGCAACGTTCTACGAATTTGCTCAAGAAGTGCCAATCCCCTTCGGATACTTCCATGAAGGGAAGCGCGCAGCAAGCTACGAACGCTACCGTACCGCCAACGGGAATAATGAGCGCGCGCATGGTTGCCGCAAAACCTTTCTTATAGCCGAAGAGCGCAACGCCAAGAATAACCCCGATCGTCACGGCATCAAGCGCGTACGATTTCGCGTAAAGAAGGGCTTCTGCCACCCATTTTTCTTCGAAGATTTCCCCAAACGCACCTTGAGAAAGCTTGGTTGCGCTTACGGTGAAAAGACCGATAGCTACGATAATTGCAAGCACTACCGCTGCCTGAAGCATACTTGCAAGCCCACCCATAATGCGGGTGAAGAAACGGGGCTTGCCATAGCCGATCTTCTTGGGCTTTTTGCCGTAGAAATCGTCTGCATAGTATTCGTCGTCGAAGTTATCACCGTCTTCTTCGTATTCAAAACCGTAGCCGTCGTAGGAAACGCGAGGCTTTCTCTTTACGTATTTGATTCTCGGACGAAGGAACGCGTTGAACAAAAGTTGCACGATCAACGTGAACACGATCACCGCAAGCGCAATCGTCATAGAGCCCGCAAAGCGCACGAATTCCGGCTTAAGGATATCCGAATAAATATCCTTCAAAGGCAAATCTTCCGCGAAGTTTTTGTCAATTACAAAGAACGCCGCCGCCGCAATTAACCAAAACATACCGCCCCAGCACACACGGCGGAAACCCTTTCTAAAGCCCGCAATGAATGCAAAAAGCAAGATTACGCCGCACGCAATAGCAATCGCCATAGGCGTCTTTGCCGCTACGTCCGACAACGATAATAAAAGCGAATGGAAAGGAATCATATTTTTTCTCCTTCTTTCTATTCCTTATCCCCTTTCGGGAATTTAGAGTGCTAAATTATTTATTGAAACTATCCTTCAAGGAAACGATTTCGGAAAGCACGAGCCCACCCTTTTCGTCCTTGCATTTTTTATAATAGCCTACGCGCATAAGTTGGAACGCTTTGCCGTCTTCACTTTCCGCAAGGTAAGGCTCTGCCTTGCCGTGGAAAATGTGCTCGCTATCCAAGTTCATTCTTTCCGTGAAGTCTTGGCCTGCGTATTCCGCGTCCTTCAAAAGGGGTGCGTACTTACGAATTTCCACGTCCACGCCCGTCGCGCCGTCTACCCATTGAATCGTACCCTTTACCTTGATACCGCTCGTATCGTTGCCCGAGCAGCTATCGGGGTTGTACGAACATTTGAGTTCCACAACGTTCCCTGCGTCGTCCGTGATCACTTCGTCGCAATGAATGATATACGCGCCCTTCAAACGCACGTAGCCGTCCGGCTTCAAGCGTTGATATTTAGGCGGGGGCACAAGCGCGAAGTCTGCTCTATCGATATAAACGACGTTCGAGAACGCCACCTTTCTCGTGCCGAGCTCCGGCTTCAAGGGATGAATTGCCGAATCGAGCATTTCCGTGCCTTCGTAATTCGTAATCGTCACCTTCAACGGATCGAGTACCGCCATGGCACGTTCCGCGTTTTCGTTGAGATTATCACGAATGCAAGATTCCAAATATGCAAGTTGACATTCGGAATTTGCCTTTACGATACCGATTTTCGTGCAGAAATCCAAAAGCGCTTCGGGGGGTACGCCGCGATTGCGAAGACCGGTTACCGTCGGCATTCTCGGATCGTCCCAACCGTGCACGTGGTTTTCTTCCACCAAGCGCTTCAAATAACGCTTGGACATAACCGTGTTCGTGATTGCAAGTCTTGCAAATTCGATTTGACGGGGCTTCGGGGAGAAGCCGAGCTGAATACCCACCCAATCGTACAAAGGTCTATGGTCTTCAAATTCCAAGGTACACAAGGAATGGGTGACGCCTTGCAAATAGTCGCAAATGGGGTGCGCGTAATCGTACATGGGATAAATGCACCACTTATCCCCCGTGCGGTGGTGGGTGCTACGCAAAATACGATAGATAACGGGGTCGCGCATATTCATATTCGCCGATGCCATATCAATCTTCGCACGAAGACACTTGGTACCGTCGGCATACTTACCCGCTTTCATTTCACGGAAAAGCTGCAAGTTTTCTTCCACGCTGCGGTTTCTATAAGGGCTTTCCTTGCCCGCTTCCGTAAGCGTACCGCGGGTTGCGCTGATTTCTTCGGGGGAAAGGTCGCAAACGAACGCCTTGCCTTCCGTAATCAATCTTTCCGCGTAATCGTAAATCACGTCGAAGAAATCGGATGCGTACACTTCCTTCGCCCAATCGTAACCGATCCAAGCGATGTCTTTACGGATCGCGTCTACGAATTCCGTCTTTTCCTTGGACGGGTTCGTGTCGTCGAAGAAAAGGTTGCATTTACCTTCATATTTCTTCGCCGTACCGAAGTTGACGAGCATACTCTTCACGTGCCCGATATGCAAATAGCCGTTGGGCTCGGGCGGGAAACGCGTTTGTACCGCGGAAATCTTCCCGTTTTCGATATCGTCGTTGATAATTTGTTCAATAAAATTCGTTGCTTCAATCGTTTTCATATTTTCTCTCGATGTTTTTTATTAAGACAAGCCGACAATCGTGCCGTCGGAAAGCAAATCAATCTTTTCTGCTGCGGGGTGCGCGCCAAGACCGGGCATAAGCATAATCTTGCCGGCAATCGCTACGATGAAACCTGCGCCGCCCTTCAAGACAATGTCGCGTACCGTCACGCGGAAGCCTTCGGGTCTGCCCAAAAGTTCGGCGTTATCGGAAAGGGAATATTGCGTCTTTGCAATAATGATGGGCAAGTTGCCGCAACCCTTTTCTTCAATCGTTTTGATCTTCGCAAGCGCTTCTTCCGAGAAATCTACGCCGTCCGCGCCGTAAATCTTCTTCGCTACGTTTTCAATCTTCTCGCAAACGCCTTCGTCCAATTCGTAGGGATGGCAAAGCTTGGAGGGAATTTCACACGCCTTCACCACTTCTTCCGCAAGTTCCTTGCCGCCTTCGCCGCCTTTCAAGAATACGTCGGTGAACACGGCAACCGAGCCCGCTTCTTGCACCGTCTTGATAACCAAGTCCGTTTCCGCTTGCGTATCCGTGAAGAAACGGTTCATCGCCACAACGACGGGCTTTTTATATACGTTCTTCACGTTTTCGATATGCTTCAAAAGGTTGGGCATACCCTTTTTAAGCGCTTCCAAGTTTTCTTGGGAAAGACTTGCCTTTTCCGCGCCGCCGTGCAATTTAAGCGCCTTCACCGTCGCTACGATTACGACGCAATCGGGTTCAATACCCGCCGCGCGACATTTCGTATCCAAGAACTTTTCCGCGCCAAGGTCCGCGCCGAAGCCCGCTTCCGTGACAGCGTAGTCCGCAAGGCTCATTGCCGCATACGTCGCTTGTACGCTGTTGCAGCCGTGCGCGATATTCGCAAACGGACCGCCGTGAATGATTGCAGGGGTATGTTCGAGCGTTTGCACCAAGTTGGGCTTCATCGCTTCCTTCAAAAGTACCGCCATAGAACCAACCGCGCCGGGAATATCCTTCGCGCGAACGTAATCGCCGTCCGTATTCAAGCCGACGATAATGTTGCCCAAGCGTTTTTTCAAATCGTCAATATCCGTTGCCAAGCAGAGCACAGCCATGATTTCGCTTGCGGCGGTGATGTCGAAGTGATCTTCTCTTTCCACGCCCCTGCCCTTGCCGCCGATTTGGATATTGATAAGCTGACGCTCGTTCATATCCATGCAACGGTGGAAATAAATGTTGTTCGTATCAATTTTGAGTTCGTTGCCGCGGAAAATATGGTTATCCATCAACGCGCACAAAAGGTTGTTTGCCGCCGTGATTGCATGCAAATCGCCCGTGAAATGCAAGTTGATATCCGCCATGGGTACGACTTGTGCATAGCCGCCGCCCGCCGCGCCGCCTTTAATCCCGAAAACGGGACCAAGCGAAGGCTCGCGAAGCGCAAGGCAAGCTTTTTTGCCGATTTTAGAAAGCCCGTCGGCAAGACCGATCGAAACGGTGGTTTTCCCTTCGCCCGAAGCGGTGGGGTTGATCGCCGTCACCAAGATAAGCTTTGCTTTTCTTTCCGCATTCGCGGGAAGCGCGATTTTTGCTTTGTATTTGCCGTAAAGCTCTAATTCATTTTCCGTCAAGTCCAATTTCTTCGCAACGTCGCGAATGTCAATGAGCTCGGCGCTCTCCGCAATTTCGATATCCGAAAGCATACGTTTCCTCCTAAAAAAGGCAATAATCTTGCACTATATATAATACTCGTTATAACATTATAACACATATTTTAGAAAAATGGAATAGTTCTTCCGCATTTTTTTGAATTTTTTTCGTATTTTTTAAGAAAAATTTCTTCTTATCTTTCCTATCGATACGCCCTTCAAACGTTTGACTTGACATAGTCAAATATCGTATAATAATGGCGTATGAAAAATTTTAAGTGAAGAGGTTATATTGATATGGCTGAAAAAAGAGCGGTAACAATGGAAAAACTCGTTTCCCTTTGCAAAAACAGAGGGTTCATTTTCCCCGGTAGTGAAATCTACGGCGGGCTTGCAAACACGTGGGACTACGGCCCTTTGGGCGTAGAGCTCAAAAATAACGTGAAGAAGGCTTGGTGGAAGAAATTCATCCAAGAAAATCCTTATAATACGGGCGTGGACTGCGCTATTTTGATGAACACGCGCACTTGGCAAGCGTCCGGTCACCTTGGCGGCTTCTCCGATCCCCTTATGGACTGCAAGAGCTGCAAGGCACGCCACCGCGCAGACAATCTCGTAGAAAACTACGTTGCCAAGAAAGGCTTGGACGTAAAGGTAGAAAGCATGGATAACGACGCGCTCGAAGCGTTCATCTCCGAGCACAAGATCGTTTGCCCTATTTGCGGCAATTCCGATTTCACCTCCATTCGTAAGTTCAACTTGATGTTCAAAACCTTCCAAGGCGTTACGGAAGACAGCGCAAACACCGTTTACCTTCGTCCCGAAACGGCACAAGGTATCTTTGTAAACTTCGAAAACGTACAACGTTCGACGCGTATGCGCGTGCCTTTCGGTATCGGTCAAATCGGTAAATCCTTCCGTAACGAAATCACGCCCGGCAACTTCACTTTCCGCACCCGTGAATTCGAACAAATGGAACTTGAATTCTTCTGCAAACCCGGCACGGATTTGGAATGGTTCGCGTATTGGAAAGATTTCTGCAAGAATTGGCTCCTTTCGCTCGGCATGAAGGAAGAAAACTTGCACCTTCGCGATCACTCCCCCGAAGAGCTTTGCTTCTATTCCAAGGCTACGACGGACTTCGAATATAAATTCGCCTTCGGTTGGGGCGAACTTTGGGGCATTGCGGATAGAACGGATTACGATTTGTCGCAACACGCAAAGGAATGTGGCAAGCCCATCACGTATCTTGATCCCGTGACGAACGAACGTTACGTTCCCTACGTGGTTGAACCCTCCCTTGGTGCTGACCGCGTCGTGCTTGCATTCTTGACGGACGCATACGACGAAGAAGTGGTAGATGCTGAAAAGAACGATATCCGTACGGTACTTCGTTTGCACCCCGCGCTTGCACCTTATAAGTGCGCAGTGCTTCCCTTGCAAAAGAACCTTTCGGAAGCGGCGGACGCAATCTATGCGAAGATGCTTAAAAAATTCCCCGCAACCTACGACGTTACGGGCTCGATCGGTAAACGTTATCGTCGTCAAGACGAAATCGGTACGCCTTTCTGCGTGACGGTGGATTTCCAAACGTTGGAAGATAACACCGTTACGGTTCGCGATCGCGACACGATGGAACAAATCCGCGTGAGCGTGGAAGATGCGATTAAATACATCGAAGAAAAGATCGAATTTTAATCTATAAAACGTAAAATGACGGGGGCAGGTACGCGTTGAACGCAGTTTTTCACAAATTCCGTTCCTCTTTGCGTACTGTATTTTATAAGAATTTTTGGAGTTTATTTTTATGTCAAACAAAAATCAACGCTGTTCCTTTTGCGGAAAACTCAAAGAAGAAACCCGTCGCTTAATCACAGGGCCCGACGGCGCTTGCATTTGCGACGAATGTATCGAGATCTGCAAATCTATGGTGGACGAATATCAAGACGACAAAACGCCCACGCAGGAAGTTCCTTTGAAAAAACCTGCGGAAATTAAGGCAGAACTCGACAAATATATCGTCGGTCAAGACAAAGCGAAACGAGTGCTTTCCGTTGCCGTGTATAACCATTATAAGCGTATCAACGCGACGGTAAAACAAAAGAAAAAGGACGACGACGGCGTAGAAATCGAAAAGAGCAACGTGCTTTTGCTCGGTCCTACGGGTAGCGGTAAAACTTTGCTTGCAAGAACGCTTGCAAAAGTTCTCAACGTGCCGTTTGCAACTTCCGACGCGACCACGCTTACCGAAGCTGGCTACGTGGGCGAGGACGTGGAAAATATCCTTTTGAAACTTATCCAAAACGCCGATTTTGACATTGAACGGGCGCAACGGGGTATTATTTATATAGACGAAATCGACAAAATCGCAAGAAAGAGCGAAAACGTGTCAATTACAAGAGACGTGTCCGGTGAAGGCGTTCAACAAGCGTTGTTAAAAATAATTGAAGGTACGGTTGCATCA
>JAZTWL010000071.1:0-8473 GCA_045635845.1 Candidatus Scatosoma sp. | reverse complement strand
CAATTCACAGCTTTATAGCCAAAAATGTTTTATCAATTCCACTAATTTTGCAATCGCAACGCCCGTCGGGAAGATCATGAAGAAGCCTACAAGCCCTACGCCAACGGCAATTCCCGCCCACGAAACCACGGGTGCGCACTTTTCCACCAACTTCGTTTTGCGCACGATCACCGCCACCAAGCAAAGGGCTAAAATCGCCCCCGCTATGCCTACTGCCACGTGCGCTTTGTACGGCGAAGAATATTCGAATACGATCTCGTTATCCCCTTCTTCCAAAGCCACCTGCAAGAAGGAAATGTCATTTTCAATCAACTTGGCTTTTTTTCCGTTTACCTTTACGGTGTAGCCGTCCGTCGCCACGAACGAAAGCATTAAGCTTTCCCCCGCCTTTGCGTTTTTCACCGTCGCAGTGATTTTGCCCGCGCTCACGTTCACGTCCGCGCTTTGCGCCCACAATTTCTTGGAAAGCGTTGCCACCATTTCGTCGGAAACTGCGCCCGTACCAGTCCACTTATCCAAGCCCATCAAATAGCGGTACAATTCTCGTTGATTATCTCTACGGTTCGCACGCGGGTACGCAACGTTTTCCGCCACGAATCGATAGCCTTCCGTCGTCGAAACTCTAAACCCAAGCGGGAACACCGACGTATTTTCGTAAACGTAATATTTCCCCGTCGAAAGGTGCACTTCTTCGCCCGCTTCGTTTTCCACCATCAATTTCTTCAAGTACGTTTTTTCGTCCGCGCGCTTTACTTCGGTGTCCGCCACGAACACGTACTTATAATTCATAAAGCTATCCGCAAACGCTTCGCTGCCGTACATCGTCGTTTCGCCTTGGCTATTCGTCGTTTGGATTTTCGCCCAATTGAAGGATGAGTGGAAGGCGTTTTTGCCGTTGCCGTTGTACCCAAAGAGTTGGAACACCGCAAAATTTTCTTCCGCCATCATGGACGAGAAACCGCTAAACGCATTCGTGCCCCCCACAAGCGGCGCGCACGCCGTCCAAACGGACGAAATTGAATCGTCGGTTAAATCGTCCTTGTTATTCTTATAATATCTACCGAAATCCTTCACGCGGAAATAGCTATCGTCGAGCGCGTTCACGTCGTCCGCAAGCGCACAATAATGATCCAAATTCGCGTGCAACGTAGAGCGCACACCCGAAACCCATTGCGCGTTATAGAAAAAGACTTGCGAGAATACGATCGGAATGAGCACGAAAGAAAGCCACTTCGCGCTAATCTTTTTAGTTTTCACGAGCAACACGCCGCCGATCGTGAGCGCAATCACGAGCAAACTCGGCGCAATCACGAGCTCCAACGCGCCCGTCGACCAACCAAAGCTCCTGCCCGAATTATCGAGCTCCGTCTTTAAGCCCTTATCCCCCGTGATAAACGCAAGGAAGGTTTGATAATTGTCACCTTGGATAAACCACATCATAAAAGCGAATGCGGCAAGCCCGATTATCCCGAGCACGAACGTCCAAACGTACACCTTCCAGCGCACGTTTTTCCAATCGACATTTTTCCAAAACCGCTCTTTCGTCTCGGACATGCCCCCGTCGTTTTCCGATTTTTCCGCAACCATCATTTCGGAATTCCAAGGGGTGAGCTGTCTGCCGTCCAAGAACGTACCGTCATAGGCGTGGTCATTTTTGAAACACACGCCGTCCAAGCAAAGGCAAGCGCCGCCCATAAAATACAGGGCGTTCAAGAACCCAAATCGAAGGGCGTAGGACATATACGAACCCATGTTCATTAGGTTCATCGCCTCGTCCACCACCGTAGGCAACAGGGTAAACACACCGCAAACGAGCATCCATTTGGCAAACTTATCCTTCAAGCCCTTACGGAAAAACCAAACGATCGTGAGCGCCATAAACACGGCGTCCGTGAAAAGATACGTCCACTTGCGATAAAGGCTCTCGTTATAGGTTTCCAAAAAACTAGAAACCCCCGACGAAGTTGTATTGAAATCGGTCGGCTTTTTGCCCACCATGACGTAGCCGTTCCACAATTTTTCAAAGAGCCCACCGCCACGCGCACCGGCATTATACGCCCCAAGCGCGGGCAATAAAACGGGCAACGCCATTAAGAGCGCCACCGCAAATGCAAGGCACAGGTACGCAATGAACTTGTTTCTGCGTTCTTTTTCCACACACAAAAGCGCGTACGCAATCAACGCGGGGAATACGGTGAACATGGAAAAACAAGCAATCGAGAAGCAAGTGTAGATACTTGCCGCCATTGCAAGCGAGAAACGCAAGAACTTGCCCGTCTTCACAAACCTTTGGAACGCCCCCGCCGCGAGCGGCATCCAAATCAAGAAGTCCATCCAGTTGATATAGGTATTCGAAACGAAGGTGTAGCCGCAAAAAGCGTACGTGACACCCACAACGGTGCAAAGGTATTCGGGAATGTTTTTGAAAAGCTTTTTCGAGAACCAAGTGCCCGCCCAAGCAATCGTTGCCAACTTACAAGCAATGACGATTGCGCTTGCTTGCGCCATTCTGCCCTCGCCAAAGAGCAAAAACAGGATATGGAAGGGACTCAAGAAGAAATATAGGAACGTACCCGTCACGTCCAGCCCACCCATCACGGCGGTGCTATACGATAAAGTCGATTCCCCTTTGAAAACGTCGAAGATATGCTCGATAAACGGACAAATTTGCGCAAACAAATCGTAGCTTGCCGCCGTATAGCCGTCGCCGAATGGGTACACGCCGTACTGCCAAAGCGCCACGCAATAAAGAATGAGTACGATTAAAGGCGCGAAAAAATAGGCGTAATTCTTATCAAAGAATTCGTCGAATTTTTTCCAAAACCCTTTTTTCAGTTTTTCGTTCACTTGTTCTTGTTCGCCCGATACTTCGGGCAATTCCGTTTTCAATGCGTCCATAGCCTTATTTTACCACTTTTTTCCCCGCAAGTCAACACCAAATAAGAAAAAACGGACGGATAATAATCCGTCCGCGTAAAAATTTTCCGTTATTTGCTGCGAATATACTCGTCCATAGCCTTTGCCGCAACTTTCCCTGCGCCCATTGCCTTGATAACGGTTGCCGCGCCCGTAGCAGCGTCGCCACCGCAATATACCCCTTCCATAGAAGTCTTGCCCACTTCATCCACGGCAATTTCACCGCGGCGGAGAGTTTCCAAACCAGGCGTCGTTGCTTTAAGCAACGGGTTCGGGGAAGTGCCGAGCGACATGATTACGCAATCCACGGGAATCACAAACTCGCTGCCTTGTACCGCTTTGGGGGAACGGCGGCCACTTTCGTCCGGCTCGCCAAGCACCATGCGGATACATTCGATCCCGTTCACCCAGCCATACGAAGGATCGCGAGGATTTTCCGTGGGCGTTGCCAAAATCTTGGTGGGGTTGGTGAGCAAATCGAAGATAATGCCTTCTTCCTTCGCGTGCTCGATTTCTTCACGACGAGCGGGGAGTTCTTCTTCCCCACGGCGGTAGATGATATGTACTTCCGCGCCCAAACGCTTTGCCGTACGCGCCGCGTCCATCGCCACGTTCCCGCCGCCCACAACCGCTACGCATTTGCCGCGTTGAATGGGGGTGTGACTATCCGCTCTATACGCCTTCATGAGATTCGAACGAGTCAAAAATTCGTTTGCCGAGTAAACGCCCTTCAAGCTTTCGCCGGGGATATTCATGAACTTGGGCAAGCCTGCGCCGCTACCGATAAAGATCGCTTCAAAACCGTATTCCGATTTCAATTCTTCAATCGTGATTACGCGGCCGATTACCATATTCGTTTCCACTTTCACGCCAAGCGCTTTTAAGTTGTCCACTTCCTTTTGCACGATTGCCTTGGGCAAACGGAATTCGGGGATACCGTAAACGAGTACGCCACCCGCTACGTGCAATGCTTCAAAAACGGTGACGTCGTAGCCCATTTTCGCCAAATCGCCCGCACAAGTTAAGCCGGCAGGACCAGAGCCGATAACCGCCACTTTATGCCCATTGGAGGGGGCAGGTACGGATTGAACGTCGCAATTCGCGTTGTGCCAATCCGCAACGAAACGTTCCAAACGGCCGATACCAACCGCTTCACAGCCCGCTTTAATGCCGCGGGTGCACTTGCCCTCGCATTGCGTTTCTTGGGGGCATACGCGGCCGCAAACTGCGGGCAAAGACGAATCTTCCGCGATGATTTGGTATGCACCTTCAAAGTCCCCTTCCGCTACCTTCGCGATGAATTCGGGAATCTTGATATTGACGGGGCAAGCCGCTACGCAGGGACGGTTTTTGCAACCGATACAACGCTTTGCTTCGTCGATTGCCATTTCCGCCGTGTAGCCGAGCGCCACTTCGTCGAAATTGCCGTTGCGCACCATAGGGTCTTGCGCGGGCATAGGATTTTTCAAAGGATTCATATTGAACTTGGGCGCCATATCAAAGCACCTCCTTTTTGAACAAATTGCAAGCTTCTTCTCTTTCGCGGTTTTCAAAATCCGCATAGGAGCGAGAGCGGCTCATCGCTTCATCGAAATCAATTTCGTGTCCGTCAAATTCCGGACCGTCCACGCAAGCGAATTTCATTTGTCCGCCGACCGTCAAACGACAGCCGCCGCACATACCCGTACCGTCGATCATGATGGGGTTCATGCTCGCGATCGTCTTTACGCCGTAGGGCTTCGTTGCCGCGCAAACGAATTTCATCATGATAAGCGGCCCGATCGTAATCACTTCGTCGAAGTGTTCACCTTTTTCAAGCATTTCGTTCAAAGGCACGCAAACGTTGCCTTGTCTGCCGTACGAGCCATCGTCCGTCATCATATAAAAATCGTTAGAGCAAGCCTTGAATTCGTCTTCCAAGATCACCAAGTCTTTATTTCTAAAACCGATTATGGACGTCACTTCGCAGCCTTGTTCATAGAGCGCTTTTGCCACGGGCAACGCGATTGCACAGCCCACGCCGCCGCCTACAACGCACACTTTTTTCAAGCCTTCCGTGTGCGTAGGTCTGCCCAAAGGACCAACGAAATCGGGGATACTATCCCCTACGTTTTTACGATTGAGCTTTTCCGTCGTCGCACCGACGATTTGAAAAATAATCGTAATCGTGCCCTTTTCGCGATCGTAGCCCGCCACCGTAAGCGGAATGCGTTCGCCGTCTTCGTCCACGCGCAAAATAATGAACTGCCCCGGCAACGCCTTCTTCGCCACAAAGGGGGCGAGAATTTCCATTTGCGTGACCGTGGGATTTAGGGATTTTTTACCAACGATTTGATACATGGTACCTTCTCTCCTTATTTTTCGCCCGATTTTTTCTCTCAAAAAACACCGATTTTCGGGCGGTTTCTATCGCTTTTCATTATTATAGCTTTCTTAAAGAAAATTGTCAAATACTCGACGGCGGATTTCGCGTAGAAAATAAAAATTTCGCAATAGACTGCATTTCTGCATTCCATTGCGAAACATTTTACAGCGATTAAAGTCTTGGCGTAATCGTATCGAATTTTACTCTCTTATATATATGGAACTTTTCCCCACTTTCTTCTTGTACCAATTCAAACAAACCTTTTATTTCATATCTGCGCGCCACCCCGCGATCTTCAATGGATACAGCTATCCTTTTTTTAGCGTTGAATCCCACGGGTGGTATTTTTCCTTTACCAACATATTCTTCACAGATTGTATCCGCGTCAATAAATCGATTTTTCCAAGAAAACGTGATTCCATAAAATCTAACCATCCATACAATCGTGTCTCGGTTATATTGCCAACCGCATTTATACCATTTTTGATAATTTGTGTCGAATACTTTATTTAAGAATTCCGCATGGGTATCCGCACGAATTATCTTATTATTTCCCTTTTTTATTTCTTGCGTTTTTTCTTTTTGCTCTAATTGCTTTTCTTCTTTTTCCAACTTTGCCAAGTCTTCTTTTAGCCGCGTTAATTTATCGACATAATATTTTTGTATCCCCGCAAGCGTTCCTTCAAATAGACGGAGAACACCACCGACAAAAGCTTGCGGATAGCTAAATTTCTGATAGCCATTCGTACCGTCGACAAAAACAAAATCCCCTTCTATTTTTTTAATTCTCCCGCGTGCTTTCTCCTGATTATTTATTATGCAATAAACCATAATCGGGCTATTTGGTTTCTCCCGAAGATAGTTTTTTATGGAATTCGCCTGCTTCTCATTTATTTTTTCCCCTTTCACTATCACGGTCTCTTCCATGTGAGTTGCAACGCTTTTTTCTTCCCCTACTCGTTCCTTCCAATCAGCTAAAAGCACTAATTTCCCCTGCAAAAAGCAATTCGGGAAGGGGAACTTAATTTCCGTATTCTTTTCCCCTTTCGCGCGCAAAAATTCCACGGTGAGATATTCGTTATTTCCATCTCCTCGCACCAACTTTCGCGTTTCGCCCACCCCATACTGTTTGTGGCTAACGGGCAAACCACATTCATGATTTTGCTTATACAAATATGTACGTATTTCATCTAGCTTTTCAAATTTAATCATTTTCGTTTCCTCCTTGTTTTCTTGTGTAGATTGATGCGTAGTGGTTGTTTCCTTTGTCTGTGAAACGGCAGTATTTATCGTTGGACTAAAAAACAAATCTTTTTCAATATTAATCAAATTTTTAATATCCTCGTAAAAACATTTAGCGCAGAGATAAAACATTATAAGCAAAAGAACTAAGATAAGCGCGTCCGTACTATTTTCTACACCTAAATAGGCGAAAGGTATATAGACCCATAATACTACCCATATCAACGAAACCACGACCAACCTTAAACCGAGCATACGGCCTCTTAATTTTTTAAACCAAAATGTAAAAACGCCAAAAAGATAAGACCCTTTCATATTTTCCCCTTATAAAATAAATTGATTTTCAAGACCTTCCATCTCAGCCTTGTCCAACCAATACCCTTTGCCTGACACCTTCTTAATCGGATAACCAAACTCAATTAGGTATCCAATATTCCTACCCACCGTTTTTCTTTCGCAAGGCACATTTATATCATTCAAGTATATACAAATCGCCGATTGACTAACCGGAAAATCTTCCGAGGAATATCTTTTCAATACGTTCAAAATATATATTATAATCGTCTTCTTTGCTATGCCATTTATCCGTTTCATCGCATACCCCCTATACTATAATTATACCATAGTCAAGTGGTAAAAACTATCCCACGCAAATTTTTCATGGGAAATTTTCCGCCCAAAAAACTTCTTATTAATATATTTTTGAAGTATATCATTTTTTGTATAAAAAAACGCCGCCTTGCAAGCAAGACAGCGCCGTAAAAACACACTCTCCGCTATTGCCGCGACGCAACTGTAACTATATTCTTTTACTCAAAGAAATAAAGACATGCGAAAAAGCGCATTCCTACCATGGTAGTATGCCCTTCAAGTAAAAAAATATTCAGTTACGTCGCCAAAACATTGTACCACATTTCGCCCATAATGTCAATATCTTTTTTTAAGATTCTTTGTTATATTAACAATCATAAATCCCATAATTTTTTTTCACACAATTTTCATTTTACACCCCCTTTTGATTGCCTTTCGCATATATTAGTAGTATAATGTTTATCGAAAAAACAACAAAAGAAGGTCTTTAATTATGGATTCTAGCGAACTTTTACTTGCATTATCCTTATCTCTTTTGGCTGGGCTTTTGCTTTCCCGTTTTGCGAAGATTGCAAAGCTCCCCGCCGTTACGGCGTACTTAATCGCAGGGATTTTAATCGGTCCGTACTTGCTTGGCAAGCTCGGCATAGAAGGCGTCGGTTTTACGTCCATTCACGACGTAGAAAAATTTGCCATTATTAGCGAAGTGGCACTCGGCTTCATTGCCTTTTCGATCGGCAACGAATTCCGTTTATCCCAACTCAAAAAAATCGGCAAACAAGCGACGATCGTCGGCATTTTCCAAGCCGTAATCACCACGCTCGTCGTGGATGCAGCGTTGATTGCTTTGCACTTCGCTATGCCCGATAAGCTTCCCTTGCCCGCGGCAATCATTCTCGGCGCAATCGCTTCGGCAACTGCCCCCGCAGCAACGCTTATGGTCGTAAAACAATATAAGGCAAAAGGCCCCGTCACCGACGTACTCTTGCCCGTCGTAGCTTTGGACGACGCGGTTGGCTTGATCCTTTTCGCCGTTTCCTTCGGCGTGGCAAAGGCAATCCAAGTGGGTACGGTCAGCATGGTTTCCATCTTGCTTGAACCTTTCCTTGAAATCGTACTCTCGATCGGGCTTGGCGCGGCAATGGGTTTCCTTTTCAGTCTTTTCGAAAGATTCTTCCACTCCCGCTCCAAGCGTTTGGCGGTTTCCGTCGGTTTCGTTATCATGACGATTGCACTTGCAAACTACAGTTATCCTTCTATCGGCGGCGTACATATCAAGCTTTCTCCCTTGCTCACCTGTATGATGCTCGGCACGATCTTCTGCAACGTCTGTGACTACTCCGAAGAACTCATGGAACG
>JAZTWL010000070.1:0-4794 GCA_045635845.1 Candidatus Scatosoma sp. | reverse complement strand
TTTAAGAGCGTTCTATATCTAGGCTCGGGGTTGCCCATTGCCGTCGTTTCAAGAATATTGTTATTCTCGACGTTTGCGATGCCTTGGCAAACCACGGTAGGCTCTGCAGGTGCTTCGGCAATTTCCCAAGCCGCACCGTTAAAGGTAAGCCACAAGCTCGGCAAGGTGACGTCAAGGAAATTCGCTTCTTCCATAACGATCATGCCAAGCTCCGTCATATTCGGCGCGTAGATCCACAAATGTCCTTGCGAATGATAGCAAATTTCCGCACCGGCAATATCTTTGAGCTTAACACCGCCAAGCGTAATCTTTTCACCGATTGCCCCTTGCGCAAAGTTTATCGTTTGAATGCCTGCGTTAATTTCATTTGCGATCTTCGAAAGGTTCGCCGAATAGGTGAGAAGCACACCCTTCTTGCCTTCCCATAAGCCATAGCCTATGTTGTTCCATTGAATCGTCGTAAAGCTTACAGGCGTATAGTTCGTCGATGCAGTCGTGCCCCATTGATTAGAAGACGTATTAAAATACAAATTCGTTTCGGGCAAAACCGAATCCAACACCAACGTACCCGCTTTTATCGTAAGCGTTCTATACGTAGCCATATTGTTTGCATAGATAAAGAGTTTGTTTTGGGAATGGTACGCAACGAGCGCGCCGGGAAGGGTGGACAATTTCACGCCGCCCAAATAGATATTCTCGCCCACCGTCGAAGCAAAGTTCGTCGATTGTATGCCGCCGTTGATTTCGTCGAAGACCGTGGACAAATACGCACTATAATTTAACAACACGCCCGGCTTTCCTTCAAAGATACCGTAGCCTATGTTGTTCCATTGAATACCCGTAAATTCCACGCTAGAAACCTTCGCCCACTTATCCCCCTTCAACGCAAATTTTGCGCTGTCGAGCACTTGGTTTTCAAACGTCGTACCTGCAACCACTTCAAGCACAACGTCCCCCGTGAGCGCGTCTTGATAGCTTTGGGGAATTCTGATTTGAATATATCTTTTGCCGTGCGCGTAATCGATACTAACGCCCGAAATTTCGGAAAGCTTCACGCCGTTGAGCAAAATACCTTGCCCCGTCGTGGAAACAACGTTCGTCGTATTTGCCGCAGTACCCAACGTAATATCGTAAGCAAGCAACGTACGATATCTTGCAGGAGAAGTGTTCGTTTCCAAAATATTATTGTTCACGTCGTTCGCAATGCCTTGGCAAACTACGGTCGGGCTTGCCGCCGATGCAACGCTCGGCTTCACGTTGATTTGCAAAATACCCGCAATCGCAATGCAAAGCATCATCATTGCCGTCAATATGGAAAGTATGAATTTTTTCGTTCTTAACATTCTCTTTTTCTCCATTTTCCTTAATTTTCGTTGAACGGGTCTTGTACCCATCCATCCCCTTCAAACGGCGGTTGCGCCGAAGTCGTAAGCACGTCTTGAACTTGCAAAAAAATGCTTTCTAACGTAGGTTCTTCATATGGTTTTGCCATGTTTTTCTCCTATATAGACATTAATTTTTTGTTTTTTATATTATAAAATTTTTCGCTTTTCATGTCAATATAAAAAATGAACAAAAATTGCAGTTTTTTACACTCGTGCTTTTTTGACAATAAATAAAAGCGTTAAATTTCCTAGTAATTCAACGCCTTAAAAATTTTTGTGAAATTTTAATTTTTCAATCACACGTCTTTGCTTTGGTGCGATTTTCTGTACTTTCCCGGCGTTATTCCAAATTCCGCCTTGAATAAATTGATAAAGTTGCTTGCCGTATTAAAATCCAATCTTTCCACGATACTTTCTATCGTATAGTCGGACGACGCCAGTATTGCCGCCGCGATTGCGAGCTTGGATTTATTCACGTATTTTTTGAGTGGCAAGCCCATATAACGCTTGAATTGCGAGCTCACGTAGCTGTGCGAGAAACCCGTCTCTTTCACCATCTCTTCAATGGGCAAAATCAAAAAAGATTCCTTGTCCAAATTTCCCAAAAGCTTTTTGATCCATTTGGGATAGCTATTAAAGCATTCCTTTATCGCCACGTATTGCCCCAGCATATACATAACGATGCTTCTATGAATCGCGGAATTTATCTCCGATATGGGTTCAAAGACAATGGGCACCATCATTTCCGAAACGGACGAAATGGTGGACGTGGACAATCTAAAAATTTCGGGATATTCACCTTTCGTAATATTTTCATATAGATCGTCGCTAATCAACTTGCAGCATTGATGCATAAGCTCTTCCGAAACGTAAAGATCCTTATGGCAATATTTCATCTTCAAATTGATGTGATAATTATGGATGTCTTGGGGGGTGATAATAAAGGCGTCTTTTGCGCGCACCGCCACCTTTTTAATATTGCCGCCATGGCGAGAGAAAAAGTCTATTTCCGCTTCCCCTTCTTCGATATAAGTAATCTTGAAAAAGGTTGATTTATGGGGAAGTCTCGGCGGAATAAACCACCTTGCCGCATAGGGTTTATTCACGAGTATACTTTCGTCGAAGTGCTCTATCACGTACGATTTATTCCCTATTTTTTGCAATTCACGTGTGATCATTTTTTCATCCTTTGATACGCCCTGCAAACGGGACTTTTATGCGCTTACTCTACGTATTTGTAGCCTATTGCGCGTCTTCATTATACGCAATTTTTATCACTTTGTCAAGAGCAGTTCGCGAAAAAATGTGCCGCCCCGCCCGACTTTTTCATTTTTCCAAACGCCGAAAAATGCGTATTCACTTGGAAATGCACGCGCCGCAAAATTCAAGTGTTAAAGGCGGTTTACCATCCCAACGCTGCAGCAAATATTTTTATGCAATTCGAAGCCCTTTATTTCCTTATATTTTATATAAGCGGGCAACACAAAAGACTAGACACTATCCTTTAGTCGTCTAGTCCTTTTTATCTAACTATATTTAACGCCAAAAAAATGAATTCAACGCGTAGGTCTCTTCATCACTTATCTTTTAAGGAGTTCGCCTTTTTACGCATTTTAAGGATGATTTTAATCCCACTAAAAGCATTCTACACACGTGCTTTATCTTTAATAGAATTCCTTTTCTTTCGCTTAATACCTTTTATAATCGCATAACAAATGCTAACACTCATCGCCATCAAACAAAGGCTAAATAAGAGCCAAAATACCGAATTCCAACCACCCACGTCTGCAACCAAGCCAAGTCCGTATGCGCTTAACATACTTCCAAGATAGCAAAAACCATTCAAAATTCCCGCAACACGACCAGAATTAATCTTATCTTTCCAATACAATGGCGCCATGCTCGTGATCACGTTGTTTACGCTCGCCATCAAGCATGCTACCACACCAAAACTACCCAAAGTCACTGCAAAATAGCCCATGGGCATACACAAGATTACCAAGCCGATACATATCGCAGCCCCGAAAAAGACCAAACCGCAAAGCACTACAAAATCGTTGATTTTCTTACGCAACAATGCGGCCACACACGTCCCAAAGAGCGCCAAAATCGGAAGTACCATCGTCAATAGAACGCTAACGTAATCAGGCAAGCTATACGTTTCTTTTAAAATCATAGGCACCCACATCGTCAAGCCGTCTTTCACGAGATTATCTACTGTTGCGAAGAATGCAAGCACCGCTATCGCAATCAATAAACCGTGATTTTTTTGCCGTTTTTGGCTTTCAACGCGTACCTGCCCTGCCCTTTCATGAATTTCTCCTTTTTCACGCACCAATTTCGGATAAGCAAAAAACCATAAAATAGAGATGGAAGGCAGCAAGACTCCCGCAAGGAAAAACATCATTTTATATACGCCCAACGCAACGAATATCGCGCTAAAGCCGTACGTTAAGAACGTGCCCGTGGCTACCGTTGTGCCCATCGCAAACACCGCGCGCCCAACGCTCTTTTTATCGAGCGTTATCGACAGCAAGCGAATAAGCGATGACCAAAGCACGGACAATCCCACCCCGTTGATTAACCACAAATATTTAATAATAGCAAAATTGTCTACTACCCCGACTAAAAAATTCATCGTGCCCGATATCAGCAAGCCGCAAAAAACAACGACGCGCAAATTATATTTTCGGCATAACAAGCCATTGATAATTTGCCCGATTCCGTAAGCAAAAAAGAAACAACTGCTTACAACGCCTGCCTTCGAATGGGAAATGGAATATTCCGTTTCAATTTGCGTAATATTTGCGTTATATGCCAACTTACCTAAATAGGAGCACGCGTAAACAATCCAACACAATGCAATCAATAAAGTAGTCGGATTGAACACTTTTTTCTCGTTTTGTTCCACCATCTTTATCACCTTAACCCAAAATATCTCCCACTCCGTTTAAGATATATCTCGGCTGATAGGGAAATTGCGACAAATCTTCTCTTTTCGTAACGCCGCTCAATACCAAAACGGTGTCGATATTCGATTCAATACCCGCAATAATATCCGTATCCATTCTATCACCGATAAACGCAACGTCCGCGCTATGGCAATCCAACCATTTCAAGCCGTGGCGGAGCATTAAGGGATTTGGTTTACCAACAAAATACGCTTTCTTGCCCGTAGCAATTTCAATCGGAGCAATCAAAGAGCCCGTCGCCGGCATAATTCCCTTTTCCGTTACGCCCACAGTGTCGGGATTTGCGCCTATCAATTTCGCGCCGCCTCGCACCAACTCAATCGCCTTTTCAAGCTTTTCAAAATTATACGTTCTCGTTTCCCCAAGCACCACGTAACCGGGGTTTACGTCGTTCATATAAATCTTTTTATCGTACATAGCCTTCGTCAACGCCGCCT
>JAZTWL010000069.1:0-12799 GCA_045635845.1 Candidatus Scatosoma sp. | reverse complement strand
GCAGCAGCTACGGCTCTTGGCGAAGTTATCGCAACGCACGTAATCCCTCGTCCCCATATGGACGTTGAAAAACTTCTTCCCTCCATCAAATAATTAAAAGGCAAATAGCATTTTAATCGAATGGAAATAACCGTATTGCCCGTCCTATGGGCGGGCAATACGGGGAAGTTTTTTCAAAAATCTCGCGGAAGGTTTTCCGCAAAAAATCAATCAAAAACGCCTTGCGTACACGCGCGTGCGTGCCTTTATGCTTGGCGAAAGTAGCAAAAAACAATTTTGGAAGGAAGGAATATGGAATTTTCTAATGCGCAAATTGCGGAATTGGTAAAAAAAGTACTTGCTAATATGGACGGAAACAACGTTTCCGCGGTTTCGAATGCAAACGGCGAAGTGCCCGTAGGCGTATCGAATCGTCACATTCACTTGAATAAGGCGGATATGGAAACGCTTTTCGGTGCGGGTTATGAACTCACCCCGATGAAGGATCTTTCGCAACCGGGTCAATACGCTTGCAAGGAAACGCTCACGTTGATTGGGCCTGCAATGCGCCCCATTGAAAACGTACGCGTTTTAGGGCCTTTGCGCGGTAAATCGCAAGTGGAAATTTCCGCAACCGATTCCTACGTATTGAAGGTAAAGCCCCCCGTAAGAGAATCGGGCAAGGTGGAAGGCTCTGCGCCCGTGACAATCATTGGGCCGAAGGGCGTCGTTCAACTTAAGGAAGGTTGTATTATTGCGAATAGACATATTCATATGTCGCCTGCAGATGGCGCGGCGTTTGGCGTGAAGGACGGCGAATACGTGACGGTGGACGTGGAAGGAAAGCGTCGCACGCGTTGGTATGACGTACAAGTGCGTGTGCACAAGGATTTCCGTTTGGAAATGCACGTGGATACGGACGATGCAAACGCGGTGGGTATCGGCAACGGCTCGAAAGTCAAGGTTGTAAAGGAGTAATAGCATGTTAAGAGGTATTATTAGAGGTCATATCGTTTCCACGAGAAAGCAAAACGCTTTGGTTGGCTCGAAATTTATGGAAGTGGAAATTATGAAGAACGGCGAACTCACGGGCGAATTTATCATTGCCGTGGATAGCGTTGGCGCAGGTATCGGTGAAACGGTGCTTATCACGACGGGTAGCTCCGCACGCCTTGCGCTTTTGAATACGAACGCGCCCTGCGATGCGGTGATCGTAGGTATCGTAGATTACTAATTTTTGCCGAAACTCGGCGCAAAATCTCACCTAAACGAAGGTATTTGGTATGGACTTGAAAGAATTGATGAAAGAATCCGGAATAGTCGGCGCGGGCGGCGCTGGTTTTCCCTCGTACGCAAAATTGGCGGACGGGGCGGATACGCTTGTCGTAAACGGCGCGGAATGTGAGCCGTTGCTCTATACCGATTACGTTCTTTTGCAAAAAGAAATGCCGACGGTGCTTTCGGGGATTCAAGCGGTGCTCGACTACTTGAAAATCCCTTGTGCACTCTTGTGCGTGAAGGAGCATACGGCAGTCCGCTTGAAGCTCAAAGACGGAGCGAAGTTAGCGGATAGAATCATCTTGAAAACGTTGCCCGACGTATATCCGATGGGCGACGAAATTAGCTTGATTTATCAAGCGACGGGGCGGGTGGTACGCCCTGGCAATCTTCCGATCACGGCAGGGGTAATCGTTTTGAACGTGGAAACCTTCTATAATATCGCTGTGAAAGTGAAGCGTGGGGAAAATCTCACGGAAAAATATCTCACGATTGCAGGGAATATCCCGCAAGCAATCGTCGTAAAGGTTCCTATCGGTACAACCGTAGCGGAGCTTTTCGAAAAAAATTCGATCACAATCCCCGAAGGGCATATCGTCTTGGACGGCGGTCCTTCGATGGGTAAGGTAATAGATCCCGACGTGGCAGTGATCACCAAAACGACGAAAGGGCTCTTGATTTTGCCGGAAAATTGCGAAGCGGCTATGTCCAAATTCTTGGACGGAGATAAGTCGATCGCAAGAGCGGAGACGGCGTGCTGTCAATGCACCCGTTGCACGGATATGTGCCCGAGACACCTTTTGGGCTATCCGCTTGAACCGCACAAAATGGTGCGTACGGCAAAAGGTGCGGCAACGGTCTTGCCCGAAATGGTAATTTCGGCAACGCTTTGCTGCGGCTGCGGCATTTGCGAATCTCTCGCTTGCTGCCAAGGCATTTCCCCGAAAGCGGTGATCAACGAATATAAAGCGTTGCTCGCAAAGAACAAGCTCCGCTACGTTGGCAAAGACGACGTATTCCCCGCGCAGGAGCGTGAATGGCGTATGGTGCCTTCCGAGCGTTGGGCAAGCGTTTTGGGCGTGGCAAAGCTTGATAAAGTCGGCAAATATATCGGCAGACAAACGGATTATAGCCGCGTAGAAATTTTGTTCCGTCAACACATCGGCGCGCCGAGCGTGCCTTGCGTAGAAGACGGGGCGTACGTGAAGAAGGGAGATAAGATCGCCGAAGCGGCGGAAGGACTTTCCCTTCCACAATACGCGTCCATATCGGGCAGAGTAAGCGTATATAACGATAGAATGATCATTGAAAAGGATGAAGCGTAATGTTTAAGGCAATAGGCGTAATTGAATTAAAAAGCATTCCCAAAGGCGTGGAAGCAACGGACGCGGCGCTCAAGAGTGCGGGCGTGGAATTGATTGCGGCACACCCTTCTTGTCCCGGTAAATACGAAATTATTTTGACGGGCTCGATTTCCAACGTGACGGCGGCAGTCAACCACGTACAAGCGAAATTTGAAGGCTATATCATCGATTGCTCGATCATGGGGCGCATCGACGAACAAGTTATCAAAGCGCTTTTCGGTACGCAAACGGGGGAAAGAAAGGGCTCGCTTGGGCTTATCGAAACGTACTCCGCGGCAACGACGATCAAGGCGGCGGATATCGCGGTGAAGACGGCGAGAGTGGAAATCTTCGATCTTCGCGTTTCTCGCGGCATGGGCGGCAAGGGCGTAATCATGCTCACGGGTGAAGTAGGCGACGTGACGGCGGCAGTCGAAGCGGGCGCAAACTACGCGATTACGAGCGGACAACTTTCGTCCACGTCGGTGATTGCTGCACCCCACGCAGACCTTTGGAATCAACTCTAATTTTTGACTTGTTTTCCCCATTTGACGGGGGCATGTACGAGATGAAAGGTGTAAACGAATATGGAAAACATCAAATTTATCATTGAAAAAAGTGCAAGAATAGAAAAGCTTGTGGACGCGCTTTATGCGAAGATGCCCGAGATTGAATCGGCGCGCGGGCTTTTGGTGACGGAAAGCTACAAGCAAACGGAAGCGTTGCCCATCATTTTGAGAAGAAGTGCGGCGTTCGCGCATATCTTGCGTAATATCCCGATCGTGATTCGTGATCACGAGCTCGTAGTCGGTAGCGCAACGATTGCGCCCCGCGGTTGTCAAGTATTCCCCGAATATTCCTACGAATGGTTGGAAGCGGAATTCGATACGGTGGCAACGCGTGCGGCAGACCCCTTCTTCATTAGCGAAAAGACGAAGGAAGAGCTCCGCGGTGCGTATTCCTATTGGAAGGGCAAAACGAATAGCGATCTTGCCAAGGCGAATATGGCGCCCGAAGCGTACGAAGCGTTCGTCACGCACGGCATTTTCACGCCCGGCAACTATTTCTATAACGGTATCGGTCACGTAAACGTAAACTACGAAAAGGTGTTAAAGCAAGGCTACCGCGGTATTATGGCGGAAGCGATGGCGGCGCTTGATAAGCTCGACGTTTCCGATCCCGAATATATTCAAAGAAGCAATTTCCTGCACGCGGTAATCGAATCGTGTGAAGCGGTGGTGGAATACGCAAGAAGATATGCAAAGCTTGCCAAGGAAATGGCGCGCAAGGAGCACAACCCCGAACGCAAAGCGGAGCTTGAAAAGATCGCGAAGAACTGTATGCACGTGCCTGAATTCGGCGCGAGAGATTTCCACGAAGCTTGTCAATCCTTCTGGTTTGTACAGCTCTTGTTGCAAGTGGAATCGAGCGGGCACTCTATTTCCCCCGGTCGTTTCGATCAATATATGTACCCCTTCTACAAGAAGGATATCGACGAAGGCAAGCTTACCTTGGAAGCGGCGCAAGAGCTTATCGATTGTATTTGGGTGAAACTCAACGATATCAATAAGGTGCGCGACGCGGGCTCGGCGGACGGTTTCGCGGGCTACGGTATGTTCCAAAACTTGATCGTTGGCGGTCAAAACGTGCATGGCATGGACGCGACGAACGATCTTTCGTATATGTGCTTGGAAGCGGCAATGCACGTACCTTTGCCCCAACCTTCCATTTCCATTCGCGTATGGAACGGCACGCCCCAACCTTTAATGCTCAAAGCGGCGGCGCTTACCCGTCTTGGTACGGGCTTGCCTGCTTATTATAACGACGAAGTAATCATTCCGTCCATTATGGCGCGCGGACTTACGTTGGAAGATGCAAGAGATTATTGCATCATCGGTTGCGTAGAACCGCAAAAGGGCGCAAAGACGGACGGTTGGCACGACGCGGCATTCTTCAATATGTGCCGTCCCATGGAACTCGTTTTCTCGAACGGTGTGGATAAGGGCGTGCAAATCGGCCCCGAAACGGGCGACGTCACCCAAATGCAAACCTTTGAAGAATTCTTCAACGCGTATAAAGCCCAACAAAGCTATTTTATTAAGTTGCTCGTAAATGCGAATAATGCAATCGACTTGGCGCACGCAGTTCGTTGTCCGTTGCCCTTCCAATCCTGTATGGTAGACGATTGTATCGGCCGCGGTAAATCCTTGCAAGAAGGTGGCGCAATCTACAATTTCACCGGCCCGCGAGGCTTTGGTATTGCCAACAATGCGGACGGCTTGCTCGCGGTAAAACAACTCGTATTTGATCAAAAGGTGGTCACCATGTCCGAGTTGAAGGACGCAATCCAAGCGAATTTCGGCTACGGCGTAACGGGTAGCGCGGCGGAAAGAATCACCAACGAAGTGGCTTGCTCGCTTGCGCATGAAGGCGTGGAAGTGACGGAAGGCGTAATCCGCGCAATCTATCACGAAGTGACGACGGCAAGCGGTATTCCCGCCGATAAGAAGGCAAGATATCGTGAAATCAAGCGTTTGATCGACGAAACCTGCCCCAAGTACGGCAACGACATTTTGGAAGCAGATATGCTTGCGCGCGAAGTGGGCAATTCCTACACGCGTGAAATGGAAAAATATAAGAACCCCCGCGGTGGTATTTTCCAAGCGGGTTTGTACCCCGTATCGGCAAACGTGCCCCTTGGCGCACAAACGGGCGCAACGCCCGACGGCAGACTTGCTTTCACGCCGATTGCGGACGGTATCGGTCCTGCTTCGGGTAGAGACGTGAAAGGCCCTACGGCAACGGCAAATTCCGTTGCAAGATTGGAGCAAGACGTAGCAAGCAACGGTACGCTCTTGAACCAAAAATTCCACCCTTCGGCGTTGGTAGGTATGAGCGGTTTGACGAAATTCGTTGCCTTGATTCGTTCCTATTTCGATCAAAAGGGTATGCACATGCAATTCAACGTTGTCACGAGAGAAACCCTTTTGGATGCGCAAAAGAACCCCGAAAAGTACAAGACGCTCGTGGTGCGCGTAGCAGGTTATAGCGCGTTGTTCACGACGCTTTCTCGCTCCTTGCAAGACGATATTATCAACCGTACCCAACAAGGCTTCTAATTAAAAAAATGCGTATATGCGTCGCATTTCTTCGTTGCATTTCCGCGCCCCTTGCTCACGTACGGCTAGTACGTTCCCGTCGGGGTGCTCAATGCGCCTTGAACTGCTCGCATCTCTGCTTTTTAGACAACCCCCAAAAACAAGTAAAGGAAAAGACGTATGAGTCATTATCAGACGAAAGGTAGAATATTTAATATTCAACGATTCTCGATCCACGACGGACCGGGAATTCGTACCATTGTCTTTTTCAAGGGTTGTTTTATGCGTTGCGCGTGGTGCTGCAATCCCGAATCGCAATCGTACGAGATTCAAACGATGATGGAAAACGGGAAGGAAAAGATCGTTGGGCAGGACGTGACGGTGGAAGGAATTTTGCCGGAAATTCTTGCGGACGAGAATTTCTATTGGCGTAGCGGCGGCGGTGTGACCCTTTCGGGCGGCGAAATTTTAGGTCAACCCGATTTTGCGAGAGATTTGCTCCGTGCCTGCAAAGAACACGGCTTGCACACGGCGGTGGAATCGACGGCAAACGCGCCGTACGAAAATATCGAGAAGATTTTGCCGTATTTGGATTTGTTCTTGATGGATATCAAGCATATGGATTCGGCAAAGCATAAAGAGTATACCGGTGCGGCAAACGAACGGATTTTGGAGCATGCGAAGAAGCTTGCGGCAAGCGGTGTGGAATTGATTATCCGCACGCCCGTTGTGCCCGGCTTCAACGATACGGCGGAAGAAATCCGTGCGATTTCGAAATTCGCCGCAACCCTGCCCGGGGTGAAGGAGCATCACTTGCTTCCTTACCACCGTTTGGGACAGGATAAATACGCGGGCTTGGATCGGAATTATTCCTTGAAAGAAATCGTACCCCCGAGCCAAGAGAAGATGGAATATTTGCTCTCGGTGGCGGAAGAGAGCGGGTTAAAGTGCCAAATCGGCGGTTAACCGAGTGCCTCGGCTCGCAAGTTGGAGCACTTGCCGTTCGTTTTTTAAGTTAGCCCATAGGGCTATGCGCATAGCTTATTAAACAATAAAGCCGTATATACTTCGCATTTCTTCGTTGCCGCTCCGCGCGTTTCGGTCACGTACGGCTAGTACGCTCCCGTCAACGTGCTCGCGGCGCCTTGAACTGCTCGTATCTCCGCCGTTTGACGAGCGACGGATAACGACTTGGATGCAACGTCACGTTGCTGCTCGCATCTTCGGCGTTTCTCGCAAGTTGGAGCACTTGCCGTTCGTTTTAGGCAGTCCCAAAAACACAATAACACAAAAAAAACCATAAACATCATTTAGGAGTGAACTATGGATATTCACGAAAAAATGCCCCCGAGAATTATACAAGAATTCGTTCCCGGGAAACAAATTACCCTTTGCCATATTATCGCAAACCCTGGCGAAGTGCTTTATACCAAGCTTGGTTTAGACCCCCAAGCGGATTATACGCGTAGCGCAATCGGCGTATTGACGGTAATCCCGTACGAAAGTGCGGTAATCGCGGCGGATATCGCTATGAAGTCTTCGGGCGCGGAAATCGGCTTCGTAGATAGATTCACGGGCACGCTCATCATCACGGGCAGCGTTTCGTCGGTGGAATCGGCGTTTACGGCAATCCGCGATTATTTCGTAAGAAAACTCGGCTATATTTGCTGTGACGTGACCAAGACCTAATTTGCCTTATGAAAAAGATTATGTTGTTCGGCAGAGTGGCGGCGGGGAAAACCACCCTTACGGAAGCTTTGCGCGGCGAAGAAATCAAATATTATAAGACGCAGTACGTCAATTATTTAGATACCGTAATCGACACCCCGGGCGAATACACCGAACGCCGCGAAACGAGCGGCGCGTTGGCGCTTTACGCTTACGAATCGGATATCGTGGGCTTGGTGCTTTCGGCAAACGAGCCGTATTCAATCTTTTCGCCCTGCCTTACGAGCATGGTCAATCGCGAAGCGATCGGCATTATCACGGGCATTGATAAGCCCGACGCGAACGTGCCGCGTGTGCGTAGATGGTTGGAGCTTGCAGGCTGCAAAAAGATTTTTCCCGTAAGCTCGATCACGGGGGAAGGGATTCCCGAATTGGCGGCGTACTTGCAAGAAGAGCCCAAAACGAAAAAACGGGCAAAAGCGGTGCAAAAACCCACCGTCGAAATCAAAAAAGAAAATAAATCGGGTTTAGATACTTGGTTATTATAAAGAAAACGGAGACAATATGAGCAAAACAATCGTAATCGCATTTGCGAATAACAAGGGCGGCAGCGGCAAGACGACCACCTGCTCCAACGTAGGCTGTGCGCTTGCTTTGGCGGGCAAAAAAGTGCTTATGATCGACGGGGATATGCAACTCAACCTTACCATTTCCTTCTTCGACGAAGAGCAAGCTTACGAATACGCGAAAGGGGAAAAGAACATCTATCGCGCAATCGTAGGGGAAAGAGATTTGTCCGATTATATCGTGGAAACGGATATCAAGGGTTTGGACATCGTGCCCTCGACGTCCCTTATGAGCGCCATTGAATTTGATTTGTTCGCAAAATGGCAAAGAGAAACCGTATTCAAAAAGTGCTTGGAAAGAGTGCGCGCAAAGGGCTACTACGATTATATCTTGATCGATTCGCCCCCCACGCTCGGCGGTTGGGTGATGAATATTATGTGCGCGTCCGATTATCTCTTGATTCCGGTAGAAGCAAGTCCTTGGGGCTTATTCGGCTTGGCAAACATGTTCGAATTTGTAAACCTAGCGAAGAATATCGCACCCAAGCTTGAAATTCTCGGAATCGCCGTTACGAAAGCGGACGAAAAAAAGAAATATTTCAAGCAAACCATGGAAACGCTCAAAGAAATGGAAAACGCGAGATTGTTTGAAAACTATATCCGCGTAGACAGCGCGGTGGAATGGTCGCAAGACAACAGCAAACCCGTCGTTGTATTCAAGAAAAACAGCCGCAGCGCGGTTGAATATACAAAACTTGCAAAGGAGATTATGGAATATGCCCATCGGTAAAAACGCAATCAAAAGAGTGGAAAACAACGGTTATTCGAAGGTAAAAACTTCTGCACCTGACATGGAGAATAGTAACGTGCTTGCAAATCCCGATCCCCAAGTAATTGAAAAGCTCGTAGCGCCCGTAGAAACGGCTACGGAAGAAAAAGCAGCGCCTGCAAAGAAATGTGCGGCGAAGAAACCCGCAGCAAAGAAAGCGCCCGCAAAGAAGCCTGCGGCGAAAAAGCCCGTAGAAAAGGACGGCTTTGTGCGCGTGGAAGTGGGCGGAGATATGCCTTACTATTTGTTATAATGGAATCTACGACGTGATACACCGCGCTTTTGCGGTGTATTGCGCCGTTTTAATTTAGAAAATCTCAATAAGGAAAATAGAAAAATGAGAGAAACGGAAAAGAAATATCAATGCATACCTTTCTGGTCTTGGAACGACGAGCTTGACGAAAAAGGGCTTGTAGAACAAGTGGAATGGATGAACGAAAACGGCGTGGGCGGTTTCTTTATGCACGCGCGCGGCGGTTTGAAAACGGAATATTTGGGCGAAAAATGGTTTGATTGTATCAAGGCTTGCTCGGAAAAAGCGGAAGAACTCGGCATGGAAGCGTACGCGTACGACGAAAACGGTTGGCCGAGCGGTTTCGTTGGCGGCAAGCTTCTTGACGACATGGAAAACCACGATAGATACCTTACCTTCACCATCGGCGCATACGACGAAAAAGCGTTCGTTTCCTACGATATGAGCGGGGCAGGGTTGAGACGAGTGCAATCTGCGTGCGAAAATTGCTTGAACGTTTACCACCATTACGCGGCTTCGACGGCGGACGTTTTGAACGGCGAAGTGGTAGATCAATTCATCAAAATGACGCACGAAGAATATAAGAAAAGAGACACCTATTCTTTGAAAGGCTTCTTCACGGACGAACCGCAGTACTATCGTTGGGGCACGCCTTATACGAAAGTGCTCGTGCCTTATTTCCAAGAAAAGTTCGGGGAAGATCTTCTCGACGGCTTGGGGCTTTTGTTCGTAGAAAAAGAAGGCTTCCGCGCCTTCCGTTATAAGTATTGGAAGGCAATGCAAGATTTGATGCTTACGAATTTTGCAAAGAAAGTGTACGATTGGTGCGACGGCAACGGCTACAATCTTACCGGCCACTACGTAGAAGAAACGACGCTCGGCGCGCAAATGTGGTGCTGCGGCGGCTGTATGCCCTTCTATGAATACGAACACATTCCCGGGATCGACTATCTCGGCCGTTGGATCGTGAACGAAATCGCGCCCAAGCAAGTTTCTTCCGTTAGCGAACAGCTCGGCAAAAAACAAGTGATTACGGAAACGTACGGCTGCTGCGGTTGGGACGTTACGCCTTTGGAGCTTAAAATGATCGCGGAATGTCAATACGTAGCGGGCGTAAACTTGATGTGCCAACACCTTCTTCCCTATGCGGAACACGGCCAAAGAAAGCGCGATTATCCCGCGCACTATTCCAACGTAAATCCTTGGGTGAAGAAGAATTTTAAGGAATTTAACGATTATTTCTCCGTGCTTGGTAAGATCTTGGCAGAAAGCAGAGAATACGCAAACGTAGCCGTTATGCACCCCATCCGCAGCACGTATTTGAACTACAAGCGCGACGTGGAAGGTCACGGCATTCAAGAATTAGAAGACTCCTTTGCGAACCTTGCGGTGAAGCTTTCCAAGGAACAAATTTCGCACCACTATATCGACGAAACGATCCTTGCAAAGTACGGTAAAGTGGAAGGCAAGAAGCTCGTTGTGGGGAATTGTTCGTACGAATATCTCGTATTCCCCAAGACCTACACGATGGATAAAACCACCGAAAAATTACTCCGTGAATTTGTAAATGCGGGGGGCAGGGTCTTGTTGACGGACGAAAAGCCCACCTATTTGGAAGGGGAAGAATATGATTATTCCTATTTGGAAAGCAACGTGACGTGGGAAGAAATCGTGGCGGCGCAACCCTATGCAATCCACGGCGATTTCACCGACGTTCGCTCGATTATGCGTAAGGACGAAGACGGCAAAACGCTTATTTACGTCGTAAACCTTGGCGAAGAAACGGACGTGGAAATTATCGCGAAAGGCGCGTCGGCGTTCTCGTCTTACGACATTTTGAAGGACGAATATACGACGGTTGGTCAAAAGCTCCACTTCAACAAAGGTCAATCCTACGTGCTCTATCTTTGCGACGAAACGCCCGTGGCGCAAAAGTCGCTTAAGGACATTCGTCTTGGCAAGAATTTCACCGTTGTGGGCGCTCCCGAAAACTATATCACGCTCGATTTCATTCGTTTCTCGACGGACGGCGTGAACTACAGCACGCCTTGGCACCACATGGGTATTTTCAACGAAATGCTCAAGCGCAGATACGAAGGCAAGCTCTATTTGAAATACGAATTCACGGTGGAAGAAGTGCCTTCCCATTGCGTAATGCTTGCGGAAGATACGAATACGCTTGAAGTTTCTATCAACGGCGTGAAGATAGAACGTTGCGGTTCTTCGGACGTGGAAAAAGCGCTCTATAAGTACGACGTTGCAAAATACTTGCATACGGGCGTGAACGAAGTGCTTATCGTAATGAACTATTATCAAAGCGAACAAGTGTACTACGCGCTCTTCGGCGAAAACGTGACGGAAAGCTTGAAGAACTGTCTTGCGTACGATTCGGATATCGAAGCGATCTATCTCAAGGGCGATTTCGGCGTTTACGGCGATTTCGAAAAGGGAAAGGCGTACAACGTTATGATTGGTCAAAACTTCCGTATCGGCAAGCAAAAGAAGGAAATCTCGTCCTTGATCGAAGAAGGCTATCCCTTCTTGTCGGGCGATATCACCCTTAAGCAAACGGTACAAGTGGAAGATACGAACGCGCAACTCGTCTTCGACGAACGCTTCCAAATGTTGGAAGTGAAGGTGAACGGCAAGTACGTGGATAAGCTTATGTTCGGCTACAAGGTAGACCTTTCTAATTATCTCGTGAAGGGCGAAAACGAAATCGAAGTGGTGCTTACGGTGGGCAATAGAAACTTGCTCGGCGCATTCCACACGAGAGAACAAGAAAACTTCAGCGTTGGCCCGCACTCCTTCGAACGTATGGGTACGTGGACGGAAGACGGCAAGAGCCCTTATCTTGTGGAAAGCTACGCTTTCGTGAAAACGTTGGTTTAATAGAAAAAATCGATAAAAAGCCTGTCTTGCACAGGCTTTTTTAATTTCTAGAGATTGACAACGCGCGCGCACGTGTGCTATAATATCTACAATACACACGTTTTCACGGTATTAGGAGCGAATTATGACGGATAAAGAACTGCTCGTGAATATTTTCGAGAAGGACGGCTACGTTAAGCTTTCGGGGATTGAGCTTTTGGAAATCTCGGAAGAAAAGGCGGTGGCTGGCGCGAAAATCGGGGTGGAACATTTGAATGCGAACGGCAGCGTGCAAGGGGGTATGCTCTATACGATTGCCGATTTTGCTTTCGCGGCGCTTGCGAATTATTTGCACCCGATCACGGTGACCCAAGGCGGCACGATCGATTACGTTCGCGCGGCGTACACGTCCTATATCACGGCGACGGCGGTGGAAAAATTGCGCGTAGGAAAAAATACGATTTCCGAAGTGACAATCCGCGACGAGCAAGGACAAGTGGTTTGTATTTGCAAGTTTAACGGGTTCGTGAAAGACGTGGAAAAAGAAGAACTTATAAAGAAATTCGATAAGTGAGAAAAACGAAGATGAAAGAATTGATGTTGACGAACAAAGCGATTGCGCGCGGCGCGTACGAAGCGGGGGTGAAAGTCCTTTCCGCTTATCCTGGCACGCCGAGCACGGAAATTGCGGAAAATTTTGTGAAGCACGAGGGCGTTTACGCGGAATGGGCACCCAACGAAAAGGTGGCTTTGGAAGTGGCGATCGGCGCGGCGGTTGCAGGCGCGAGAAGTATGGCGTGCATGAAGCACGTTGGCTTGAACGTGGCGGCAGATCCCTTGTTCACGGCGGCATATACGGGCGTGAATGCAGGGCTCGTTATCGTCGTTGCGGACGATCCGGGCATGCACTCTTC
>JAZTWL010000068.1:0-14165 GCA_045635845.1 Candidatus Scatosoma sp. | reverse complement strand
CGTGAGAATTTTTTACGAATTCGCGATTAGTGCGCCTTCACCAAGCCTTCGAAATAGTCTTGCGCAGTCTTGCTCTTGTTCGTTCTAAAGAAACCGAAGGGGTTCGAAGCTTCCTTGCCCGATACCTTTGCGCTCCAAGCCCAAGATCTAATGCCGTACTTGCTAGAATTTGCTACGTATTCGGGTGCGTTCGAATAGGGATATACGATATCCGACGTTGCTTTAATTTGCATAAGCGTCTTTGCAAAGTAAGAAGCCGTTTCCGCAGTGTCGCCGAGCGAATACGTGTACGGACGGGTGATCGACGTCTTTGCCGTGAATGCCGCAAGTTCCGCTTCGGAGTGCAAGAACTTCACGAATTCCTTCGCTACGTCCAATTTCGCGCCCTTCGTGCCCGCGCTTACGAAGCAGAAGGAATCGTTGGAAGAAATTATGGTTTGCTTATTCGATTGTTCTTCGCTTACCTTGGGAATGGGCATGAAGCCAAGGTTTCTTGCTTTCTTATATTCTTCTACGCTATTGAAGGTGCGGGGTTCGTCCTTCATTGCCAACTCAAATTTGCCCGCCGTCGTTGCTTCGTTTTCGAACCAAGCGCCGTCGAAGATCATTGCCACCGCGCCGTCTTGTACGTCGCCGTCTACACCGCCAAGGCAGCTAGAAATGAATTGATATTGCGCTTCCTTGTGGTCCATCGCTCTCGTAAGGTATTCCCCTTCGTTCGCCATAATGATATCCTTCAAGAATTCAAGCGCGTAATATTTACCAGGTTGTTTTTGCAAATCGAGAATGTTATCCGCCGTGATCGTCGTCGTGCCGATTACGGGTTCGCCGTTATCAAAGCCCGTGACGATATCCGTCTCGCCGTCGAAATACCAGTTCAAAAGCATTTTTTCCTTACCTTCGTAGTTCGCCCAGTAGTTCGCCATGAGTTCTACGAAATAGTCTTGGCCGGCTTGGGAATAAACGAAAGGCGTCACGTCGCCCGTGCTTGCAATCTTTTCAACGAGTGCTTGGAATTGTTCGTACGTTTGGGGCAAACCGTCGTCGTACGTACCTTCCACACCGTCCAAGCCAACCGATTTGTGGTTTTTCGTGAAATTGCCCGCGTCGTCCAAGAACCAACCTTGCAAGGTGAACATATCCACGTCGTAAATAATGCCGTAGAAACCGTCGTAGAACGGGATCGCATAATATTCGTCGTCCTTCGCCGTCAAGAAATCCTTCATTGCGCCGTCGAGCTTGCTAGCAATCGTCGCACTTTCGCCGTACGCCGTAAGCGCAGAATTTTCCCCCGAAACGATATCAGTAATCGGAGCAAGCTTGCCCTTGCTTTGCAAATAGTAGTAGTCCACCGCTTCCGTGAGATATACGTCTTCGCCCAACTTGCTGTTTGCGAGCGTTTCACCCGTTTCACAATCGTTTACTTTTACCGCAACGCCCGTCTTGCCTTCTTCAAAGGACGTACCTTCGTACATTTTTTCAAAACGTCTTGCCGCGTCGTCAAGCCAAGCTCTACCTACGCCGCGATCGAACGTACCTACGCGAATATTCGTCTTACCTTCCACTTCGCTGCCACCGCTGCTACCGCCGCCGCAACCAACTGCGCCTACGCAAGACGCAAGCATACCTAATGCCAATACCGTGCTCAAAAATTTCTTCTTCATTTTCTTGCTCCTTTTTATGTTATATTTTTTTGCCATAGTTTTTTATATCATAGATATAAGCGCTTCAATCGTCGGCTTTTGCCCATTATCCGATTGTGTGAGTTTATTATATCATAAATCTTTATGCATGTCTTGTCCTATAATTGCAAAAACTTGTTCTAAAATTGCATTTTTTTCCAAAAAATAGCTTTTCTATATCATTTTTGCGGTTTTATTGCATTCACGCATAAAAAATGGGCGACGCCACAAAAGGCGTCGCCCATACTTCTCTTCAATCGGTTTATGCGTTCAATTTGTGATAATAGTAAACGGGGATTGCCGTCCAGCCATGGCAAAGACTGCCCGCGTTGTCAAACGCGATTGCGCCGTCGATCGTTTCCCAAACGGTGGTCGCGCCCGCATCGAGCATCTTGCTATAATCCTTGCGGATTTCGTCAAGCACCCACGCGCGGCCTTCGTCGCCAAGGGCATTCAACACCGCGTCGTATTGAAAACATTTCATGCTCAAAGAACATTCGATAAGCTCGCCGCGCAAGAGTTTTTCACAAATGACGCGCGTTTCGTCTTCGCTCGTCAAGCCTGCAAGCACCGCCAAAGCGTTGCAAAGCGCGGTATATTCTTCCCCCGTTTGCGAAAGGGCAAACGCACCCGTTTCCTTATGGAAAAAGGCGTCTTTCACGCAAACTCTGCTTTCTTGCAAGAGCGTATCAAATTCGAAATTCTTACCAAGCTTTTCGTCGATCACGCGAAGATTTTCAAGCGCGAGAAGGAACAAAGCGTTGATCGGCAAATCGGGCACGGAGCTTTCCGAGCCGTTCAAAAGTCCGTCCAAATAGGGCGACCAATCGTAAAAATTCCAATGGTTGTTCCCTTCAAATTTGCAAACGAGTCCGTCCTTTCGATTCGCAAGGAATACGTCCAAAATGGAGCGGAATTTGGGATAAATTTCCCGCGCAAATTCCACATCCCCGGTATATTCCACGTACTCTCTCACCGCCATGAAATAATAGAGCGAGAAGGAAGGAATCGTCAAGTCCATACCGCACGGATAACAGATCGCCAAGAGTCCGTCGTCCCGTCTATCTTCGCTCATCAATTTCAAATTCGAACGCGCGTACGCCGCGTTTTTTCCCGCGAACGCGTAATAACCGCACAGCATTTGATTGCGGGAATCGAAGGCGTACAAGCATTGTTCGCGCCAAGGCGTATCGACGTAATGCTCCATCATGGAAAGCTTGAGCGTATTCACGCACGTATCATAGATACGTTGATCCAACGCATCCCCCGCCTTGAAGGCATTTTCCTGCACGGGATATACCTGCGGCAATAAGCCCGCGTACTCCAACACAATCGGTTCTTCCGCATAGACTTCCAAATATCTGCACCCCAAACGGAGCATATAATTCACGTACTCGTTTTTGCCCGCCTTCGCCACGTAATCGAAGCTAAAATCGCGGTGCTCAATCAAGCGGCGCACGTGCCCGTCTTGCAAATCTTCCCCCCAATCGACGCGAATCTTTTGCGCCTTTTCCGTGTGGAAGGAAAGGCAGGGCAAGCCCACCGTTTCTCCGCCCAAATCAAGCAAATAATAGTTCCCTTCCGCTTTCAAAACCGTCGTCTTTGCACGGGGCAAAATCGTAAGTTTTGACACAGGTCTTCCCACGAATCGGCAGTCTTTTTTCACAAGCACAGCGCCCTTGCAAGCCTTGCCGTTTAAGCGCCAATCGTCTTCCTTCGTCGAATCGTAGGCAAAGCTAAAGCCGAGCTGTCGGGTGACGAGCTTTTTCCTGCCCGCGACGTAAGCTTTGCTATATCGCGCAAGGGTATTTTTCCCGCTTGCCGCGAGCGTTTTTTCGCCCGAAAACAGCTCGAAAATAACCCCCGCTTGCGCACGCAAATAGCGTTGAGAATCCACGCCGAAATGCCAAACGAGTATGCCGAGCGTATTCTTCCCCTTCTTCAAATAGGGCGTGAGATCCAAGCAATCCACCGATTTATACCACTCGAAATCGCCGTATTGATTGCTCGCCACGTATTCGCCGTTGACAAAGAGCGTATAATCGCCGTCGCAAGAAAGCAAACATTCGCACCCTTCCCCGTCCCACGTAAATTCCTCGTAAAATTCGCCGTAGCTATCGGGCAAGGATTCCTTCTCAACCCATATCCATTGTGCCTTTTCAAAAGCGCGCATAGCATTGTCTATCCTTTTATTTTTTTACTTAATTATAACAATTTTTTAACCGTTGTCAACTCTTTTACGCAAAAAAATCCCCCGCTTGGGAAAACCAAGCGGGGAAAAACTAGATTATTTTGTTTTTGGCGTGAGCGTGAGCGTACCGCGCGTGCCTTCTACGTAGAAATAGCCGTCCTTGGCAATGCACTCAAACGAGTCCTTTCCGCGGCGCACGATTAAGACGTCGCCGCCGAAGGTATTCTTGATTTTGACCGTCATTTTTCTCGGTAAACGCAACCCTGCCCCCGTCGTTTTGCCAAAATGGCAGGTCGCACTCACTTCCACACCGCCATAGGTGCGAAGCTTCTTAAAGGACATTTTTTCCGCTTTCCACGCATCGGGCATCACGGGGAAAAGGTGCAAATAACCTTCATGCTCTTGCATGAGCATCTCTTGCAAGGCGTCACAATAACCGAACAAGCTTTCCAGCGTAAACGGACGATAGTGCCATTGTGAGAAACCGTAATTTTTGAAATCCCCGTTTAAGTGGAAACCGTTATCCGCAACGAAGCCCTTCGCGAAGGTGCAAAGGCGTTCGCGCGTGGCATTTCCCTTCTTCGCCATTGCGTAAATTTGCGCGCTCATGGCAAACGAGAAGCCTGCCCACCAACCGGTGCCAAGCTGCTCTAAATGCAAGAGCGTTTGCTCGTAAATACGCTTGTTTTCGTCCGTATCGTAATTGAGCAAATGCAAGGGATACATGCACATCACGTGCGAGAAATGTCGGTGGGATTCGGGCAGCCTTTGCGTTTTATCCAAAAGCACTACGCCCTCTTCGTCCACGGCAATTTCGTCGAGTTTGCTCAAAATCAACTCGTACATGGTACCGTCTTTTTTCAAAATTTGGGTATATTTTACGAGCGTTTGATAAAGGTAGCGAAGGAGCGCCAAATCGAAATTCGAGTTCGGCTCTAAATACGCTTCTCTCGTCGCATCGTAAATTTCGGGAGAACTCGAAAGGGGCAAATAGAGCTTGCCGTCCCTTTCCTCTAAAAGTCCGTAAATTGCACTGCCCACTTCCTTGAAATAGGGATAGGCATACTTGCGCAAGAACTTTTCGTCCCCCGTATAGAGATAGTATTCGTCAAAGCTTTGCGCCGCCCAAATGGTCATCGTCGGCGAGAAGGCGTAATGCGCCCAGCCGCCGATCGGTTTGCCGTCGAAGGTGGAGCAAGACGGGAGCAAAATCCCTTTCACACCAAAGAAGTCTTTGGCAAATTTCTTGAACGTATCCCGCAAATTCCAAAGATAATCGATAAATGGTCTACCTTCGTCCAAGCGGTTGGCTTTCAAAAAGCTTTGATAGGAAAGCTGCGTATTCGTATCGTGGTGATAATCCCCCTTCCAAGGCGGTATCTTATCGTTATCCGCCGTCCAAACCCCTTGCAAGGGCATAGGATAGCCGCCCTTGCGCGAGCAAGACGCAAATAAGTACCACGAACGATAGTACACCTTTTCCAAAAGCGGATCGGGAATGGAAATTTCCGATTTCTTCCAGTACGATTTCCACCACGCTACATGCTCGTCTTTCAAGCAATCGTAGCCAAGCTCCGCCGCTTCCAAAATCTGCTTTTTGGCGTCTTGGAGCATACCATGTACGCAATCACCGAGCGCAATCGTGAAATAAAGCAGGCTATAATCTCCGCAATTTTGTCGATAAGCAACGATCCCATAACGGAAAGACGTGAAGGTTTCTTGGGCATAATACGTCCAAGCCCCGTCGCACGTCACTTCCGCTTGCGGATAACCCAAGCCCCCTTCGCCCGTCGAAGAAACGTAGCTTGGAATGCGGATATTCAAATCGAACTCCCCTTTCACCTTTGCCACGCCGACAAAGCGCGTCGCGCTCGTAAACGCCTCAATTTCGAACGATTGATCTTCGCTCGTAATCTTCGCCGTTGCACTCGCTAGATCGACGATTGAGCGCATTTTTTGGGCTTTTTTGCCAAAGTCTAAATCCAAGCGCCCCGCAGTAAGCTTCGTAGGGTACGGCAAATCGAAACAAATCTTATCGAATAAGCGTTCGTATTCCGTCCAGTCTTCTTCCTTACCGCTTTTCACAAGGCGCAAAAGGTTTTTATAATTGAACCCCTTCTCTTGCGTATACGGGTGCGGGCGGGAATCCCAAAGCTCCACGCGATCGAGCGTGAAATGGATAGGCCCGTCCCCGTAAATCAAGCACCCGAGCCGACCGTTCCCCAAAGGCAACGCTTCGTCCCAATTTTCAATGGGGGTATCGTAAATGATATTGTAATTTGCTAAATTTCTCATTTTTGTTCAATTTCACTTAATTTGAAAAGCTTCATTTCCCCGGGCGCGAGCCAAACGTCACGCTTTGCACCGCACGCAAACTTAATGCGCACCAAATTCGCATAGCGTTGGTGGGCGTTCACGAAGGAAACCCAACGTTCGTCGCTATCAAATTCCTTATAATAGCTGATAATCGTTGGATAGCTAAATTTTCCGTTCACTTCTTCAATGATTTCATCACGGCAGAAGCGCTTGCTCGGATCGTAAATATGCCCCGTATGATATACGGCAGTCAATTCCATTTTATTGAATTGCTCCATAAGCGTTTCGCGGAAAATTTCCTGCTGACGAGCAAGATAGGTAAAGGTTTCCGTGCGCTTGAATTTCGAGCCGTAGAAGGGCGCGTTGCGATAACTGCTATCCCCCACCAAATTGTACAAATGGAACCAGAAAACACCCCTTGCGCCGTGCGCCAAAGCGGTGCTAATTTGCCAGCGGAAATCATCTTCGGTCGGTACACGGTATGCCCAATGCCCCACGCAAAGCGCAGTCACGTAGAAGGACGCGCCGTTTTCCTTGCTTGCTTTGTGGTACATATCCAAACCGTAATACCAAGCGTTAATGCCCGCTTCTTGGTTTTCTTCGTTATCTTGCAAGCATTGCGTATAGTGATCGTACGCAATGAGCGGCGTTTTACTGCCCTTGAACGTGCGATCCACGAGTTCGTAATAATGCTCCGCACTACCGCTCGTACACATATCGAAATCGGAGCTTGCCCAGTACGGGAGCATATTGCCAAAGGGAGTCAAATTTGGCATTTCTTCACGCAAAATACGCATAACGTCGATAAACGCGGGCAAATCGTCTTCGTTGGGCTCGTCCCCCGCAAAGAAACCGAAGGTGGCTTCGTGTTTCCCGAAATCGTCGTACGCTTCGCGTACCCCCTTCAAAAATTCTTCCTTCGAAAGCACTTGATAGGTTTTGAATCTCGTACGCTTATCACGAAGAATGATTTGCAAACCTTGCGCCTTGCATTCGTCCAAAATATCGAGCATATCTTGCTTATTATGCTTGGCGACGTCAAAATCAAAGCTCATGGCAAGATTCATGCCAAGCTCCTTCCAATCACGCACCGCTTCCTTGCCGATTTTACCGCTCTCGATATAATTCCAAAAACCAAATTTAATGTCTTTATTCATATTTTTCACCTGTTTTTAATAAATAGGACCTATCACAAATCCATATTCGGTTTTGCAACAGGCCCATTTATTTAGTTTACTATCCTACAACGATTAGTTCCACCAAGGGTTGTTGGGATCAAACGGGTCGCTCGTGAAATCTTGATCCGAAGAGCCCGTCAATACGTCTTGCGTCGAAAGAACAATCACTTCAATTTCTAATTCCAAATACTTTTTCATAATCATTCTCCTTAAAGACTAAACGGGATAACGAACGCGCCTTCGCCAAGTTCAAGATTCAACGTGAGTTGATTGCTGTTCAACGTATAAACTTTCGCCACGCCGTTTTCGTATACGAGCGCCTTTTTCGGCGTACCGTTGAAGGTCATAATGATCGAGCTTTCCGCTTGACTATTGCTCGTATTGCCGTAGTTTACAACCATATAGCCGTATTGCGCATTGTAGGTGTACTTACCGTCCGCGTCGTCAAAGTTACCCACGAGCACGCTTTCCGACGAAGAAACGCTAGAAAGATATCCGTACGCACTTGCCTTGCTTTCCAATTTGTTGAATTGCGTAATGCTCGTCTTACTACCGAATACGGAAGCACTCTTCCACGTAAAGTTCATGTACGCATTGCTCAATGCCCCAACGTGGCCGTTGACTTCTTTTGCAAGGTAATAAGCGTTGTAGCAAGTTAAATCTTGCCCGTTTACGAGCGCATCTTGATAATTGTCTTTTGCTCGTTGATCATTTTCGGTATCGCCCGTATTATATTCCGAGTGATCGGTGAATTGATAGTACACGATTTCCTTCGCACCATACGCAAGCGCGGAATAAATTTGCAACATGAAATCGTTCACCGTCTTCGTTGCCGCAACCTTATACGCCGCATTGCCGCTTTCAGTCGCTTGAATATAAATACGCATTTCAAGATTATTATCTCTGCATTTCTTTGCGATATATTCAAGGTTCCAAAGGTGCATTTCGTTCAAACCCGACGTCTTTAACGGATAAATATCCACACTCACGAAGCCCGTACCCTTCACGCCGTCCTTATCCTTCGCAATATTTTCCACGTAATAATCTACGTAGTCTTTATAAATTTGAAGATTAGTAGTTCTGTATTCGCCGCCGTCCGTATCGTAGCGAGGATTCAAGTTGATATACACTTCGCTATCGGGGAACGCCGCTCTGTACGCTCTATACGATTCCAACAACTTCGCAAGCGAAGAACCATCGTCGCTTTCCACCGTGGGATCATAGTTATATTTTTTCAAAACACTACCACTTGACTTATAGCCGATATACGGTTCGTCGGCGAAGAAATGCCCTGCAAACGCGCTAGAAAGCGTATAGCTACTCGCGTCCGCGATTTCATCCATGTATTCATTCCAAGCGGAATGTCTTTCCAGGTTATAGATCCCTTCATTGAATACGTAATGTTTCAATCCGTACCTTTCCGCAAGCTCCAACGCCGCCAACGCATCCGCGTTTACTTCCGCCATCAATCTTTCCACTTCCGCTTGAGAAGGATTATCGTACGCAAGGCCGTCAATTCTACCTTGAAGCAACGCCATCGTCTTGGTGAAGCCTGCATCCGCAAGGAGTTGGAAGCCTTCATCAGAAATCATTGATTCGGAGTCGAACGCGTACGCCGTGATATCGATCTTTTCCGCGCTCAAGTAAACGGGAGCTTCTTCGTTAAGAGGCACGTCTTTGCGTTCATACGTCGTGAAATTCAAAGAATTGAATACCACGCCGCCATCGCCGCCGAGTGCAACGAGTTTGATTCCGCTAAACGTATCAAGCGCCGCAACGAGTGCATCACAACCGTTCACGCTTGCCGTCAAAACGTTCCCCGCCGAAAGGGCCATACGAAGCACGCCTTCGACTACGGAAATTTCTCTTTCTACAAGCAATTCCGTGCCGTTATAAAGCGCCACTCTATTTTCGCTTACGTAGAGATACTTCGCATCGCCAAAATAGATTGCAAATTCTTTCTTGCCGTCCAACACGTAGGAAATTACGCCTTCCAAACGAAGCATAGACGCAGGCATATTGTCGCCCGTGGGGATGCTATCGTTCTTCGCGTAAAGGTACGCATAACCACCGCTTGCCAAGAATTCAAGAATCGAGCCGTCTTCCAACTTTTCAGCCAAGGAGTTCGGGCCCGTGATTCCCGATTCTTCAGGAACTTCGGGTTCTTCGGGAATAGTAGGCTCCGTACCGCCACCTACAAGCGTCGTAATTGCGTCGGGCTTGGAATCTCTATTATCCAAGAAAATACCGTAGTTATTTACGCCGTTATCAAACGTTTCAAAAGCTTGGTTGCCGATCTTAAAGTTATCGATAAGAACGTAGCCGCCATTCCATTCGCCTACTGCACCTGCGATATAGAAATACCATTCGCCCGCAGGAATCGTCACGCTTGCCGTTTGCCAGCTATCTTGTGCTGTCGCAGGAAGCTCTTTACCAGAATTCACCTCCGTAGGCGCATTAAACGCATAAAGGCTTGCCACCTTATTATCACTCGTCCAAGAAAGCGCCCACCACTTCTTGTTTACATTGCCAGAAATATAATAATCGAAGGAAACAACCAACGTGCCGTCACTTACGTATTTTTGCGACGTAATGAAGGAAGGCGTCGAAGCCGTGGAGCTAATCAAGTCGATCTTAATCTTCGCCGCGTCATTCGTCTTCACGTAGCCTTCGCCAAGCGAAACGTAGCTCTTATTATTCACCGAGAAAATCCATTCGCTAGGATCGTGATCGAAGTTTTCCACTTCACCGTTTACGGTGAAATTATCGATATATACGTAGCCGCTCCAATTTTGATAGCCCGTGAAGTAGAGATAGTACATATTGCTATCATTCGGCAGCGTGAAACTATATTCTACCCAGCCTTGACCCTTCAATTTGTTCGGGTTCGGGTTGATACCGCCCTTCGGGGATGCAGGACCGTTACCTACTGCCCAGAAATCCGGGGAAGTGCCATTCGTATCCCAGTCGATTGCCCACCAGTCACCGATCGTGGTTTCTTCGGGGATCATGTACTTGAAGGATACGGTGCTACCGCCGGGATATGCTTGCTTCGTGATAAACGTCTTTGCGTTGTTATCAAAGCTCGCCGAGAAATCAAGCTTTGCGGAGTAGTCGCCGGGAACAAAAACAAAGTCTTCCACGCCGTCCGCAAGCTCAACCGCTGCGTGGTGAGAGCTAAACGGGCTTACAACGAAGATACTGACGTCAATACCCGCGTTAAAGGTTTCCGTCACTTGATCACCAATCTTGAAGTTATCAATGATAACGTGACCGCCGCTCCATTCGCCCTTTGCCATACCGAGATAGAGATACCACGTACCTGCGGGAACTTCTACGGAAGCCGTTGCCCATGCGTTTTGTACGTTCGTAGGAAGATCCCTACCGTCGTTATTCGACTTATTGTTTTCAACGTGCGCGTAAATGCTTGCCACCTTTTGATTATTCGTCCAGAAGAATGCCCACCACTTGGAGTTGGTGTTGCCAGACATATAATAATCAAACGTGACCACCGTAGGCTCGGTGAACGTATACGCTTGCTTTGTGATAAACGTAGGCGTGGTTTTCGTACCAGAGATCTTATCGCCGTAAATCTTCGCGCCAAACATACCCGTCAAAGGCACGTAGCCTTCGCCTTCGCCGATAATATTCTTATCAGTTATTGAGAAAATACTGTTGTCAATGCCGCAATTAAAGTTTTCCTTTACGTCGCCAACGGTAAAGTCATCAATAAGCATATACGAGCCTGCCGTCCAGTTTCCGCTTTCCGCAGCAAAGAAAATTTTATAAGGACCGCCAGCAGGAAGCGTGTAGGTCATATTCATCCACGCGCCAACGGATAAACTCAATAAAGAGAAGGGGCTGTCATAAAAATCAGGCGTTCCGTCGGTATAGCTAAGTCTAAACCATTGCGTTTTAGTCCCTTCAGGGATATAGTACTTAAAGCTTATCGTGCTACCGCCCGGATATGCTTCTTTCGTAATATGCGAAACCGAATCCCCTTTATTGAAGCTATATTTCATGGCGATTTCGCCGATTTCTTCGGGTGCTTCGGGCACTTCGGGTTCCACTTCTTCACCATTTCCAAACGTGGATTCTTCGAATACCATACCGCTCGAACCATGCACCGCATTCTTCGTTGAAGATTCTACAAAAATCGTCGATTTGCCGCCGTTGAAGGTGTCAACCACCGTGCCGTCTGCGTAGGTAATCGAGAAGTCTTCAATATAGAACGCTACGCCCCCTGCAAACGTAGGGCAAGCCATGAAGTAGAAATAGTTTTGGCCTTCGATATAATCGCCGCCACCGATCTTTTCATCGCCTGCATACATTTCCCACTTGCCGCCGGAAATCGTAAGTCTGTACGTATATTCTACGCCTGCATCTTGCTTCATCACGCCAAATCTCGGGGAGTAGCAGTTGATCCAAGAAATTTGTTCTTCCAACGTCTTACCGTCGTCGTAGCCGAACGTGGAAGGATTGTTCGTATAAGAGAAACCCCATCTCGAAGAGGTAGCGTTCCCCGTCCAAACTGCCTTGAAGGTGATTTCTTTAACGCCCGAATATGCGTTATTCGTAATCATAGCAATCCTTTCGTGTCCGCCGATTGCGTCCGCATTAAAGCCGAGCATAGAATCCACTGGGGGCGCCACGAACGAACCCGTCGCATTCGATTTCTTAATAAGGGTTACCGCTACGCCATCCATCGTGAACATTTCACTCTTGCCGTTTGCGCCTACCGTATGTTCTTGATTGCCGATTTTGAAATCCTTAATCAATACATACGCGTTTTCGCCGTCAAGCATCCATCTGCCGTGCGCTGCACCAACTTCGCTACCGAAATAGAGATAGTAAGGACCACCCGCGGGAAGATTGAAACTTACGTCTACCCACGCGCCCAAATTCGTGCTTAAAGGGTTACCTTCCACTCTATTACTATCCGCCGCTTTGTAAATATCCATATCCGATGTAGAGGTAGACCAAGCAACACCCCACCAACTCGTTACCGTGCCTGCGGGGATATAATACTTAAAGCTTACCGTGCTACCACCTGCGTATGCTTGCGACGTTTTCAATGCAACGTTTTCACCTGCAACGTTAAAGGTATATTTGATTTCGTATTGCGCGGGCGTAATAATTGCGTCGCCGCCGCCCGTTATATCGTCAAAATAGCCGTCTTGGTCAATATCCAAATTACCGCTTGCATATTTTTCCAAGAAATTGATATTTTCTTGCGTCAAATCGCTTTCGTATTTCAACGCCATGGATGCAACGTAGCTAATACTTCTTGCGTCTTCAACCACGTTGATATCCGCATAATCGTAAACGCCGTCTTTAAGCGTATACGGAATACCCAAGAGATTGAGCGAGAAGTTTTCGTCGTATAAATTCGTCAACGCGAAAGAAATGCGTTTTTCGCCCGTTGCTTTGTCGGTGTAAACCGAGCAAATCTTGTTTGCATACGTAGCGTCGTCGCCAAATTCTTCAAGCGCGGCAATATAATCGGTATCGTTATCCCACCCCAAATTGATCAATGCGTCTTGGGGCAAAATCAACATACCGTATTGATAATCGGCATTATAATTATCAATTCTTGCCGTGAATTTGATACCGGGCGAGCCTTCTACCTTACGAACACTCGCACCAGGGACCATGCTAATCGTAGGCGTACCGGTGGACGCCGCCGCTTGCACGTTGTCGCTTTGGTTAGATGCAGGCTTGCCAATGCCGATCCCTACCGCAAGCGCAAGCGTTGCGAAGAACCCGCAAAGCCCTATCCACAAACCTTTTCTCTTTGCTTTCATATTTCTACCTCTTTCAAAATAGATTTTTTATTTTTTCGACTTTTATTCTTTCACCAACACCGTTTGATAGGTCTTGGGGAAACACATTGTTCTTACGCCCTTCTTGACGTCGATTTTTGCCACACCGTCAAACAAAGGCATTTCTACGCTGCAATCAATTGCAGGATGTCTTTCGGTGAGATAGACCGTTTTGCTCGGCTCATCCACTCTCAAAATCCCGCAAAGGGAATAGACAATGAGTTGCCCCACGATTGCGCCGAAGCCGTGATCACAGCTCGCGTTCGTTTGGAACAATTCCCAAATCGTGCCCGTGCTTTGCGCCATATCCAAAAACCGATTTTTGCACTCCGCCAAAATCGACTCAAATTCCCCTTCCCGAAGCAAAATCATCAAGCGTTGCACGTACCCGATAAACATATTCGACGCGTACACGCCCCCGTGATATTGCTCTCTATGGAAGCAACCGAGTTCAAAAACCAAGCGGTGATAGAAATCGGGCTTTTCCGCTTTCGTGAAGATTTCGAAGAAGGCCGCGTAGTTTTGGCAAGTCTCGCTAATATTTTCCGTAATCTTCAACGCACCGTTTTCATCACGCAGGGCGTTATCCACGAAGAACTCGCCGTTGTACGAAAAATCGATAATCGTCTTTTTCAAGACTTCCGCTTTCTTCGCCAACGCGTCATCTTCCAAAATTCGAGACGCCGCCCGCAACGCGCCGTAATAGCACATATTCGACGGGAAGTTTACGCCGTTCACGAAATCGTTGGCTCTGCTCCATTCTACGAACACCCAACCGTCCAAGCTTTCCAAAAGTCCGTATTCGTTTTCGTAGGCTTGGAAATATTCCAAAATCGTGCGAATTTGTTTGCTACGCCCTTTCACGAAATTTTCGTCGCCCGAGCGAAGCCAATAATCTTCCAACTGCAAGACGTACCACAAAATCCAGTTCGGGATGAAATCGTCTTCCCCCGCCGCCACGGACGGATAGCACATG
>JAZTWL010000067.1:0-17179 GCA_045635845.1 Candidatus Scatosoma sp. | reverse complement strand
TGTTAGTGCGGTTCCGATGGCAGCCCGTGTATCACAGACGGTAGGACAGAAGGAAAATCCGTCAAACTTCTTATTGATGCACGCAATGGGTCCGAACGTTGCAGGGGTAATTGGCTCTGCGATAGCGGCAGGTTTCTTGCTCGTTATTGTTTAATAGAAAGGGAATTAAATTATGGAAATGAATTTTGAGAATAGAAAAATCATGCTCACCGAAACGATTTTGCGCGACGCGCATCAATCGCAAGCGGCAACGAGAATGCGCATTGACGAAATGCTTCCCGTGCTTGAGCAACTTGATGAGATTGGCTATTATTCGATTGAAGCGTGGGGTGGTGCTACGTTTGACTCCTGTTTGCGCTTCTTGAATGAAGATCCCTGGGAAAGACTTCGCACCTTAAAATCCCACCTTAAAACGCCTATTCAAATGCTTTTGCGTGGGCAAAACTTGCTTGGCTATCGCCATTATGCGGATGACGTTGTGGAAAAATTCGTTGCAAAATCAATTGAAAACGGCGTTGGCGTTATTCGTGTGTTCGACTGTATTAACGACCCGAGAAACTTGGAAGTTTCCATGAAAGCAATCAAGAAATACGGCGGTATTTGTGAAGCAACGATTTGCTATACGAGTGCTGTTGTTGACGGTCAAGAAGTATTCACGGATGAATATTTCGTAAAACTTGCAAAAGATTTGGAAGAACGCGGTGCGGATAATATTTGCTTAAAGGATATGGCAAACTTGCTTCTTCCTTTCCGTGCATATACTCTTGTTAGCGCGCTTAAAAAGGCTCTTAAACCGACGACGAAGTTGCATTTGCATACGCATAACACGACGGGTACGGGCGATATGATGTATCTTATGGCAATTTTGGCGGGCGTTGATATCGTTGATACGGCGCTTTCGCCTCTTGGTAACGGTACGTCTCAACCTGCAACCGAACCCTTGGTTGCTACGTTAAAGGGCACGCCGTATGATACGGGCATTGATATCAATAAATTGTTGCCGATTGTAAAACACTTCAAGACGGTAGAAAAGAGATTAAAAGACGATAAGATTTTGAATGAAAAATCGAAGGGTATTGACGTTAATACGCTCTTGTACCAAGTACCCGGCGGTATGCTTTCCAACCTTATCAATCAGCTTGAAAAGGCGGGCAAAGCGGATAAGTTAATGGAATGTCTTGCGGAAGTTCCGAACGTGCGTAAGGATTGCGGTTATCCGCCACTCGTTACGCCTTCGTCACAAATCGTTGGCACGCAAGCCGTTATGAACGTCGTTATGGGCGAAAGATACAAGATGGTTACCAAAGAAACGCGTGATTTGTTTGCGGGTAAATATGGTACGCTTCCAATGCCATTGAATGAATCGATTGCGGATCAAGTGTTGAAGGGTGCAGAAAGAATCACTTGCCGTCCTGCGGACTTGCTTGAACCCGAATACGAAGCAATCAAGAAAAAGGTTGTAGAGCTTGGCTATTACGAAAAAGAAGAAGACGTGCTCTCGTATGCTGTGTTTGAACAAGTAGCTGAAAACTTCTTCAAGTGGCGTGAAGCACAAAAGAAGGGCGTGGATCGCGATCTTGCAAAAACGGGCGTGTATCCCGTTTGATGAAAATCAGAAAAACTATATGAAACATTTATCGTGAAACACTTGCGCAATCACTTTTGCTGATTGCGCAAAATTTACGGCATTTTGGCGACGAGAAAAAAGAAAGAATTTCCCCGCTTGTGAAACTATATTCGTGAAACAGTATTTTATATGCAAAATAACGGGGGATAATTCAGGGGTAAAAATGAGCAAAGTTTGTGTAATTGGTGGTGGTGCGGCAGGGTTAATGGCTGCATACGCTGCGGCGCAAAAAGGACACGACGTAATCCTTTTTGAAAAGAACGAAAAGCTTGGGAAGAAAATTTACATTACGGGGAAGGGGCGTTGCAACTTCACGAATGACGTTGCCGCGGAAGATTTCTTGCAAAACGTTGTGCGTGGCAAAAAGTTCCTTACGGGCGCGATTTGGTCGTTTCCGCCTCAAAAAACCATAGATTTCTTCGAAAATAACGGCTTATCCATTAAAATTGAGCGTGGAAATAGGGCATTTCCATCGTCCGATCATGCGAGCGACGTGACGAAAACGCTTGAAAAAGCGTGCAAAAATGCAGGCGTTGAGATAAAATTAGGGGAAAAAGTCCTTAAAATACACACTACTATGCCTGATATAATACCTATGTCTGACATAGATTGTGGTACAATGTCTGACATAGGTATTATGCCACGCGTAGTAAAAATTTCGACGGATAAAAAAGAGTATTTTTGTGATGAAGCGATTGTTGCGACGGGTGGAATCAGTTATCCTTCTACGGGCTCTACGGGTGATGGTTATGAATTCGCACGTAGTGCGGGGCTTGGCGTCACCGATTTGAAATGCGGTCTTTGCGGGCTTAATTTGGAAGGAAATTGGTTTGTGGATTTGCAAGGTTTGACTTTGAAAAACGTCACTTTGACGATCAAAAACGGCAAAAAAGTGATCGTTGACGAGTTCGGCGAGATGCTTTTTACGCATTTTGGTATGTCGGGCCCGATTGTTTTGTCGGCTTCTTCCTTGATCAATCGTTTGCCGCTTGCCTCTTTGGAAGTAAGTTTGGATTTGAAACCTGCGCTCGACGAGCAAACGTTGGATAAGCGTTTATTGCGCGATTTTGAAAAAAATAAGAATAAGCAAATCGTGAATTCGTTAGGGGAGTTGTTGCCGCAAAAATTGGTGGCAATTGTCTTAAATAGGGCGCAAATTAGTCCTTCAAAGAACGTAAATGTTATCACGAAGGAAGAACGTGCAAGGCTTGTGAAGGTTTTGAAGGCGTTGCCGATGAAAATTCGCAGTTTGCGTGGTTTTGAAGAAGCGATTATTACGAGTGGTGGCGTAGAGCTTTCCGAGATTAACCCTAAAACGATGGAAAGTAAAAAGGTGAAAGGCTTGCGTTTCTGTGGTGAAGTTTTGGACGTGGACGCGTTTACGGGCGGTTTTAATATGCAAATCTCGTTTGCGACGGGTTACGCGGCGGGGAACACGATCGAATAAGTTTTTTTGCGTAAAAACGATATTTGAAAGTTAAAAGGCTTGACGATACCCAAAAAATCATTTATAATGGAATGAAAGTACAACCTTTAGGTTGTTGGGAGCATAACAAATGAAAGTAATTCGTGGAGCAACTACGATAGAATTGGATACGAAAGAAGAGATTTCTCTCGCGGTAAAAGAGCTGTTGGACGAAGTTTTTTCGGCAAATGCTTTGCAAAAAGAAGACGTTTCGGCGTTCGTCTTTTCCTTGACGGGGGATATTCATTCTTATCATCCCGCTAAAGCGGCAAGGGAAGCGGGCTATGATTACGCGCCCTTGTTTGCGGCGGTTGAACCGCAAATTGACGGCGGTTTGGCGTATTGTATTCGTTTAATGTTGCTCACGGATTTGGATAAAAAACAATCGGTAAAGCATATTTACCAAAAAGGAGCGAAGGTTTTGAGAAAGGACATTTCGGAAATTATCAATATTGCGTTGGACGGTCCCGCAGGTAGCGGTAAGAGCACGATTGCGAAGATTTTGGCGAACGATTACAATATTTTGTACTTGGATACGGGTGCTATGTACCGTGCTTGCGCTTTGAAAGCGTTGAAGAGTGGGGTAGATCCCAAAGACGGCGAAGCGGTTGCAAAACTTTTGCCCACGTTGGATTTGAAAGTGGAATATAAAGACGGTAGACAGCATACGATTTTGGATGGGGAAGACGTTTCCTTGGCGATTCGTGAAAACGTGGTTTCCATGGCGTCTTCGAACGTTTCCGTACACCATGCAGTTCGCGTAAAAATGGTGGAAATGCAACGTGAAATCGCAAAGAGTATGTCTTGCGTAATCGACGGTAGAGATATCGGCTCGGTTGTTTTGCCGAATGCGAAGTATAAGTTCTTCGTAACGGCGGATAGCAAAGTTCGCGCGATGAGACGTTATAAGGAATTGGAATCCCGCGGCGAAATCGTAGATTTCGAAAAATTGCACGCGGAAATCGTTGCGCGCGACAAGCAAGATTCCGAACGCGAATTTGCACCGTTAGTTTGTGCGGATGACGCGATTGTGATCGATACGTCGAACTTGGATATTAACGGCGTTGTGGACGCAATTAAACACGAAATTCAAGCGAAAATTTGATTGGGGAAGATAATGGAAGAAAAGCAAACTTCGCAAGAGATTGCGGAAAGCAAAACGAAGACAAAAAAGCCCGAAAAAAAGAAGAAAAAGACGGATATTACGGTCAAGGCGAATAAAAAAGGTCGGCATATTATGCCGCTGCTCAATTTTATTAAGATCTTGGTAGTGCCTTTCTATTGGCTTGTGAAGCCGTTTAAGCTCTATGGCAATAAGAAAGTGCAAGACGGGCCGTTGATTTACGTATGCAATCACTATACCATGATGGACGCGCTCTATCCCGCTGTAACGACGTGGGAAGGGATTCATTACTTGGCGAAGAAGGAAAATTTCGAAACGCCGGGCTTGGGCTTCTTGATTCGTAAAGTGAAGGGGATTGCGGCAAATCGTGACGGGAACGACGTGCGCGCGATTTTGGATTGTTTCAAATGCTTGAAAAACGGCGAAAAACTTTGTATTTTCCCCGAAGGTACGCGGAATAAAACGGACGAAGAAATGCTTCCGTTCCACCACGGTGCAGCGGCAATTGCAATCAAATGCAAAGCGCCTATCGTGCCTATGGTGATTTACAAAAAGCCCCGCTATTTCCGTATGACGCATATCCTTGTTGGTGAACCGATCGAATTTACGGAATATTACGGTAAAAAGCTTACGGAAGAAGAATTGATTGCGGTGGACAATAGTTTGCGTCAACGCATGATTGAAATGCGCCGTGAACATACGGAATTTTTGCAAAGTAAGAAGAAAAAGAAGACGAAATAATGGAGTTTATCATAGCGAAAAGCGGCGGTTTTTGCCACGGCGTAAAAAAGGCGGTGGATACGGCGTTATCGATCGATCCGACGAATACTTATATTTACGGCGAAATTATTCATAACCCGGACGTTGTGTCGTCCATAACCGAGCGCGGGATCAAAATGGTGGAAGATTTGGCGCTTGTTCCCAACGGCGCGACGTTGATTATTCGTTCGCATGGCGTTGGGAAAAGTGTGTACGATTATTGTGAAAAAAGAGAAATCAAAGTCGTGGATTGTACGTGTGAATTTGTTCACCGAACGCAAAAGATTGTTGACGAACAGTACCGCGCCGGAAAAACGGTTATAATCGTAGGGGAACGTACGCATCCGGAAGTAATAGGATTAAACGGTTGGTGTGATAATAAAGCTTTTGTTTTTTCTTCGGAAGAGGACGATTTTTCGGTTTTACCGGACGAAGAATGCTGTATCGTGGCTCAAACGACCTATTCTGCGGAAAAATTTGAAAAAATTATTAAAAATCTTACGAATATCCGCCGTAAAACAGTTGCGATTTTTAAGACGATTTGCTATACTACTATAGGACGGCAAAATGAGGCGGAAGAATTATCTAGGAAATGCGACGCTGTATTGGTCATCGGCGGCTTAAATAGTAGCAATACGAACAAGCTTTACGATATCTGCGCGAAGAATTGTCCGAACGTATTTCGACTGGCAAATGCTGCCGATTTCGAATATAAAAAAATCAAAAGATTTAAAAAGGTAGGTATTGTTACGGGTGCTAGTACCCCTAACGCGCAAACTCAGGAGGTTCTATTAAAGATGGAAATGGAAACAGAAGCAAAAGCAACGAGCATGGAAGAAATCGTTGCGAACATGGACAGTCAACCCAAGTTCAAGAAAGGACAGTTGATTAAGGCTACGATCTCGTCGGCAGACGATTCGGGTGTGGCAGTTTTGTTGCCCTTGGCAAAGAAGGAAATTATCCTTGACAAGGACGAAGTAGACTGCGAAGTGTACAATAAGGAAGAATTCAACGCTAAAGCTGGCGAAGAAATCGAACTTATGATTATCGCTATCAACCCCGTTAAGCTTTCCCAAAAGCAAATCAAGGCTATCAAAGAAGAAGAAGCTGCAATCGCTGAAATTCAAGCTGGTAAAGAATTCGAAGTAGTATGCACCGGCTTCAACAAGGGTGGTTTGACTGCGGAAATCGGTTCTTACACCGTATTCGTTCCCGCACGTGAAATTCGTTCGGGCTACGTAAAAGAACTTGATAAGTACGTTGGCAAGAAATTGCGTTTGAGACTTATCGAGCTTAAGACCGAAAGAAGAAAAGAAATTATTGCTTCTCAACGCGTAATCATTGAAGAAGAAAAGGATGCTAAAGAAGCTGCTAAAGCTGCAAAGGAAGCTGAATTCTTCGCATCTATTCACGTTGATGACGTGGTAGAAGGTAAAGTTGAAAGAGTGACGGCATTCGGTGCATTCGTATCCGTAAACGGTTTCGATTGCCTTGCGCACATTTCCGATCTTTCCTGGTCGGGCGTTAAGTCGGTTACTGACGTTCTTGAAATTGGCAAGAAGTACGAATTCAAAGTGCTTAAGATTGATGAAGCAGCAAAGAAGGTTTCCATCGGTTATAAGCAACTCCAAGCTCAACCTTGGGATTTGGCTGCTGAAAAGTATGCTGAAGGCGACGTAATTCACGGTAAAGTGGTAAGAATCGTACCTTTCGGTGCATTTGTTGAAGTTGAAAAAGGCATTGACGGTCTTGTTCACGTATCGCAAATCTCTTACGAATTCCTTGAAAACGCTATGTCCGCTCTTACGATCGGCCAAGAAATCGATGCTAAGATCTTGAAGCTTGATTGCGCTGAAAAGAAAATGACGCTTTCCATTAAGGCACTTGAACCGAAGCCTGAAAACCTTGAAAGAAAGCCCCGCGCTCCTAAAGCAGAAGAAGGCGAAGTAAAGGAAAAGGTTAGAAAGCCTAGAGCTCCGAAGCCCGTTGAAGAAGTTACCGAATGGAACGAAGGCGGTCTTGGTGGCGTTTCGATTGCGGATCTCTTGAACAAGAACTCCTGATTAAGTAAAATATCTTAAAATAAATAAAAGCTTGCTTTTAACTTGATTGAAAGCAAGCTTTTTTGTTTATAAATAATTATAAAAATCATTAGTGGGGAGGTTGTTATGGCTAAAACGGGACAAATAAAAATTTCAAGCGAAAACATGATGCCGATTATCAAGAAATGGCTTTATTCGGATAAGGACATTTTCCTTCGTGAAATCGTGGCAAACGGCATCGACGCGATTACGAAATACAAGAAATTAGTGGATATGGGTGCGGCTTCGACGGCGGAAGAAGAATATTGCATTAACGTGTATGTGGACGAGAAGGCAAAAACCTTGACTGTAGAAGATAACGGTCTTGGTATGACGGCGGACGAAGTGGAAAAATATATCACGCAAATCGCCTTTTCGGGCGCGGAAGATTTCTTGCAAAAGTACGAAAAAGCATCGGGTGACGGTATTATCGGGCATTTCGGGCTTGGTTTCTATTCCGCGTATATGGTTTCTAAAAACGTAGAAATCTTCACGAAGAGTTATAAGGACGAGCCTTCGGTGCATTGGGAATCGGACGGTAATAGCACGTATGAGATTTCCGAATCTGATAAGACGTCGCGCGGTACGAAAATCGTAATGCACGTTTCTGAAGGGGAAGAAGAATTTTTGAAAGAACATAGAATTCGCGAGCTCTTGAAGAAATATTGCTCGTTTATGCCGTATTCTATTTACTTGAATCCCAAGAAAGACGGCTCGGATAAGGCGTTGAATAATCCCACGCCCTTATATTTAAAAGATCCAAAGGAATGTACGGACGAAGAATATAAAAATTTCTATCGCGAAACCTTTATGGATTTCAATGAACCGCTTTTTTGGATTCACTTAAATATGGATTATCCCTTTAGATTAAAGGGGATTCTCTATTTTCCGCAAGTGAAAAAGGATTTGGTGCAGCTTGAAAAAGGGCAAGTGAAGCTCTATTGCAATCAAGTGTTTATTGCGGATAATATCAAGGAAGTAATTCCCGAATTCTTAATGCTCTTGAACGGCGTAATCGATTGTCCTGATATTCCGTTAAACGTATCGAGAAGCTTCTTGCAAAACGACAAGCAAGTGCAAAAAATTTCCAAGCATATCACGAAGAAGGTTGCCGATAAACTCACTTCCTTATATAATAATGATCGTGAGCGCTATGAAAATTGCTGGAAAGACGTTTCTACGTTTATCAAATTCGGTTGCTTGAAAGACGAAGAATTCTATGAAAAAGTGCAAAAAATCCTTATTTACAAGACGATAAACGGCGAATTTAAGCCTGTTGCGGACTTGTTTGGGGAAGAAATCGACGAAAAAGAAATGGAAAAGGGTGCGCAACCTACGGCAATCTATTATGTTTCGGACGAAGCGCAACAAGCGCAATATATTTCCATGTTCAAGGACGCGGGCATAGATGCAATTCTTTGCGATTCCTTAATTGATCCCCATTTCGTAAGCTTTATTGAATATAAAAACCCTAAAAAGTGTCGTTTTGTGCGCATTGACGCGGATATTGACAATGCATTAAAGGGTGCGGACGTAGAAGCTGCGGAAACGAAGGAATTGATTGACGTAGTGAAGAAATATCTCGGTGAAAAGGAAATTTCCGTAAAAGTAGAGCGTTTCAAGAGCGGAAAAGTGCCTGCTGTGGTAAACGTGGACGAATTTATGCGACGAATGTCCGAAATGGGCGGTATGTACGGCATGGGTGATATGGATCCCATGAAGAATGCAACGCTTGTACTCAATCTCACGAATCCCGTTGTGGCGGGGCTCTTAAATCAACCGGAAGAAAAGCAAAGCGTCATCGTGAACCAAATCTATTATTTGGCAATGATTGCTTATAAAAAGCTCTCACCCGAAGAATTGTCCGATTTCGTGGAAAAGAGTGCGGAATTACTCTTTAATTACAGCAAATAAGAAAAATCTTAACGAAAAACTCTCTTAAACTTATGTTTAAGAGAGTTTCTTTTTATATAAAAGCTTGTTCTATTTGGACGAGCTGGGGCATATAGTATAACAAATGTTCTCTTTCTTACCGCAAAACGTGCAAGACGCGCTCAAACATATCAATGCAAAATATTTATACGAGATACGCTTGCGTGCGGAAAATCCCGTTTGCGTGAATTACGGCGGAAAATATCGTTTTTTAAGCCTATATGGGCTAACCGATGCCATAGACAAAGCTTTAATTTGCGATATGATGGATATTGAAGAATGTGTTTATCATGCGGGGAAATGTTCTGTTTATTCCGTGGAAGAACAAATCAAGCAAGGCTTTATAACGGCGGAAAACGGCGTAAGAATCGGCTTGGCGGGGGAATACGTGTATGACAAGGGGAAACCGCTTGCAATGCGCAATTTTACGTCCTTATGTGTTCGTATTCCGCACGAGATCGTGGGGTGTGGGCAAGCAATCTATGAACGTTGTATGTCTGACAAAGTACAAAGCATATTGATTGCGTCGTCGCCTGGGCAAGGCAAAACGACAATTTTGCGGGATTTGGCGCGTATTTTATCCGAAAAAACGAGAAAAAACCTATTGATATGCGACGAACGCGGGGAAATTGCCGTAAAAAAGATCGGTGTAAGTTGCGACGTAATAAAATATGCGGATAAGGCGGTGGCGTTTGAAGCGGGAATACGGTCAATGCGACCGGATATTATGATAACGGACGAGCTTTCTAGCGCGGATTGTAAGTCCCTTCAAAGGGCGAAAAACGCGGGAATTACCATTCTTGCAAGCGCACATTTAACGGAAATGCGGGACGTTTCGAGTGAATTTCTTGATTTATTTGATTATTTCGTGTTTTTGGATAACGACGAAATCGGGAAAATTAAGGGAATATATGACGGAGTAGGGAAAAGCGTATGATGACGAAATTTCTATTCGGGGTTGCGTTGGTGGGGTTTGGCAGCTTTTGCGGCTACTTTTTAGCAAAAAAATATCGACAACGAAAGAACTTTTTTGCACAATTACACCTATTTAACGAGCGTTTCATTAGCGAAGTTTCTTATTATCGGCGTCCGATCGGGGAGTTTGTGGGGGCGTATGCGTATCAAGGTGAATTTCAACTCCTTTTAATTGATTTTTTGCGAAATTCTCGAAAAAACAGTGGGGCTTTGGGCGTGAATTTGACGGAATGTTTCTTTCTTAAAAAAGACGAGCAATCGGCTGTTAAAGACTATTTTATGATGCTAGGTCGAGGGGATAGCGCTTCGCAAAAAGCCTATTTTTCTTCCATAAACGATACGTTGGCAAAGTGGCATTCCGAGTCGGTGATGGTTAGTAAAAAATATGGTGATTTATACGTAAAACTTGGATTTTTATGCGGGTTATTCATACTAATTTTAATTATATAAAGGAGAGATATGGATATTGGAATTCTTTTCAAAATGGCGGCTATCGGTATAATTATCACCGTGATTTGCCAAATCCTTAAAAAGTCGGATCGCGACGATATCGCCACGCTTGTGGGGATTGTTGGGCTTGTGATTGTCTTGACGATTGTTGTGGGAAAAATCGGGGATTTATTCAAGCAGATTAACGCCATTTTTGATTTAACCTAGGTGGACGTATGACGGAAATTGTTAAAATAATCGGCGTTGCTTTCGTGACGGCAATCACGGCGATTTTATTGCGTGGAACGATGCCCGAATTGTCTTTTGCCGTAACGATTACGGGCGTTATCATCATCTTACTTTTTATTGTAAATTATATGCGCACTACGCTTGGTTTTTTTCTGGAAATTGCGGGCATGACGGGCGTTGACAACGAAGTGATTAAGATTCTTTTGAAGATTGTCGGCGTGGGCTATTTAACAGAGTTTGCTGCAGGAATATTGAGTGATTTTGGGAGCAATGCCGTGGCGGATAAGGTGGTTTTAGGTGGGAAGCTTACAATGCTGTTTTTGGCGATTCCCGTTATAAAAATGCTATTGCAACTTATGAAAGGATTTTTGGGACTTATATGAAATTTCGGCGCGTACACTTTCAAAAAAAGCTTGTAATAATATTCATATTTTTTATAAGTTTATGCGCTCTATTTTTTACGGAAACCGTATGCTTAAAAGTAAGCGCGTCAAGCCAAGCGGACAAGGCGACGGAAGCGGAATTGGAAGAAAATATTCGCGATCAACTTGGGGAACTGGATTTGAAAGAGCTGGAAGAGTACGTAGATTCAATTTCGTCCTTTTCCGATAAAGGAGTGATGGAGCGACTCGTAGATTATATCCAAGGTGAAAAATTTGATTACGAAGGCTTTGGGAAACAAATTTTAGGCGTGTTTTTGGCGAAAGTGACGGAAATTTTGCCCGCTTTTTCTTGTATATGCGCCATAGCCGTACTCTCGGGCTTGATTTCTTCATTGAAAAGTCAAACGCTATTCAATACGTCGACGGAATTGACTTCGCTCATTACCTATGCGGCAACACTTATCCCGCTTGTGGTAATCTTGATTGAGTGTTTTTCGCAAACAAAAGGGGCGCTTTTAGAGATGGAAAAGCAAATAAAAATCGTTTTTCCGTTGATTTTGACGTTAATGGCGGCAAGCGGCGGCACGGTTTCGGCGGCAATTTGTCGGCCTGCGGTGGCGTTTTTCGGCTCGACAATCGTTTCGATTATCACGACAATCGTGCTCCCGATTACGATGACGGTGATTGTATTTTCTATGGCAAGCAATCTAACAAATGAGCTAAAAATCGGCAAATTTAGTGCCTTTTTCAAGAGTATAAACAAGTGGATAATCGGCGTAAGTATTACTGTTTTCGGTCTGTTTTTCACCTTGCAAGGCATTACGGCGGCGCATACCGACGGGATTGTACGGCGCGCGGTGAAATATGCAATCGGAAACGGCGTACCGATTGTCGGCGGGTTCTTATCGGGCGGTTTTGACTTGGCTGTTGCGGGAAGTGTGTTAATTAAAAACGCGCTTGGTAGCATGAGTATTTTCTTGATGATTTCCGTTGTCTTTGAGCCTTTGATTTTATTGATTAGCGTGAATCTGCTTTTGCGTTTAACGGCGGCGATTACGCAGCCTTTGGGGGATGGGAAAGTAGCGAATTTCCTAGGAGAAACGGCGGAAAACTTAAATTATTGCACAGCGTCGTTGCTCTTCACGGCGTTCCTTTATTTCCTAACGATCGTGCTGATGATTACGGCGTCGGAGGCGTTATTTTGAACGGATATTTGCTAACGATTATAGGTACGATTTTACTGTGCTCGATTATCACGGTTCTCATTCCAAACGGCAAAACCGCAGGTACGGTAAAAGGGATTGCAAAGCTTGTGTGCGTACTCGCGATTATTGCTCCCATATTGCGTTTTTTCAAAACGGGAGAATTTGATTGGGCAAAATCGGGAAATTCTTCTAAAAGTGTCATAGAGCTTGATTACGATTTCATAGAGTATTACAGCGAAGCTCGGATAAAGGCGACGGAAAGGAGTCTTGAAACGCTTATAAAAGAAGAATTTGGGGCGGAAACGAGTATTGCGCTTGCGTGGGTTATGGAGAGTGAAACGCTAGATAAATATTACGACTGGGATAGAATACGGATTACAAAGATTTGCGTGAAATTGCAATCGAAAGAAGGGGTGCAAGTGGACGAATTGATTGAATATTTGAAACAAAACTATTGCAGCGAGGTGATTCTTGAATAACTTGGAGAATCGGGGATCGGAAAGAAAAAATAGCATTTTTACGGGAAAGACAAGGGATATTTTCATTTTGGTGGGTTTGGGCTTGGCTTTATTATTCACTTCTTGGAAAGTATTTCAAAAGGATACGAAATCGGCGTCTTCGGCGATTACCATGACGGAAAACGAGCAAAAAATCGTACGTTTACTCGAAGAAATTGATGGGGTTGGCGACGTGGACGTGGTGATATGTGAAACGGAAGAGGAAATCAAAAGCGTGGTGGTTGTGTGTGAAGGCGCGTCGGATTTGCGCGTCACGCTCAACGTGCGGGAAGCGGTTAGCGCCGCGCTTGGAACGGAACAAAGCGTTGTAAAAATTTATTTAAAAAAGGAATAAGGAGAAAAAATTATGTCCAACAAAAAGAAAATTATCTTAATGTCTTCACTCGTGTTATTGCTTGCCGTGACGGCGGTATTTAACTTCATTTTTGCGAACAAAACGGCGCTTACAACGGCGGATGGCGGGGTGACGACGGCAAACTATTTCACGACTTATCGTGCGGAACGCACGGCAACGCGAAATGAAGAACTCGTGCAGTTGGATAGCGTGATTGCGCTCTACGAGGAAGGGGAAGAAAAGTACGAAGAAGCAACGGGAATGAAGATGGAAATCGTGGCGGCAATGGAACAAGAGCTCGTTTTGGAGAACATGGTGAAGTCGCTTGGTTTTTCGGATGCAGTCGTATCCGTTTCGACGGAATCGGATAACGTAAACGTCTTTATTAACTCGGCGGAATTGAATTACGACACCGCGCTTTCGATCTATAATATGCTCAAAAATGAAACGGGCGTCGTTGCGGGCAACGTAATTATCATGCCCGTCTATTCGGAAAGCTGAAAAACCTGAAAAAAAATGAGAAAATATTCGTAAAATAGTAGAAATATTCAAAAAGATATGTTATAATGTAGGTGACAACATGATAAGGAGACCTTTTTGAATGTCGAATTTTAAAATTACTTCGAAAGATAAACAAAGTGGCAAAACCGTCTATAATGCAGATATCGTACAAAATATCGTGGCGCTTGCAGTAGCGGAAGTGGAAGGTACTTTGCCCGCACAAGATAAAAAGAACGGGATCGTGCTTCGTCTTGACAAAGACGGCATTTATGCAGATGTTTCCGTTGTAATCAAATACGGTCAAAACGTGCCCGAGCTTGCGTATAGAATTCAACAATCCGTAAAACAAAGCGTGGAAAACATGACGCATTATAAGGTTGTTGAAGTCAACGTGCACATTGAAGACGTTGTATTTTGTCCCGTTGAGCCTGCTCCTGTAGAGAAGGAAGAAACGGAAGAAGAAAACCAAGAAAAATAAGAAAAACGAAGCCCTTCCTTGTGAAGGGTTTTCGCGCATTATACGAACGGAGAGATTTATGAGAACAGCAGCAAGAGAAGCGGCGTTGAACGTCATTTTTGCACAACAATTTAACACGGATTGCTTGGAATCTTTGATGAAGAAAGTATTCAAGCAATTTGAATTGAAGACGGAAGAAGATATCCGTTTTGCAACGGGTTTGATCAACGTCGTGGATAAGAACCGCGCGGAACTTATCGCGGGGATTGAAAAGGCGTGCCATCACTATCTTGAAAACCGCATCAATCCGATGGACAAGAGTATTTTATTAATCGCAATGGCGGAAATTATGTATTTCGACGAAATTCCGCCCGTTGTATCCGTTTCGGAAGCGGCGGGTCTTGCGAGAAAGTACTCGACGGAAACGAGTGCGGATTTCGTAAACGGGGTGCTTGCGGGCGTTATTAATAAATAACGGGGCGTATTATGAAGATTATTGACGGAAAAGCGATTGCGGCAGAGCTTCGCGTTGCTTTGAAAGATAAAATCGAAAAGATGGAAAGAAAACCGGGATTGGCCGTCGTAATTGTCGGCGAAGACCCGGCTTCTCGCATTTACGTGCGTAATAAGATCAAGGCTTGCGGGGAGTTGGGTATTCGTTCCTATTCCTACGAATTGCCTTGCGACGCATCGCAATCGGACGTGGAAAAGCTTTTGGATGAGCTTGCGCAAGATAAGAACGTGGACGGCATTTTATTGCAGTTGCCCTTGCCTGCGCATTTGGATTCCGAAGCCGCGGTGTCGCACATTCCCTTTGAAAAGGACGTGGACGGTTTTTCCGCGGAAAACCTTGGGCTTTTGATGCAACACAAGGAAAAAATCGTTGCTTGTACGCCGCTTGGCGTGATGAAACTTCTCGAAAGGGAAGGGATTGATTTGCAAGGCAAAAACGCAGTCGTTTTAGGCCGCAGTGAAACGGTAGGCAAGCCGATGGCAATGCTTTTATTGAACGCAAATGCTACGGTGACGATTTGCCACAGCAAAACGAAGAACTTGAAAGAAATTTGCCGCAATGCAGACGTGTTGGTTGCCGCAATTGGTAAACCTAAATTCGTGACGGTAGATATGGTGAAGGAAGATGCCGTTGTAATCGACGTTGGTATCAATCGCGACGAAGCTGGTAAGCTTTGCGGGGACGTCGATTTTGAAAACGTGAAGGATAAAACTTCCTTCATTACCCCCGTACCTGGTGGGGTTGGTCCTATGACGATTACAATGTTGATGTACAATACCTACGTGACGGCGTGTAAGGAGTGAGAGTCTTGAACGAATTTCAAATTCAATACAATGAATATTTGGCGGAGTTTGAAAAATACGCGCAAGCCTATGCGGATAAAATGCAAACGAAGCCCGCAATTTTGGGGGATAGCATTCGATACAGCCTTTTGAACGGCGGAAAGCGTGTGCGCCCTGTTTTGGCGTTGGCGTGTGCGGATGCTGTGGGGTTGGATAGAAAGGAAATCCTTCCATTTGCTTTGGCGTTGGAAATGATTCATACGTATTCCTTGATTCACGACGATTTGCCCGCAATGGACAACGACGATTTTCGTCGCGGAAAACCTTCCAATCACAAACAATTTGGGGAAGCGAATGCAATCTTGGCGGGTGACGGTTTGCTCAACGAAGCGTACGCGATTTGTTTCCGAGAATGTGCAAAAGGGGAAAAATACGCCGTAGCGGCTAGTTTTTTGAATGAATGTGCGGGTATTTACGGCATGATCGCGGGGCAGTCGGCGGATATGGAATGCTCCGAACAAAAAAAGGAAGCGACGGAAGAAGATCTTCGCTATATTCACGCGCACAAGACGGGAAAACTCTTGCTTGCGCCCGTTGCAATCGCGAGTATTTTGGCGGGGAATAAATCCTACCTTGCTTTAGAAAAATTCGGCAAGCTTTTGGGGCAACTTTTCCAAATAACCGACGATATTTTAGACGTGACAGGCGACTTTAAGCAGCTTGGCAAGTCGATCGGCAAGGACGAAACGGAAAATAAATTGACTTGCGTTCGCTTGTATGGTTTAGAAGGCGCAAAGGTGCGCGCGGCGGAATGCGCCATGGATGCGCTTGCCGTTTTGGAAGGCGTAGAAGGGGATATTTCCTTCTTGTATGAGCTTGTAAACTACGTCTTGAATAGAACCAATTAAGGCGGACGAAAAAGGATGAGAGCGGATAAATATTTCGCCGAAAAATTCGGTTCGAGAACGAAAGCGGCGGAAGCGATTGAAAAAGGACTCGTTTTGGTAAACGGAAAACCCATAAAACCCAAGCTTGAAATTAAGGAAACGGACGAAATCATGTTTATTGAAGCAAAGGAAAGCTTCGTTTCCAACGGTGGGTATAAGTTGGATCGTGCCTTAAAGACCTTTCCTTACGATTGCAAAGGCAAAGTTTTTGCGGATATCGGCGCGAGTACGGGCGGGTTTACCGATTGTGCTTTGCAAAACGGCGCAAAAAAGGTGTATGCGATCGACGTGGGTGAAAGTCTTTTAGATGAACGTTTGCAAGGGGATTCGCGTATTGTTCGTATGGAAAATACGAATGCGAGATATCTTACGGAAAAAGATTTTGCCGACGAACTCGATTGTGTTGTTACGGACGTGAGTTTTATATCCCTGCGTTTGATTTTCCCCGCAATTTCCGCGATTCTAAAGGAAGACGGGGTTGCCTTCGTCTTGATAAAACCGCAATTTGAGTGCGAAAATAAGCATATTGGGAAGAGTGGTATCGTTGCGCCTGTTGCGCATGTGGATATTGTAAAAAAGGTGCTTGGCTATGCCAAGGAAAACGGTTTGTATCCCTTGGGTGTGGTGAATGCCCCCGTTCGAAAAGGGAAAAATATCGAATACGTCTTGTATTGTTCCAAAAATGCGAATGGTGCGGTACGAGAAGAAGAGATTTTGAATACGATTCGCTTGCTCGTGAAGAAAAATTCTTTGGGCGAGCTCGAATAAAACGTTAGGAGAAAACGATGAAAGTCGGGATTTTAGGCAACGTAAATAAAGTCAAGAACGTGCAAACGATGGATTCGATTGCCGATTTTTTGAAAGAAAGCGGCTACGAAATCGTTCGTTTTAACGCGCA
>JAZTWL010000066.1:0-12881 GCA_045635845.1 Candidatus Scatosoma sp. | reverse complement strand
CTTTAATCAAGGAAAGAATTATAAGAAAGGCGTAGGGGTGGTAGGGTTCTTTGCGCCTTCGCCAAGTACGCGTTCGTAGTAGCATACGCAGAGCCACGTATCTTGGATGCCGCCGTGCTTTTCGGAAAGCAAGATCGTATTCAAGAGTTCGTAGATTTCTTGGTCAACTGCAATAAAGCCCTTCAAATCGCCTTCGTTAGCCAACGCTCTTTCGCAGATTTCAAGCAATTGCGCCGTGTAGTCCACGCCGTCAACGTAGAATGCGTTGTCGTCATTCGCCGTATCTTCGCCAAGCGTTTGCAAGTATGCGTAGATACTCATGGAAGGGAATTGAGCCGTAGGACGATTTACGTCGAGATACAATACTCTCCCGAGCGAGCCGTCGGAGTTTACAACGTGGTAAAGACCGTCGTCTTCGGAGAAGGTATAAGCAACGCCGTCTGCAAGGAATGCTTCGCCCGACGTTTCGTTGAAGCTATATTGACCCTTCGATGCATTTTCGAAGTAGGAATAGCTTTCCCCTGCACGAGAAATGTTTACGTTGAACGTGCCAAATTCATCTACGGCATAGAAGGTCATAAGCATGTAGTAGGTCTTGCCTGCTTCCATGTAGTAGCGGAAACTGAAGTTGTAATCCGCGCCACCCGTCACGAAGAAGGGATCGTTGTATTCGCCAAGGAAGGTTTGTCTGTCGTCTGCGACGAGCCAGCAAAGCGTATCCTTGTCACCCGTAGATTTCACTTCGTAAATGCCCGACGTTTCAGGGATAAACTTGTACTTGAAGCCACGCGGCGTGATAGGGAAGGGAACGCTTACAAGGTTGTTGCCTTCGTGCATTTGAATAGCACCTTGATAGGTGATACCGAGCATCGGATCTTTCATAGGCGCGCTATCGCCGAAGTGATCGTAGTAAACGCAAAGTTCAAGCCATTCGTTTTCGTGGTATTCACCGCCCCAAGCATTGTATTGGGGAACGTATTCTACGACCAAGTCAAGCAAGTTCTTCAATTCCTTGGTTACGGGCGTGTAGCCGTGGTTGTACATATTGTTGTTTGCTTCCCACGCGAAGTTTTCCACTTCGTTTACGTAGTTGATACCGTCAATGATAACGAAGTTGTTGTAAGCGAGCATCCAAAGGCTCGTTTCTTGGCACCAAAGGGAGGTGTACCAAAGGTTCGCAAAGAGCAAAGGACCGTCAACGCTATCTACGTGGTAGTAGCCGTCCGTTTCGTTATAAACGGGGGTAATGTAGCGTTCGAATTGCGTGGACGCGCCTTCCGACGCCTTCACAGCCGCCGCGTGGCGGAAGATGTTCGTATCAACGCCAGGTGCGCTTTCAATATCTTCCACGTCGATGAAACGCATGTTCTTGATGTATACGAGATCGCCGTACGCGTTGGTGGAAAGGCTCTTGTTGTACATGAGCACCATTTCGTGTTCGCCGGCTTCGAATTCTCTAAATACGTATGCGTGGCAGGTGTTCCATCTGTTCGCATAGTTACCCGAAAGTTGATAGATGGGAACGCCGTCGATCAATACGATAAATTCGTCGTACATTTCTTCCGAGCCAAGCTTATAATCGAATGCGAGCACCGTGTTTGCTTCCGCGTAGAAATCTACGTACAAGGTTGCGTAGGAATAAGCAACGTTATGGTTGCTTGCTTCCAAGTATTCGCCGTCCGAACTCATAAGCCAAGGCCAGGTGTAAGGATCGTAGCCTTCGTCTTCGCTCGTCACAACGCCTTTTGCTTGCCAACGATAGGTGAAGCCTTCGCCGCCTAAAACGTTTGCAACGCCCGTGAGCGTAGGTGCTTTATCCATGATTTCCGCAGGCACTTCAATACGTTCTAGTATTTCGTCGCCGTCAGGACCGATGACGCTGCCTTTGATAACGGTGGGTTCGTAATCTTCACCCATGAAACGATCGTAACGTTCTTGGAAATCCTTCGCTTCCGTCATAGAGCCTTCGTGGTAGAAGGTGAGAACGCCGTAACGGTCGATCATAATGGATACGGGAACAACGCCCGAGTAGAAGGTGGAAACGAGTCCGCCGTCGTCGCCCAAGCCAACCATATCGATCGAAAGACCTTTGTTTTGTTTGTAGGTAGCAACGGTTTGACGGCTGTCGTCAACGCTGATTGCAATTACCGCTACTTTTTCGTCGTAGGGGGAGAACATGATCGAGTTATCGATTGCAGGGAATTCCATTTCGCAAGGACCGCACCACGTTGCCCAGAAGTTCAAAAGCACTACTTCCTTCGTTTCCAAAAGGGTGGAAAGGGTAAGCGTTTTGCCGTCCGACGTCGTCACGGTGAAATCGTGCATAACGTCACCCAAGGAGTATCTCGTACCGTTGGGGATAGAATCGCCGCGCAATTCACCCGTAGGTTCAGCGATAACGATAAGCGTTTCGCCGCTCCAATCGGGGGTGTAGACGATTGCGTCGGGATCGCGCAATTGATAGCCTTCCTTCATGTCTTCGATAACGACTACGTATTCCGCAGGTTCAACGTCTTCTTCCATGAAGTAAGCAAAACCGGAAGAGTTCGTTCTTTCCGTTGCAACGATTTCGTCCGTCCATACGTCCATAAGGTGCACGGTAACGCCGCCAAGACCGAAATCCGTCGAAGTTTGAACGGAAACTCTATACGCATAAGCGTATTCTTCATCGGGCGTTTCGCTCGTGCCAGGATCTTCGCTTGTACCGGGCACTACGCTTTCGCTGCCTGCGCCTTCGCTCGTAGTGGGCGTGGACGTATCGCCGTCCTTGCCACCGCCACCGCCACAGCTTGCCGCAACGCCAAGGCCCAAGCAAAGGGTCATGATCGCGGAAAGCCACGTGATTTTCTTAAAGATTTTCTTCATAATAACTCCAAAAAATTATTTTTTCTTATTTATGCCGCCAAGGTAACGGTGTATTCGCCGAACGTTGCTTCCGTCACAACGTGTTCAGCCAATTCCAAGGGTTGGCTCAAGCTATCAAGTACGTGAATTTCATAGATACCAACGCCGGGGAAACCCATAGGGCTGTATGCACAAACGCCGTTTGCATCCACAGCTACGGGCGCGTAGCAAGCGCCAAGCGTACCGTCTGCGTTCACTGCGCAGAATTGCACTTTCACGTCGGTAGCGGACGTACCGTCTGCGTTGAGTACGGTCACTTCATACTTCGTTGCGGGTGCGGGAGCTTCGCTCGTCGTGGACGTATCGCCGTCCTTGGAAGAACCGCCGCAGCTTGCGATTGCGCCAAGACCAACGCAAAGGGTGAGCGCAAGGCAAAGACCTGCCAATTTCTTAAACATTTTCATAATTACCTCCTAGAAACGAAAATCAAATCTGATTTACCTTTCACTTAAAATTTTTCTATTTTTTCAAAACTGCAAACATTTCGCAGCATAGCCATTTTATCATAAAAACGAAAAAAATGCAAACGTTTTATCTATAAAATGAATTAATATTTTGTCGCGCACGCGTAAAAAGTTTATGGCTGTACAAAAAAATAACCGCCGAAAAAGGCATTTTCGGCGGTTTGACGAGTCGTATAGAAAAAGTTGATTATTGCAATCGAAAAAACGATTAAAGCAAGCTTGCAGCGTCCTTATCGCAGATGATCGTCACGAAGGGGTGAAGTTGCAAAACGGATGCAGGAAGTGCGGGGGTAATTTCGCCCTTTACCATGCCTTTTACGGCTTCCGCTTTGTTTTTGCCAGAAACTACCATGAGGATGGATTTCGCTTGCATGATGTTCTTGATACCCATCGAAAGCGCTTGACGGGGCACTTCGTCGATGGAGTTGAAAAGACGGGAATTGTCCTTAATCGTGTTTTCGGTGAGATCTACAAGGTGGGTGACGGAATCGAAGGGGGTGTTAGGTTCATTGAAACCGATATGTCCGTTCGAGCCAAGACCAAGCACTTGCACGTCTTGCTTCATTTCTTCAAGGAGCGCGTTATAGCGATCGCATTCCTTTTGCGCATCGGGTGCGCTGCCGCAAGGAAGGTTGGTGTTTGCTTGATTAATGTCGATATGATCGAAAAGGTTGGTACGCATAAAGTATGCGTAGCTTTGGTTGTGATCGGCGGTAAGACCAACGTATTCGTCGAGGTTGACGGTGGAAACGTTCTTATAGGACGTGCCGTTTTCCTTGCAGTCTTTCGCCATATATTGATAGGTGCCGATAGGGCTCGAGCCCGTTGCAAGGCCGAGAATAGCGTTGGGATTTTTCTTAACGAGATCAATCAAGATTTCCGCGGCTTTTTTGCTCATTTCGTCGTAGTTTTCCGTGATGATTACTTTCATAGTGCATACGCTCCGTAATTTTTTATTTTTTCAACGGTTTTATTATAAACGATTGCGAAAATTCCGTCAAGTATTTGAGAATATTTTCTCAAAAAACTTTTACGGCGCGCGAAGAAAAGGGGAAAAAATAAAAAAAGAAATTTTTTCGTATTTTTCGCGCAAAAAGCTTTGACAATGCAAAAAAAATGTGGTATAGTAGTATAGCTTTTGAATAAGAAGAAAGTAATTGAGCCGTTGCAGAAGTACCCAAGAGGCTCAAGGGGCTCCCCTGCTAAGGGAGTAGTATGGGAAAACCGTAGCACGAGTTCGAATCTCGTCTTCTGCGCCATATGAACCGTCTATTGAAATCTGAACCCTTTTGGTTTGGATGTCGATAGACGGTTTATGTTTTTCCCTTATTTTTCAAGGGATGTAGCGATTTTTAATTTCAAATTTTAATTAGACATAAAAATCAAAAAAGTTAAAAATCGAAAATGTAAAAATAAAAAAGATTGAATCTGAACCCTCAGTTTCTAATCTTTGTAATCGTTGAATTCCATTTGTTTCTTATAATAATCAAGCTCTTTATTATCAGGTGTCTTGTATTGGTTCTTGTAATGTGGACGTTTGAAATTGTAAAAAGTCATATAATTATCTACTGCCGTTTTGAATTCATTTTCAGAACGGTATTTTGTTCTATATAGCTCTTCTCGTTTCAAAGAAGCAAAAAAAGATTCAACGACAGAATTATCGTATGGAACATATACCCGTGAAAAAGATTGTTTGACACCTAACTTTTGAAGATAATCACGCATGGTTTTGGAACGATACGGACTGCCGCGGTTAGTATGGAACATTAAAGATAAAGGGGGTTTTCGTTCGTTATAGGCCATTTTAAATGTACTACGGACTAGATTTTTGCTATTGCTTTTTCCGATACGATAAGAAACTATCCGTCTTGCATATAAATCAAGGACGCCGCAAATATAATAATTTTTATTATTAAAGCGAAAACAGCTAGCATCACTAATCCATACTTCGTTTGGTCGGAAAACATCGAATTGTTGAGATGATTTTTAAGTCAAACTTGCTCTTTATCGTAAAAGTCTTTTGTGTCGGAAGGTAAAGCAAAACGGTTGTTGAAAATTCGGCAGCCGTTTTTGTATACAAAAAATTGGCAATGGGCATACTCTAAAATGGAAAACATTTTTAGGAGGGCTTCCCATTGAATCCGTTTAAAGAAAAAGCGAAATCTATTGAAAAATCATTGCAGAATTGGAAACAGTTGTATCCAAAATCCTATAATAAGCGTGAGGTTGATCCGTATACAAAAACGCGTATTATTTTGATGAACGGTACAGAGTTTGAGGCGAATTGGTTCTCGCATCAGTTTGCCCGTCATACGGATGATAACGATCTTCGCCGCGCGCTTGCGTTGACGCGTGAAGTGGAAAAACAACAGCAGCTGAAAATTTCCCTGCTAAAACCAATCAACGAGACGGTATTAGAACATACTATCGGTTATGAACAACTCGCAGTAGATTTAACGGCAGAGCTCGCCAAACGGGAGCTTGATTGTAACGTAAAGACAGCGTTGGATTTTGCGCTTTTAGAAGATTTCGACCATTTATACCGTTATGCAAACCTCTTGGAAATGGAGCAGGGCGTGGCGGCGGAATGGTTGGTTGGTCGCTATACGGAAATTATGCCTGGCCGTCCAACGATTGCGCATCATCGGTATCCCATGGATAACGTTCGTCGTAGTATTGATGCGAAAAACTCTGATGTGCAGACGGTGCTCAATACAATGATAATTACTGCTGCGGAACAACAGACGATGAACTATTATATGAACGTAACGAATTTTGCTTGTACGGATATGGGGCGGAAACTCTATCAAGAAATAGCCCTTGTCGAGGAAGAACACGTTACGCATTACGAATCTTTGATGGACCCCAATGCGACGTGGCTGGAAATGCTATTGTGGCATGAATATTGCGAATGTTATTTGTATTGGTCGTGCTATATGACGGAGACCGATCCGTATGTAAAAGGGCTCTGGGAAGAGAATCTTGAAATGGAAATCTCGCATTTGCATAAGGCGGCGGAGCTTTTGAAAAAGTATGAGTGCAAGGATTGGCAAGAAGTTATTAAAGACGGTGAGTTTCCCGCTCCCATTTCGTTGCATCAAAATATTGATTACGTGCGAAAAATACTTGGGGATACGGTGCAATACACGTCCGTGAAAGATGGGTATATGCGCGTTAAGGATTTGCCTTCCGATGCGGATTTCTTCCGCTTCCAAAGCATTATCAATCCTACCACGCAAATTGTACCTTCGCATTGCGTGGTTGAAACGTTTATCTCTAAACGGGGAGCGGATTATCGTTATCAGATTGCGCCTAGCCCTATTCTTGAGCTTAGAAATCGCCGAGCGGATAACACTTCGGTTGGTAGAGAGCCTGGTGCAGCTCCGTCTACTGGATTTTATTGTAATAAGGATTAAAGGAAAAGCGCGCTCCTATGGGGGCGCGTATATTTTTGTTTGAGGAATTGACAAATCTTTACTTTTGTAGTAGCGTACCAAGTATTATCTCTTTTATTACGAAGAATATGGTTGTAAAAAGTACCGCGCAAAACCTGCAAAGCTCGCACATTGCGTGTGCGTTGTATTTTTCGTATAGTTTTTCTAAAGTGTAAAGTTTCATCTCCAAAGGGGAATTTGCATTACAATCGATGGATTGAATCGATTTGAGAGAGCTGTAACGGTTGTTCCGCTTTTGTAAGCAGAACAGCATTTACGAATTAGTTTATTAGGTTGCTTTTGTTTCATTTGTAACACTCCTTAATAAATTATAACAAATTAACCGGTGTATAGATTATAAAGGAGGATAGCCCAAAAGGGAATATGTAACCCTAAAAATTTCATAACTCCATTTACAAATAGGGTTACAGACAAATAATATATAGCAGGAGTTCAACTCATTCCTTAAAATTAGATAGGGGTACAAATTGTTCACTCTTCACAAAAGAGGACGTCCAAAGGGCGTCCTTTTTTTGGCGTTGAAATGAGCCGCTCGGTTTCGTGAATTATCACGAGAGACGCTCGAAGTTCTCGCTATTCCGTCGCAAGCTCCTTACGTGCGAGTTGCAAAGGTGTACGGCGTTGGAAAATATCCGTTAAAATATCAAATGAGCCTACCATGTACGCGTTGAAATTATAAAAATAGACGGGACATGTACGCGTTGAATAAAAAAATCTGCATTTTTTTTGCGGATTTTTTTATTTTCTATCGTCGTATTCTTGCATTCTTCTAAAAAATGTGCTAAAATAGGCGCATATCTATGATATGAAGTGAGGTTTGGATATGAATATTTGGCACAATATTGACCCTTCGCGTATCACGGCAAAGAGTTTTGAAGCGTATATCGAAATCCCCAAGGGTTGCAAGGCGAAATACGAACTCGATAAAGAAACGGGGCTTTTGAAGCTTGACCGCGTGCTTTATACGTCCACGGTTTATCCTGCAAACTACGGTTTTATCCCTAGAACGCTTGCGGATGACGGAGATCCTTTGGACGTGCTCGTTTTATGCAACGAGGCAATTTATCCCGCAACGCTCGTGCGTTGTTTCCCGATTGGCGTGATCAAGATGATCGACGGCGGTTCGCTCGACGAAAAAATCGTTGCAATTCCTTTCGGTGATCCCACGTATAATAATTATTACGACGTGCACGAATTGCCCAAGCACGTGTTCGACGAAATGATGCACTTCTTTGAAGTGTACAAGTCGCTTGAGCATAAGCAAACGACGGTGAAGGAAATTTGTCACCGCGACGAAGCAATGGACAGTATCAACAAGTGCATTGAGAAATACAAGGAAATCTTCGCAAAATAAGGCGAAGCTTACAAAGGCAATCTAACGAAGAATTTTCTTTATTTTTCTTAAAAATAATTTGGAAATGATATTGACAATTCTTTGAAAAAAGGTTATAATAATACAAATCTTGAAAAATGCGGAAATTTTCCGCTGTTTCCTTTTAGGAAAAGAGAATATGTAGGTAAAAAAAACGGAGGGTAGTTTATCATGAGAAAACAGGTAAAGAAAAGCGTACCCAGTCAACAAGGTCTCTATTTGAAAAAGAGAATTGCGAGTACGCACGCAAGAGCAAAGTTCATTGGTATGATCTATTTCTTTGCAATTTTGGCGCTTGCGGCAGTTGCTTGTTTGCCGTTGTTTGAATCCGCGCTTGCGCCCCTTGGCGTAATGGAATTTTGGCGCGAGTTCAAAATGGAAAACTTCAAGAATCTCGATACGATTGAGCAAATCATTACGTTGGTAAATGCAAGTCTTTACGGCTTGATGCTTTTCGGCATTGCAATCAACGTTTTGAAAGCGCTTTCCAAGCTTAATTGGCTCTTCAAGAAGAAGGGTAGTAGAACGTACAGCTTCAATCGTAACGTTTACGCGATGGAAGACCTTGGAAATATCTTCTCGGGCTCGCTTGCTTCGATCATTAGTTTCCATTTTATTATGTATATCCTTTGCGGTAAGATGGATGTGCTTTGGCCCTTCTATGCAGCAGTAGGCGGCGGGCTTTTCTTGCACTTCTTCTGCGGTATTATCGGCGGCAAGGCAAGCTACTTTGCGGCAGATTCCAAGGGCAACCTTGTGGAAGAAAAGAGAATTATCGGCAGAGTCCTTCCTTTCGTTCGCAACTTGTTGCAACTTGCGGCAGTATTCAGCATGATGTATTTCTTCTTGGAAGCTTGCTCGTTGCACGGCGTAATCGAACCCTTGCTCCAAGAAAACAGCTTTGATAACTACGTGAAGGGCGAACTCTTGGCGTACGTATCCCTTGCGTTGCAAGTGTTTACGGCAATTTGGCTTATCGTGCTCGTGAAGCACGCGACGGGCATTAGCGAATTTAGTATGCAAGGCCCGAACGCAAGCGGCATGAAGAATTATAGAATTTTCGCATTCTTCGTATTGCTCACGGCTGGCGCAACGGCTGTTTGCAGATACATATTCGGCGAAGTGCAATTCTTTGAATTTGGCGGTTCTATGTTCATGCACATCGAAAAGGGCGTGGATAAGAATTCCATCTACCTTGCGGCGATTGCATTCGTAATCTTCGTTGCGGAAGTGATTATGCGTCATATGCCCCATTTCCCTGGCAACAAGTGGGAAGAAGAGGAAGACGGCTACTGGGATATGGGCTACCCGCCTATCTTGTATTCGAGCAACCCCGAAGGGGAAATCGTGCCCCCTGCAATGCCCCGTCCCGATGCAACGAAAGTGCAAGAAGAAAAGGCGGAATTGAAATGCCCCACTTGCAATAAGACGTTGAGAATCACCTTGGGTGTTCGTTATCACCGTTGCCCTCGTTGCAACAAGATCTTCGAAACGCCGATTAACGAATCGAAAGAATAAGAATAAGCAATTATACCCATAGAAAGGCGGAGACGCGTTCTCCGCCTTATTTATGGAAAATGTTAGAGAGAAAATAGAGTTTCCCTATATATAGGGAAAAGGGAGTAATTATGGCGAAAGAAAATCAATTCGTAGAACAAATTGCGGACGTGAATGCGGACTTTCCGCAATGGTACACCGACGTCGTATTGAAGACGAAACTCGTAGACTACGGCCCTGTAAAAGGGACGATGGTTATCCGTCCTTACGGCTACGCGATTTGGGAAAATATCCAAAAGGAAATGAACGCGCGTTTCCAAAAACGCGGCGTGGAAAATGCGTATTTCCCGTTGCTCATTCCTATGAGCTATTTCACGAAGGAGGCGGAACACGTAGAAGGTTTTGCACCGGAAGTGGCAGTTGTCACGCACGCGGGCGGTGAAGAACTTGCAGAACCCTTGGCAATCCGTCCTACGTCCGAAACGATTATCGGCACGATGATGGCGAAATGGGTGCAATCCTATCGTGATTTGCCCTTGAAGGTGAATCAATGGTGCAACGTAATGCGTTGGGAAAAGACCACCCGTCCTTTCCTTCGTACGAGCGAATTCTTGTGGCAAGAAGGTCATACGGCACACTCTAGCCAAGCGGAAGCGGAAGAAGAAACGCTTGCTATGCTCGAAAGCTATAAGGAATTTGCGGAAAATTGTCTTGCAATCCCCGTTTTGACGGGTAGAAAGACGGAAAAAGAAAAGTTTGCAGGCGCGGTGGCAACCTACACCATGGAAGCAATGATGCGCGACGGTAAGAGCTTGCAAGCAGGTACGTCTCACTATCTCGGCCAAAACTTCGCAAAAGCGTTCGATATTCAATACCTTGGCAGCGAAGGCGTTTTGCAAACGGCGTACACGACGTCGTGGGGCGTTTCCACCCGTTTGATCGGTGCAATCATTATGACGCACGGCGACGAACGCGGTCTTGCGCTTCCTCCCGTTGTAGCGCCTATTCAATGCGTAATCGTACCGATCGCGGCAAGAAAGGGCGGCGTAATCGAAAAGTGTGAAGAATTGAAGGCTACGCTTGAAAAAGCGGGTATCCGCGTGACGCTTGATGCGACGGACAATAGTCCCGGTTGGAAATTCAACGAATGGGAAATGAAGGGCGTGCCCGTACGTATCGAGCTTGGTCCTCGCGACATTGAAGCGGGTAAAATGCTTTGCGCTCGTCGCGATACGCTTGAAAAGATGGAAATGCCTTTGGAAAATGCGGCGGAAAGCATTAAGGAATTGCTCAACACCGTGCAAAAGGATATGCTTGAAAGCGCGAGAAAGCGCCGTGATAGCCGTATCGTTTATGCGGACGATATGCAAGGTATTCTTGCGGGCGTGGATGCGGGCAACTTCGTAAAAGCGGGTTGGTGCGGTTGCCGTGCTTGTGAAGACAAGATTAAGGAAGAAACGGGCGCAACGGCTCGTGTATTTGCGGAAGGCGAAGAAGCGGAAAAGTGCGCAGTTTGTGGCGAAAAAGCAAAACACGTAATCGTTTACGCGCGCGCATACTAAAAAATAGAATAGCGTTTTAGACAATGCAAAACGAGCCTTGAAAAAGGCTCGTTTTTTTGTTCAACGCGTACATGGTACGCCCATTTTCACTTTTTAACGCCATTTTTGGCGTTTTTTCTTTATGCTTGCGCGCGTGGGAGAGTGCGCTCATACGTGCGGGCGAATAAATAATGTAGGAAAAAAGCGGGAAAAATGCGAAAAGGCGCTTGACGAAAATGCGGAAAGGTGGTATGATAGTAATATGGCTAATAATATCGAAATTAACGAAAGAATTGCAAAAAATTTAATATTTTACCGCAAGTTATCGGGAATGACGCAAGCGGAGCTTGCGGAGAAAATTAATTATTCCGATAAGTCGATTTCCAAGTGGGAATCAGGCAACGGCGCGCCCGACGTCTATACGTTGATGCAAATGGCGGAATTATTCGGCATCACCTTGAACGATTTGGTGAAAAGCGGCGATCCTGTTCGTCCGAAGGCGAAGGAACATGGTTTGCACGCGCTCGTTTTGCTTTTGTCGAGCGTGATTATTTGGCTTGCCGCTACGCTTTTCTACGTCGTAATGAAGATTTTTGGTCCGGCGGGGGATTGGTGGCTTGCCTTCTTCTACGCCGTGCCCGTGAATGCAATCGTCTTGCTCGTATTTGCTTGTATTTGGAAGTACCGCACCTTGAATTTCATTTCGGTGACGATTATTATTTGGGCGACGATTTTTTGCATTTATCTCACGTCGAAATACGTTTCGATTCGGTTAGGCAACAACTATGACGCGGTGGGGTTGATTTTCCTTTTAGGGCCGCCCCTTCAAATATTGGACGTGCTTTGGGTGTTCTTCCGTTCCTTGTTCCGCAAGAAGAAGAAACGCAAAGCCGAAATAGAAGAGTTTATCAAAGAATAAAAAGGGGGGAGAGCCATGTCTTGCTGCAGCTGCAAGAAAAACGACGCCACTATGTCGTACGTGGAAATAAAGAACGGCAAAAGAACGATTTCGTATTATTGCATGCTTTGCTATCAAAAGCTCTTTTTGGACGAGAAAGCGGCGGTAGAAGAAGGCTCGTTCACCACTTGTCCGTATTGTGAAACGACGTTGGAAGAATATCGTAAGAGCAAAATTGTCGGTTGCGGGTATTGCTATCGTATGATGGAAAAATCGTTGATGCCGTCGATTGTGAAGATGCAAGGTCAACGCAAGGCGCATTGTGGGAAAACGCCCCCGCTCGATATGGAAAATGCGGCGGATATAGGGCAATATTTCGACGAAGACGTCAAAAAAGAAGTGAAGGCCAAGCAAGACCGCTTGGAACGTCAATGCAATGAATTGACTTTGATCATTCAAAAATTGCAAAGCGAAGGCAAGTTTGACGCGGCGAAGGAATACGCGTATAAGCTTTCCACGATGAAACAAAAGCTGGAAATTGAGGAGGAATTCGTATGGATCGCTCCGTAGAATTTTCCGAAAAAATTAAATCGATCGTCGTTTCTACGCGCATTCGTTTGGCAAGAAATTTTGCAAGTTTTCCCTTCCCTAGGAAGATGAATCAAGATCAAGCGGAAAACGTGGCGTACTTGGTGCAAGAAGGCTTAAAGCGGCTCGATCGTTTCACGAAATACGAGATTTCCAAGCTCT
>JAZTWL010000065.1:0-4588 GCA_045635845.1 Candidatus Scatosoma sp. | reverse complement strand
CAAATGCCTTGTCCTGATTGCGGCGGCAGTGGTAAAACGATTAAGGAAAAGTGTCCTGATTGTAAGGGCCGCGGTTTCCAACGCAAGGAAACGACGATTTCCATCGATCTTCCCGCGGGTGTGGATAACGGCAGTTATATGAAAAAGCGCGGCATGGGGCAAGCGGCTCCGCACGGCGGTCAGGCGGGGGATTTATATATCTATTTCCACGTAGAACCGCATAAGATTTTGAAGCGGGATCATTTCAACTTGTTGTTGGAATTGCCCATTTCCTTCAAGACGGCGGCGCTCGGCGGCGTGGTGAAAGTGCCCACCGTGGACGATGCAATCGATTTCACCATTCCCGAAGGCACGCAAAACGGAACGGTGTTCACCATTCGCGGCAAGGGTATTCGCTCGGCGCGCGGAGAAGTGGGAAACTTGATCATCAAGGTGCTCGTCGAAGTGCCTACCAAGCTTTCCAAGGAACAAAAGAAGCAAATTGAGAAGTTGGATAGCGATTTTGAAATGAAACAATGCGATCGCATGAAACGGTATGCCGACAGCGTGGAAGCGCTCTACGGCAAAAAACCGTATTAAAAAAGAGAAGGGGGGGCTTTAGCCCCGTTTTTTGTTTGTCCTTGTCCTTTTTATGGAAAAAAATCGGGAAAAGCGGAGTACTTTTTTTCAAAAGGTACTTGATTTCCCGTAGGGAATATTGTATAATGATATACAGTGAATAAACCTTTTAGGGAGGAAATAAATTTTATGGCACAATCTAGACTTATCGGGAGCTATCCCGTAATCGGTATTAGACCCACGATCGACGGCAGACGCGGACCTTTGAAGGTACGTGAAAGCCTTGAAGTGCAAACCATGAACATGGCGAAGAATGCGGCGAAGCTCATTTCCGAAAACGTATTCTATTCCAACGGCGAACCCGTAAAAGTTGTTATCGCAGATACGACGATCGGCCGCGTTGCGGAAGCGGCTGCTTGTGCGGACAAGTTCAAAAAGGAAGGCGTAGATATTACGCTCACCGTTACCCCTTGCTGGTGCTACGGCAGTGAAACGATGGATATGGATCCCAACACGATCAAAGCGGTGTGGGGCTTTAACGGTACGGAACGTCCCGGCGCAGTTTACCTTGCGGCAGTTTTGGCAGGTCACGCACAAAAAGGTTTGCCCGCGTTTGGTATTTACGGTCATGACGTACAAGATTTGGATGATACGTCCATTCCCGAAGACGTTTCCGCGAAGATTTTGCGTTTTGCGCGTTGCGCGGTAGCGGTTGCGACGATGCGCGGTAAATCCTATCTTCAAATCGGTTCGATTTGTATGGGTATAGCAGGCTCGATTGTGAACGTAGAAATGTTTGAAGAATATCTTGGCATGCGCGTAGAATCCGTGGACGAAGTGGAAATTATCCGCCGTATGACGGAAGGTATCTATGATGCGGCTGAATACGAAAAGGCGCTTGCTTGGATCAAAGCAAAGTGCAATTCCGATTTCGATAAGAACCCCGAAAATATGCAACGCACCCCCGAAGAAAAGGCGAAGGATTGGGAATTCACGGCGAAGATGGCGTGCATTATCAAAGATCTTATGAACGGCAATCCCAACCTTCCCGTTGGTGCGGAAGAAGAAATGGTTGGTCACAACGCGATTGCCGCAGGTTTCCAAGGTCAACGTCAATGGACGGATTTCTATCCCAACTGCGACTTCCCCGAATCCATTTTGAACTCCACGTTCGATTGGAACGGCGCGCGTGAACCGTACATTTTGGCAACCGAAAACGATACGCTTAACGGCGTTTCCATGTTGTTCATGAAGCTCCTTACGGGCAGAGCGCAAATGTTCGCAGACGTTCGTACGTACTGGTCGGGCGACGCAATCAAGCGCGTGACGGGCTATGAAGTGGAAGGCAAGGCGAAGGATTCGGACGGCTTTATTCACCTTATCAACTCGGGTGCTTGCTGTGTGGACGCTTGCGGTGAAGCGAAGGACGAAAACGGTAACGCTGTCATGAAGAAGTGGTGGGAAATGACGGATGCGGATATCGATGCTTGCATGAAAGCAACGACGTGGCCGTATGCCGATCTTGGCTATTTCCGCGGCGGCGGTTATTCGTCTCGTTTCGTGACGAAGACGGAAATGCCTTGCACCATGATCCGTTTGAACATGGTAAAAGGTCTTGGCCCCGTAATGCAAATTGCGGAAGGCTGGACGGTGGGTATTCCCGACGAAGTGACGCATAAGCTTTGGGCAAGAACGGACTACACGTGGCCTTGCACTTGGTTCGCGCCCCGTTGCGACGGTAAGGAAGGCAGCGCGTTCAAGACGGCGTACGAAGTGATGAATAACTGGGGTGCAAACCACGGCGCGATCTCTTATGGGCATATCGGCGCGGATTTGATCACCATGTGCTCCATGCTCCGTATTCCCGTATGTATGCACAACGTACCCGAAGACGATATTTATCGTCCCGCTTCTTGGAATGCGTTCGGTATGGATAAGGAAGGTCAAGATTATCGTGCTTGTCAAGCTTACGGGCCTTTGTACAAGAACGTTAAATAATCGATAAAATGAACAGGGACCCCGCGCGAGTGAATCTCGCGATGCGTTTTTCTTTGAGAAACACTTGCAAAACGGGCGGCGGTGTGGTATAATAATAGCCGTGAGGTGCAGCAAATGAAATATATTGAATTGACGATTCATACGACGACGGAAGCAAGTGAAATCCTTTCCGATATTATGTGGCAGTACACCGATTACGGCGTGACGATTTGCGATCGCGCGGATATTATCGCGCTTCAAACGGCGAAGGAAAGCACGTTTTGGGATTATATGGACGACGAACTTGAAGAAGGCTTGATGTCCGATAAGCCGTCCGACGTACTTGTAAAGTGCTATGTGGCGGAAGATATTGCGGGGGAAACGATCCCTGCCATTTTGAAGGACGTTGCGGATGCGAAGGAGCGTAGCGAAGGCTTTATTCCCTTCGGTACGTTGGAAGATACCAAGCGTACCGTGGATGGTGACGATTGGATCGACGTGTGGAAAAAGCATTTCCGTCCCATTCACCTTGGCTCGATCGTTGTCGTGCCCGAATGGATTGCGTACGAGCCAACGGCGGATGAAAAGGTGGTGTTGCTCGATTCGAATATGGCATTCGGTACGGGCGAACACGAAACGACGTCCATGTGCGTGGAATTGATGCAAGAATATATCACGCCCGAATCTGTGTGCATTGACGTAGGCTGCGGTAGCGGTATTTTGGGGATTTCCGCAATCAAGCTCGGCGCGGCGAAGGCGTATTTGACGGATATTGATCCGATCGCTGTGGAAAGCTCCCTTCATAATAGCGCGCTCAACGGCGTTGCGGAAAAGACGGTGGTGGCACATTCCAACCTTTTGGAAAACACCGACGTGCAAGGGGACGTTATGATGGCGAATATCACGGGCGAAGTGCTTAAAATGCTTGCGCCTTCTATTCCTAAAAACCTGAAAAAGGACGGCGTGCTCATTTTGAGCGGCATTATTGAAAGTCGTTTGGAAATGGTGAAAGCGGCGTACGAAGCAGTGGGGATGCAAGTAGTATTCGAAAGAAGAAAGGGCGAGTGGTTTGCGCTCGTATTGAAGCATAGATAAGAGAAAGGGAACGCCATGTCTGGATTGAAGCGCTTTTTTGTGGACGAAATTGAAGAGACGACGGAGCTTATCGGGGAAGAATTCGAGCACGCGAAGAACGTGCTCCGTCTTGCCGTGGGCGACGAAGTGATTTTGCTGGATAATAGCGGCAAGGAATATACCGCTGTGATTGCGACGGTGGAAAAGAAGCGTATGCTTTTGAACGTTGTGCGCGAAGAAGTGGGGCAAAGGGAAGCCAACGCGGACGTTTGCTTGCTTTTCGGGTACTTGAAAAATGCGGACAAGAACGAATTTATCGTGCAAAAGGCGGTAGAGCTCGGCGTGAAGAAAATCGGCGTGTTCTCGTCGGAATATTCGTCGGCGTATATGAATGCGAATAAGCTCGAACGCTTGAATAAGGTGGCGAAGGAAGCGGCAAAGCAATGTCTTCGCGCTACCGCGCCGAAAATGGAATATTTTGATACGCTTGAAAAGGCGCTCGAATGGGCGAAGGATTATCCAAACAAGCTTTTTGCGTGTGAATTTGCAACGGAAAGCAAGAGCGACGTGGCGAATTTGAGCGGGGATACGGCAATCGTGATCGGTAGCGAGGGCGGTTTCTCTCGTGCGGAAGAAGAGCTTGCAAGCAAGCTCGGCTATGCGTCCATAACGCTCGGTAAGCGCATTTTGCGCGCGGAAACGGCGGCGGTTGCTTTGACGAGCGTGGTCATGTTCCACTTGGGCGAATTGAGATAAGAGTTAGAAAAAATACCCGTTGGAAAACGGAAAGGGGGAAATTATGAAAGCTGTGGTTTATACGCTTGGTTGCAAAGTCAACGACGTGGAAAGCGGATCGATAATTCGCGGTTTGGAAGAAATGGGCTTTCAAGTTTCCCGTGAAATGGAAAAAGCGGATTTGTACGTAATCAACACCTGCGCCGTCACGAGTGAAGCGGAGCGCAAGAGCCGTCAAACGGTG
>JAZTWL010000064.1:0-27441 GCA_045635845.1 Candidatus Scatosoma sp. | reverse complement strand
GCAAGCAATACTGCATATAGCATTTCGTATGCGCACGGCAATAACCATTTCTATTTTGCGATTCCCGAAGCGGATCTCGTAGAAGACGCAGTCTTTGAGATTGAAGAAGGCACGCCCTTTGCAACGCAATCCCTTGGCGCGGTGAAGCTCGTATTGAAGAACGGCGTTTGGGAAGTGGTTTTAGAAAAGAATTATAACCCCGATTTTATCTCGATCGGTCAGGCATACCACCTTGCAAACGGCAACTATTACGGCGTATCCTTGCGTTATAACGCAAATGGGTTCACGACGGCAGATGAACAAATTATGGCGGCAAGCTCGACGGGTATCACGATCAACGGCGAAGCGCAAGCTGCTGCACTTTGGGGCATAGATCAATTGTTGTTCTGGATTAATGGTAGCAAGCTCGAAGCAGGCTACAACGGTTATTCGCACCCTACGTTTGAAATTGCGGAAGGCGCAACGGTTGTGAATAAATACGGCGAAACCTTCACGCTCGGCGCGGCAACGGTTTATCTCGTAAACGGCGTATGGACGACGGAAAAGCCTAGCGATTATAGAACGTGGACGGCGGCAACCTATTCGGGCATCGCTTGGAAGGATAATATTTATTATGGTCCGGAAGAGTATGCCGAATTGTTTGATTTGTCGAAAGGCAATTTAGTATTAATCAATTACTTCGTACCTACGAATACTGAAAATAATCGTATCAAGGATAATCAAGGTTCTTATACGAATATGACGAACTTGGTTGCGGCGGATGGTGATGCGGGCAATAAGATTCGCATTAACGACGTGCCTTTGAAGGATGCGGAAGGGGCATACGTGTGCTTGATCTCCGGGCATTTGTTTATCTACGTTCCTACGTGTGAAGTTTTGACGATTGAAGAAGGCACGGAAATTTACGGCCACGTACTCTCTGGCGTGACGCTTTATTTCAACGGCTCGTGGTCGGAAACGGCTCCCGCTTATAACTCCGTTTCCTTTGTGGAAATCAGTTGGAACAACTTTGACTACAACGGTTATGGCAGCATTTATGGGCAAGAAAGCCAAACGGGTACGCCTGTAAACGGTTTCTGCGGTTTGTTCAAGTATGATCAAACTTTGAGTAGCGGCCAAGCGGTTGCGTCGAACATGGCGACGAAGTATCTTGATATCGGTTCGAAATTCAAGGTAAACGGCGTGCCTGCAAAGGATATTGAAGGCGCGTATATTAGCTATAACGCGGCGCAAGGATACGTATATTTCTATATTCCGTATAGCGGCGTTGCGCAAGCGGATATCTACACGGTAACGATTGAAGAAGGAACAAAGTTCCTTGATTCGAGCCTTCCCGCGACTACGCATTATTTCTACGACGGTTTATTCCATGATTCGTTGCCCGTGGTTGTCACGGTGCAATACGGCGAAACGATCCTTTCTAACCGATTTAGCGGCGAACAAGTGATTAACGCAGAATATCTTGCAAATGCAATTAGCTCGAGTGATAGTGTTTTGAGTCCTTTGGTGTGGACGATTAACGGGCAAAGCTATTACGCAGGCGACAGCGTGACCGTAAGCGAAACGACGACGGTTGTGATTAACGACGTGGTGGTATTTGAAACGATTCGCGGTGCGGCAGTTCGTATCACGAACGACGGCAATTACGGTATTCGTTTCGAAAGCAGAATCGGCTTGGATAGCTATAACGTGCTCGTAGCGAAGTACGGCGAAAGCAATATCAAGACGGGTACGTATATCGCGCCCAAGGCGTTGTTCGACGAAGCGGGTATGTCTATTGCGGAATATTTCGCACAAGCAAAGGGTGAAGGCTCTGCGTCCAAGTACGTGCACCTTTCCAATTTTGACGTAGAAAAGAATGCAAACGGTATCTACAACAAGGATACCTATCAAACGGACGGCTATATTCGTTTCTTCGGTTCGTTGACGAACTTGAACGATAGCAACTACTATACGCAATTCTTCGGCGTGGGTTATATTTCCATTACGATGGGCGAAAAGACGATTATGATTTACGGCTTGACCGACGTGGCAAAGACGAATCGTACCATTTACGACGTTGCGACGATGGCGTATAGCGATACGGAAGCGGAATATTCCGAAGACGCATTGATCGTTTTGGAACATTATATCAACTCGGTGGCTGTACTCTCGTATAGCAACGGCAACTTGTTCGCAGATACGGACGTGACCGGCCGTGATTATGCAAGCGCGTACACGGTGACGGAAGTTGGTGGCGGCTATACGATTACGTCGACTGTACAACCCAAGGTAATCGTCATCAACGGCAAGAAGATTTCGTCCGTAGAAGTGACGGAAAATGCGGGTACGTACACCTTCTCGTTGGCAGCCGATTATTTAGAAGAATTCTTCGGCTCGTCCTTGCAATACGGCTTGGCAGAACCCAACATTAGAGTTTGGGGCGACGGCGTGGAATTTGAAGATCCGGATGCGCTCATTGCTGGTATTGCGCAAGGCATGGGCGTTAGCTCCTATCGTGTGTGGGTAAATAACGGCATGGGCAACGTGAAGTCTGGCAACGTTGTTACGCTTGCAACGGGTGCGCAAAACGCATTGAAATCGCACGTGAAGTCCTTGGTGGATGCAGGTGTGAAGGAAATTGCGTTTGCAAACGGTTCCTTCATGCGTTTGTACGATTATCCCATGTACTACGCAACGAATAATAGCACGGGCGAACAATTGTGGATAAGCTACGAAACCCTTCTTGGTGGTGGCTATACGCAACTCGTTGCGGACTATAATATGGTACCCGATCCTGCGACGGAACCCGAAGCGTATGCGAAGTGGTTGAAGGCGCAATACGATTACTACGTGCTTTTTGCGGATTTGGTGAAATCCTGGAAGGCGGAATACGGTTGGAAGGATACCGACGTGAAATTCTATTTCGAAGGCATTAACGAACCCGAATTCCAAGACCTTATCCATAAGCGCGGTACGTATGCGAATGAAGAGTACACCAGAGCTCATTATAATACGGAAGAGTTGGCGAAGATTTTGACGGACGTTTCCTATTATATGACGCTTGCAGTGAAGGGCGTTGGTTACGTGACGACTCCCGCACTTACGAATATTTCGTCAGGTAGCGGTTATCCTCTTGCAGTCAATAACGTATTCTGTGACGATTTGTTGAGATTGATGTACGTGCAAATCAACGATAGTGTTGCACCTACGGCGATTGCAGGGCTTAGCATTAGTAATAGCAACGACGAAAACGACTACTTCACCTGCTTGAACTGGCACCCTTATCTTCCTTGGTTCAAGGCCGAGCACCAAGAAATGTACTACGGCGAAATCGTAACGACGACGTCGTGGTTCGGTTCGAAGAAAGAAAGCGGGAAGGTGAACAGCAATTACGCGAAGCAGTGGGCGGCTTGGAATGAAATGATGTACAAAGTTGCTGTAAACGGCGGCGATACGGACAGCCCGAAGGTATTCTTCTCCGAACTTGGCGTTTGCGACTGGGGCAATCCTACCGCTAGCTCCGATTATAGAAAGATGTTAAATATTAACGAAAACACGGCAGCTACGGTATTTAAGACCTTGATCGCTGAAGCAAACAAGCTTTCGTTTGCGGATCAAGTGACTGTAATGGCGTTCCGTTTGTTTGACAATACGGAATGGGGTGCAGGCGAAGGCAACTTCGGTTTCATTAACGAAGACGGTCAATTAAAAGCAATCGCAAAGGAATATTACGCAATTATCAACGGCAGCACGGATACGTCTGCGTTGCAAGCAACGATTGATAAATATTACGACTAATTGAGTAAGCGGTCCGCCACGTTGGTGGTGGGCCGTTTGCATAATATTCATTATTTTCCATTGAAGAAGCATTGACTTTCCGCTTTGTATTTGCTAAAATGATAGGAAAGGGAGTAAAAAATGAGAGTTCTCACACCAAAAGTCATAGCAAATTCTCCGTACACGGCGTTGATTACCTATCCGCCGTATGAAATACATAGAAACACGTTCTTCAAAATTATGTTCGTGGAAAGCGGTACGGCGACTTTGACGTTATTTTCCAAGAAAAATCACAAAAAGCAAAAAAGCTTGAATATCAAAGTGGGGGATATGATTATCGTTTCCCCGCAAGACGCGTCGTTATATACGAACGTACAAACGGGCGCAAACGGCTATCGTCATAGAGATATTTATCTTTCCGTAGAAAGAATGAAGGAATGCTGCGATTTCCTTTCGCCTACCCTGTACGACGAAATCGTGAAAAACCCGTTTGCCGTCGATTATCGTATGACGATCAATCAACAGCTCGCGCTTTCGGAAATGCTCGCGCCCTTGATTAAAAAGGAAGAAGACGAATTTTCCGATTTGCAGCATAAAGGGATTATCGTATTTTGCTTGAATTTGTATTGTCAACACAAAGCGGCGCTTTCGGTGTACCCCCTTTGGTTGCACGATCTATTGCGTAAACTAGAAAAGGAAGAATACTATTTGCTCTCTGTGGACGAGATTGCCAAGAGCACGAATTATAGCCACGAATACGTCTCTCGAAAATTCAAGCATTATATCGGCAAACCGCTCAAAAAATACGTGAACGAATGTCGTTTATCATCGGCGGCGTTGCTGCTTGCTACGTCGGACTTATCGATCGAAGAAATCTCTTATAAATCGGGCTTTCCAAGCTGCAGCAATTTCATCAATGCATTCAAGAAAGAGTACCACGTTTCCCCCGGGAAATATAGAAAAGAAGTGGAAGGAAAAGTGGCGAACGACACCTATTTAGAATGGAACGTAGATTAAAAAAGACCCCGCGAAAGCGGGGTTTTTTGTTATATTTTTCCTAGTGATAAGTCAAATTTTTGATATTTCACGTCAATATTTTATATTGTTTTTTTCACAATCGCGTGATATGATAGATGTAGGATAGGAATATTCTATGGAATATTCGTTGGGTAAGGGAAGATTTTACCAAAAAGCCCCTGCAAAAGATAGGCGTAAACGCCTTTAGGCATAACGCTTGCGGGACAAGCAGTCATAAATACGTATGTTCGTATTTTCGCAAAATACGGCTGCGGGGAAGGGGCGCTTGTCAAAAAGGGGAGAATCGTTCTCGTACAGCAAAAATAAAAGTAAACGTTTTTACGTTAGAAAAGGAGTGAAGGAAAAAGAATGAGCACAGCAAAAAGAGTTGCAGAGCACAAGAAATATCTAGTGGTGACGTGTGTGATCTTTAGTATCTACACGGTGCTGCTTTTATTTCCTGAAGTGTGGCTGCTAATAAATTCGGGCAAGGAGGTTGTGGAATTTTCAGAATCTTCATGGGCTTGGCCGAAGTCGTTTAAATTTAGCAATTACGCTTATATGTTCACGAACGAGAACTATAATATGGCAGAAGCGTTTGGGAATTCAATTCTCTATTGCTTTACCGTTCCTACGGCAGGGATCATTTCCACGACGTTTGCGGCGTATGCCTTGTCAAAATTTGATTTCCGTGGGAAGAAGACGCTGTACTTCATACACATATTGCCCATGCTCGTATGCATTACGGGTTCGAGCTCGGCGTTGTGGATATTCTTTAACGAATTGAATCTTTACAACAATCCGTTCTCGTTGATTTGGGCGGGCGCAGGCGGTACGGGTATGAACTTCTTGCTTGTATATTCAGTGTTCAAGAACGTATCAAGAACGTACATGGAGGCTGCGGAAATCGACGGCGCAAGCGATTTCACGGTGTTCGTCAAGATTATGATCCCGCAAGCGCTCGGGATTATCGGAACGCTTTGGATGCTTGGCTTTATCGGTTCGTGGAACGAATACGCGTCGTACGAGTTGTATACGCCGAACTATAAAACGGTATCCACGGTGTTGACGTCCATTCAAAGAAACATCACGGAAGGCGGTTATCAAGATTATCCCAAGTTCTTTGCGGCGATCGTGATTTCTATCGTTCCCGTTGTGGCAATCTTCTTGGTGTTCCAAAAGCAAATTATGCAAATGTCGCTTGGCGGCGGTATCAAAGGTTAAAAAAAATAAAAAAAGATATAGGAGAAAATATTTATGAAGAAGAGAATTTTGGCTACGGCTCTTGCAGCATTGACGGCATGCACTTGTGCAAGCACCCTTACGGCTTGCGGCGGCGCGGGTGGCGCGTCGAAAGGCACGTTGACGATTCGTTATTATAACGGCGGTTATGGTAGCGAATGGTTGGAAGAATCCTTGAAGGATTTCTGCGCAACGAAGGAAGGCGTAACGTATGATTTGATCCCCGATAACAATATCACGTACCAAGCAAACTTGTACTTAACGAACAACGTGCCCGATATTATCATGTCGAACGGCAATTGGAAGGGCTACGTAGGCGAAGGCTTGATTGCAGATTTGACGGACGTATATGAAACGGAAGTGGAAACGTCGAACGGCAAAGTGAAAGTAAAAGATTATATCGACGAAAACGTTATGAAACAATTCACCCGCCAAAAGCTTTACGGCCGTGGCGAAGCAATGACGTGGGGCATGCCTTGGGCATCGCAGGTGTTGTCGCTTGCGTATAACGAATCGATTTTGCTCTCGACGTCCCGCCAAGAAGGCAACCCCTTCCTTGTAGAAGGCTTGGAAGCGGGCGCAACGTGGACGCACGAACCCTACACCGTAAACGAATTGATGGCATATCTCTACGACGTGCGCGTTGCGGATAACGGCATTATTCCTTGGGGCTACTCGGTGGACTACTTGAACTGGTACGACGCGCTCTTCTACGTATGGTGGGCACAATTGCAAGGTATGTACGAAGAGAATAAATACGTTGACGAAGGCTGTTTCTATGATTTCTTCAACATGACGAGTGCGGATTTGGTAAAGCAAAGCGGTTATAAGGAAGCGCTTGAAATCGTACGTAAGATTATCGTTGACGACGAAGGCGAGCTTTACAATTCGAATAACGACGGTAGTATGACGAAGGAAAAAATGCAAGAAAACTTCGCGAAGGGCAAGATCGCAGTTTGCTTGGTAGGTGACTTCTTCGAAAAAGAATATAAGGTGTACATGGATGAAGATACCGTAATCAAGTTCATGTTCATTCCCACGGCAGACGGCGCGGAAACGAACGAAGACGGTAGCGTGAAGAAATTGACGTACGTGCAAACGGATAACGTAATGTACGTTCCCGCAAAGGCGACGAATAAGGATTTGGCAAAAGAATTCCTTGCATTCCTTTGCAACGAAGATCAACTTTTGCAATTCTCCAAGCTTGCAGGCGTTGTACGTCCCTTCGATTATAACCCTTACGAATTAGCGCCCGAATACGAATGGACGGATTACCAAAAGTCTACGTTTAATATCTACTACAACGCAGACGATCACGTAGTTAAGTACCCCTTGACGGCGGAAACGGTATCCCCGGTTTACTTGTACGAAGAAGTTTCGATGTTCATGTCTGTACCTCTTGCTACGGTATTTGGTGAATTTAGATCTAAGCCCGTAGATCAAGCAGCGGATAGAATTATCAACCGCGTATATACGGGTTTAAGACAAAGCTTTGCAGAATGGACAGAATATTACGGTTTATAAAATATGGACGGAATGATTAAAACCACACAATTGAATAAAACGCAAAAGAAGAAGAAAATGAATTGGAAGCGCCGCTTGTTCATAACGGGCTTGCTTGCGCTTTCGGTGAGCCATTTCTTAATCTTTTGGGTGTACATGAATTTTGAAACGGTGCGCATGACGTTTTTTGAATACAAAAAGCATAAGGCGGCGCTTGAATTCGTGGGCTTTGACGGCTACGTAAAGCTCTTCAAAGAGTTCTTCATTAACGACGGACACGAAGCAAATTTGAATATCTTCTTGAATACGTTTAGAGCGATTATTATCAACGTAATCATATTCCCGATCGCGTTGTACACGGCGTATTCGTTCTATAAGAAGGTTTACGGGGAAAAGTTCTTCCGCGTAATCTTCTATTTGCCGTCGGTTATTTCGTTGGTAGCGCTCACCATGTCCTATCGCAGTATGTTCGATCCCAACCTTGGCGGACCTGTGGCGGATATATTCTCTAAATTCGGCGCAAATACGAAGCTTTGGCTCGACGTAAACAATCCGGATAACACGCAAATTTGGCCGATTATTTACGTATTCTGTATTTTGATGGGCTTGGGCACGAACGTTATCTTGATGAGCGGCGCAATGCTCCGTATTCCCCAAGATATTCCCGAGGCGTTGCAAATCGACGGTTGCGGCTATTTTAGAGAAATGTTCTCGGTGACGATTCCGCTTATCATGCCTACGATTACGACGTGGGCGATTGCGATCTTCACGAGCGTATTCGGGTTCATGATGCAACCCATGTTGATAGCGGTATCGCCTGGGTATCAAAATAGTACAATGACCCTTCCTTGGTGGATGTTTAACTTGGTGCAATCGGGCGACAAGGCAAGCCAATATCAAGCGGCAACGGCAGGTATTATGTTCTCCGCGTTCATGATGCCGATTATCTTGGTAGTCCGCTACGTATTAGAAAGAGTGACGCCTGACGTTGACTTTTAGGAGTAAGTATGAAGAAACAAAACAAAAAAATTTACACCGCGTTGCTCGGCGTATTAGCGACGGCGTGCGCAGCGTCCGCATTTGCGGGCGTTGGCGGCGTACGTACGGCAAAAGCTGCCGTTTCGTCGCTGTCGGTATATGCGGATAATTTCAATGCGGAAACGCTCTCGGGGGATTGGACGGCAACGAATGCGCAAATCAAGTCCGAATATTCTTCCTTGCGCGTGCAACCCACCGAATCGTCTTGGCCTGCGCATATTCTTTGCGCGGGTTATAAGCTTGAAGGGGACTGCCGCTTGGAAGCAAAAGTACAAGAATTGCCTTCGGATAACCCGTCGTGGTTCGCGCTTTCCTTCGGCTCTGCGTCCACGATTGCAATCTTCGAAAAAGCGTCCGGTGCGTTCATTTTCTCGAACGACTACACCATGCTTTTCAAAGAAGGCGTGAATATGAATAAGGATATGTATTTCTCGCCCATGGGCAACGGCGCGGCGGGCGGCCCTGCAACGGTGATTTTGGATTTCGTAAAGCGCGATAACGGCGCGTACGATATCACCTACACCGTAAAAGCGGGCGGCGCAGTGCTTGGCAGTACGGTAGTGGAAGATTTTGCCGTGCAAGACGGCTACTTCGGCTTTAACACTTACGGCGTTAATTTCGACGTATTGTCCTTCGACGTTTACGAAGGGGACGAAAAGGTGTATGCGGACGATTTCACTTCTTCGGCGATTTCCCACGACGATAACGTGGTGAAAGGCTCGGCGTGGGTAGCGTCTAATCCCTTCACCCAAAAGTCGGCGGCAATCGCGCCCGTAGGGCAGCTCGATATCAGTGAAATCGGTGCAGGCGCTGTGTACAAGGACGCTTTCGCGACGAAATCGTCGGAAGTTTCCATATTGTACGAAGTTTCGGCGAAATTCGATTTTTCGAATGCGGACGTAGGCGTGGCAACGGGCTTTGAAATTGCGAAAACGACGGTGGAATCGGAAGGCGTATTCGTCGGACTCGTCCGCAACGTAGCAGGTTATAGCGTCGTGCTTTCCGCAGGGGAAACGAAGAAAGAAATTCTTTTGGGCGGCACGCCCGCGAACGGCATTTGGGAGATTCATCTTGCGGTGAACTACGATAATTCGCTCGACGTGACGACCAACGGCTTTACCACGACGTTTGAATTGGAAAGCGGCGTAGACGGCTATTTCGGCGTTTTGACGTCAGACAATTACGCGACGAGCGGTAAAGGCGCACTCGTGGACGATTTCACCTTCGAACGCTACGTCTATACGGAAAATAACGCGGGTGACGCGACGATGAACTTCGATGGTACGCGCGAATTTGAAGACGAAGACGGCAAATATTATCAATATTATTTCCCCACGAAGGATTGGTACGCAGGCAGCAACGTCCGCGTATCGAACTACGGCTTTACGAACAACGGCTACGTATTGTTCGGTAATGCGTCGGTAGATTCTTCGTTTGGCCCGAAACAAAAATACGGCGATTGTATCGTACGTTTCGACGTGACGTTGGTCGGCACGGATTATTATTACGATAACCCCGATACGTATTTCGATACGCCGACGGGTGCAGGCGCGTGTGACGCGGAATGCTTTGGCGTACAATTCGGCTCGAAGAGCTATAAAAATAACTACATGAACGCGCAATCGCTCGGTATTGCAACGTACCATGCGAGAACCGTTTACTATACGACGAATTGTAAGCTTGCTCCCACGTCGAGCGGCGTTGTATATCGTGCAAACGCACCGCAAACGCAGGAAAACGAGTACGATATGTTCAGAAAGTCCGCAACGTACAATTTCATGTACGTGATCAAAAACGGTACGGTGACCATGCACTTCAAAGAAGCAAACGAACCCGAAAGCGTGCTTGGTATCGTACGCGAAAAGGTGACGGACGTAGAAACGAACGGCTACGTGGCGGTTTACGGTTCTAACGGTGTGGATTTCCGTTTAGATAATCTCTCGATTACGAATTTGGATCGCAACTACACGTCTTCGGAATATAAGGGCGGCAGCGATATGCAAACCTTGCGTTTGGATACGACGAAGGGCGATGATTTCGCTACGGCGTTCACGACGAGTGGGAATACCATGACGACGAAGGGCGTGACGGGCAGCAATATCACGAGATTGACGCTCGGCGCAATGAACGGCTTGACCTATAAGCAAGGGGATTTGGAAATCGAATTCTCGGAAAACGGCGCGACGGTACGCGACGGCATTATCACGAAGAAAATTGATTTCGATAAGCCTTTGCTTTTCCGCGGCGCAACGGTAGAAATTTCCCGTATCGGTGATACGGTGGGTATCGGCTTTGCGAATGCAGGCGCGCCCCTTTCGGCAATCGACGGCAACTATTATTCCGTTTCCGGTTTCCAAGCGGCGAGCAGAGATAGCATTTCCATTTCTGCAAACGGCGGCGTGAAACTCACCAAAGCGGCGATTTTCAACTTGGATTCCAACGTCACGATCGACGCGAGAAACTTTGACGCGGCAACGGATATTATGCAACCTTGGGTGAAGCGCGAAAGCCTTCAAGATAAGAAGGGCTGCGGCGGCGTTGTAGGCTTGTCTTCGGCGGCACTTTTGCTTGTGCCCGCTGTGTGGATTTTGAAAAGGAAGAACGAAAATGCGTAAGAATTGGAAAAGAATTATTGCATCAATTTTGAGTGTATGTTGCCTTCCCATTACCGTGGCAAGCTGCAAAAAATCGGAAAAAGTTTCCTATGATTTTGATAAATCCGGCTTCTTTGGTATCGGCGAAGTATTCGGCGATACGGGCGGCGCGCTCGACCCTGGTATCACCAACGATTGGATTGCAGACATGGCTGGCGCGCTCGGCATGAAAACCTTCCGTATGTGGGTAAACTATGCCGCATTGTATACGGTGGACGAAAATAACGAATTGACGCCCAACCGCGCGCAATTTGCAATCTATCGCGACGCGGTGGATAAGTTGAAAGCGGCAGGGGTGGAAAATTTCCTTTCCATGACGACGTCCTTCATTTACCCCGCGGATTATCCCACGAGGACCAACTACGTCGTTCCCGATCCCTACGAAGAATACGAAACGTATATTGAATTCTTGGAATTGCAACAAAAAGGCTATAAGATGTTCGCACAAGAATTCCCCGAAGTATTGTACTACGAACCTGCAAACGAACCCGAATTCGGTGGCTGTATCCACAAAAACGGCTATACGCACGCGGGTAGCGAAATCGTGAACGCAAACTACATGTACTCGCAATACGATCAAGTGCGTATTGTAGCGGATATGTGCTGGTATGCAACGGCGGGGTTGAGAGAAGTAAGCCCGAACGCGAAGGTGACGAATCCTTCCCTTTGCGGTCTTACGAATACGCCCGATTATTTGGACGCTTTGTACGACGCAATCGAATCCAAGGCGTTGCCGGTAGGGCAAGAGAAGAGTGACACCGATCCCGACAACTATTTCCAAGTGTTGAATTGGCACCCGTATACGTTCGGTAGCGACACGGTCACGGACGCTTGGCTTGAGCTGCAAAAGGAAATTTATCAAGTAGCGATCGATCACGACGACGACGGTACGCCCGTATGGTTCAGCGAATTTGGTTGGACGGACTACGGCGAAGAATTCCGTCAAGAAACGATTGCGGACGGCTATATCGGTTTCTACGATATGGTTCGCAAGGAAATGCCTTGGTTGCAAGTGGCAATTGCCTTCCGCTTGACGACGCTCTACACGCAAGATATTAGCTTGGGTGAAAACAACTTTGGTATCATGTACAATCCCGACGATCCGATTAACGGTGGGAAACCGAAGCCTGCGGCAATCGCGATTGCGAAGTATATCCAAGGCGAAGACGCAGATTTATCGGCACTCTATAAATACGTAAAGAACTAAAAAGATTGAGAGAAATGGTTAAGAATAGTAGTTTTGAAATTGGCTTATGTGAAACTTCCTGCGAGGTGAACGATCACCTCGACAGGGGTTTGACAAATGAAATTATCGCGCATTTTGCGGGAGAATTTGGCGCAACGGCAATGCGCGTTTGGTTGCGTTTCCACGAATTTGCGCACTGTGATAGCAAGGATAACGTCACGCTCAAAGAAGATCGTGTGGCGAAGCTTCGCACGTATTTAGATATGTTGAAGGAAAAGGGCGTAAAGGATTTTTCCTTGCTCTGTTGGTCCTTCTTGTTCCCCGAAGATTTTGCTTGCACGGACGGTTGGGCAGTGCCTCATCCCGAAAAGGAAGCGGAAAAGTACGTTCGCTTCTTGAACGTACAACGAAAACTCTACGAATTGATTGCAGAACGCTTCCCCGATATTTGCTATTTCGAGCCGACCAACGAGCCCGATGGCACAAGTGGTGATTTCTTGCATCGCGAAGGTTTCACGTGGGGCAAAACGAAGGAAGAAAACGCACCCTACATATTCACCCAAGACGAAATTGTGAAGATCGTATTGGATTTGTCCTATTTCGCAAATGCGGGCGTGAAGAAATACAATGCGAATGCAAAAGTGCTTTTCCCGGGCTTTTGGAACGTGGATACTGCACCCATGTACTTGACGAACGTATTTACGGCGTTGCAATCGGGGGCATATCCTTCCGTTGGAAGCGTGCAATCGAATAAGCAGGAAGACTTCTTCGAGATTATGAATTTCCACCCCTATTCCTTGAAGACGGGGGAAATCGACGAAGGTTGGTTGGAAACGCAAACTCGCTTGTACGGCGTAATGTGCGATTTTGGCCAAGCGGATATGCCCGTATGGTACACGGAAACGGGTTGGTCGGATTTTGCAAGAGAAAGGGATAAGCAGCTTATCGGCGGCAGATTTTTGAAGCTTTTCGAAGTGGTGCAAGAAAAATTGCCCTTCGTAAAGAAGATTTTCCTTTTCCGACTTTGCACCTTGGCGGATCGTTTGGAAACGGAAGGGGAAGATAATTTCGGCTTGACGTACAACGTCTTTGACGAAAAACACTCGGGCGAACCCAAGCCCGTTGCAATCACGCTTGCAAAGCATTTCAACGGCGAAGCTTACGACGTGAGCCGTTTGTACAAATTTGCAAAAAATAAGAACGTATAACTCCAAAACCCCGATAGGGTGGCGGAAAAGCCCGTGATTTCACGGGGAATAGAGAATTAAGGAGTAGTTATGAAAGCATTAACGAAACGCATTTATTTAATCGGCTTGACGGCACTTTGCTCGTTCTGCCTTTTGCTTGCTTGCATGTTCTCTTTTGTCAAGACGAGTGCAAAAGCGGACAATAGCCTTGAAGCAGAATTTACCAACAACGGTCAATTCTCCGTAAGCATGTACAACGGCGCTGTACCTTTCGAATACGTAGACGGCGCAAGCGAAGGCTTGCCGGAAGGCTACGATGGTTCGGTGTTAAAAATCACGACGACGAGCGGGGCAGCCTATGCGACGTTGGATTTTAGCGCGTCGCAAATCAAGGCTTCGAGCGTAGAAAGTATCGTTGTGAGAATGTATTCGCCCGAATATACGGCGGCGGACGAATTTAGAACGAACGTAGGCTCGGACGGTGCGAAACAAGTATTATATGGCGCAGGTGCGTACGATATGGGTACGTGGTGCGATATCACCTTAAATGAAACGTCTATTTCGACGTTGACGGATGCGAACGGCTATTTGGCGAATATCGCGGTAGGTGCGCGCGTAAAAGGTGGCGCTAGCGTTTATTATATCGATAGCATCACCGTGAATACAAAAGCGGATTTGGAAGGCGAATTCACGAACAACGGCCAATTTGCAATCAGCAATTATCTTGGCGATACGGTGAATTACGTTTACGAATTTGTGGACGGCGCAAGCGAAGGCTTGCCCGCAGGTTCTACGGGCTCGGTTTTGAAAATACTTGCTTCGCACGGCGCGCCTTACGTAAATCTCGATTTCACCGCTTCGAAGATTTCGGCGTCGAAGGTAGAAAGCGTAGTGGCAAGAGTATATTCCCCCGATTATACGGCGGACGACGAATTGAGAATTAACAACGCGTCGGGCTCCGTAGGCGGTGCAGGCGCGTACGATCTTTCTACGTGGTGCGACGTAGAATTGCCTTTGGCAACGATCACGGGTGCAAACGGCTGCTTGGGTTCGTTTGCATTCGGTTTGCGTGATAAGGGTACGATTTCGGATTATTTCTATATCGATAGCATCACCGTAAACATGAAGGAAACAGTGCCAACGACGAAGGTCTCTCTTACGCTCGTACACGACTGGTGGAATAACTATTTCCATGATAATACGTCCTGCACGATTCTTGAATTTAGCGGCGGTATTGCGCTCGGCGACTTGCTCGCTGATTATAGCGACGTTTATGCAAAGGCAACCTTGAACGATCAACCTATCGATACGGCAAACCTTTCTTTCGTTTGCCGCAACTGGGTTGACGGCGGTACGGATAGTATCGTAATGCGTTGGGTGACGCTTCCTGACGTAGGTTCGATTTTGTATATCCCCGCAGGTGCAACGTTCGTAAACGGTAGCATCGATTCGAACGTATACGAAATTGCGGAAGACATCTATTTGCAATATAACGGCGCAACGTGGGCACAGGTGGAAGAACCCGTAGCACCCGAAGCGGGCGTGGCAAACTTTGTTTCGCCTTGGAATAGCGTAAACGAATTCAACTCCAACGATAAGGTGCTCTTGCAGTATAGCACCCAAAGCGCTTGGAACTATGCGGATAAAGGGGACTTGGCTTCTAAAATCACCTATATCAATACGGAAAGCGGCGTAAGCACGGCGATAACGAGCGATCAAATCGTAGGTTGGGAAGGCCAACAATGGCTCGTTTTGACGGGTTTGGCGGATTATGATAAGGTTTCGATTCTCCCCGGCGGTACGTTCGGCGGCGTGGGAATCCCTGGCGCTACTCTTTATAAAGTGAACGGCCGTTGGACGCCTACTGCGCCTTCTAGCGCGACGACGAACTACGTTGCGATTGCAGGTGGTTGGAATAACGATACGACCTATGCGCCCGATTTAGGCCAAACGATTTTGGCGTTTGACGTGAATCCCCTTGGGGCAGCGGCGGATGCAACCAACCTTGCGGGCACGATCAATCGTACGTCCCTTATGGTGAAGTACAACGGCACGCCTTTCTGCGAACTTTTCACAAGCAACTCCGCGTACGCGATCTCGTATGCGCACGCTCATCAATATTTCTATTTCGCAATTCCCGCAGTAGATCTTGTGGAAGGTGCAACCTTCGAAATCGAAGAAGGTACGCCTTTTGCGGGCCAATCCCTTGGCGCAGTGAAGCTCGTATTGACGAACGGCGTTTGGGAAACGGTGAAGGAAGAAGTGAAGGTAAACTATACGCCGAACTTTGTAAAAATCGGCACGCTTAACCATTTCGACAATGGGGACATGGGCTTCGGCTTGTCGTTGGTATATGATACGACGGGCTTCGTTGCGGACGGCTCGCAAGTGATGGCAGTAAGCTACACGGGCGTTTCGATCAACGGCGAAATGCAATCGGTTGCACTTTGGGGCGGCGACCAACTCTTGTTCTGGATCAAGAGAGAAAAGTGCGAAGTGGGCTATAACGGCTATTCGCACGCAACGTTGGAAATCGCAGAAGGCGCGAAGATTGTAAACCAAACGGGCGAAGAATTCACGCTTGGTGCGGCAACGCTCTATCTCGTAAACGGCGAATGGACGACGGAAAAACCTGCAGATTATAATATTTTCGTGCTCGAACCCACCACCTTCGTGGCGCTTGGGGATTGCACGAAGAACGAAATCGTATTGCAATTCACGGATAACGCAACGTGGACGGAAGAAGTGGGCGCATTTGCTGAAGCCGTACTTTTGGACGGCGCAACGACGCTTGCGGCAGACGGCGGCAGCGTGGCAATCGACGCGTTGAATAAGACGATTACGGTGTGCGTTGTTGGCGACTACACGAAAGCGGAAATCGTGCTCGGCGCGGAAATTGCGGGCATTGTGCTTCCTGCAGTATGCGCGTACAGCACGGAAAGCGGTTGGGAATTGACGCCGCAAAAGACGGTTTCCCTTGTCGGCGTGGGCGTTTTCGGCAACAACAATTTGCCCACAGGCAATTGCTATCATACGGTACTTCAATTTAACGAATATTTCGTGATGGGCAATGCCGCTGCAAGCGACGCTGCGAATATGGCGGCTGTGGAATGTGAAATTTCCACGAAGGTGACCTTGAACGGTAAGTCCTTCTACGAATTGTATCAAGAAAACCCGCTTTTCTATATCGGCTATATGTCGGGCGGCGCATATTTCACCTTCCAAATCCCGCAAACGTATTTGGACGGCGAACCCGAAAACGGCTATGAATACCACACGATCGAAATTCCCGAGGGTACGACGTTCTACGATTGGCTCTTGCCTGCAGTAGAAATCCTTTCCTTCGATAAGGTTTGGTTGAGCACGGCAGATTTCGATCCTACGCCTTTGCCTTACGTTGGTATTCCTTACGGTTGGAATGCAATCAATAACGCAGCAGGCATCGATACGATTTTGCAATTCGGCGAATACGGCGTAGATTTCCTTGGTGCAGACAACGGCACGGCGTCGCATGCAGATCCTACCAACGTAGCAAAGCTTGCAAGCGAACAAATCTCTACGAAGCTCACGATCAACGGTGTGCCCGTGAAGGATATTGAAGGCGTTACGGTTTCGTACGCACACGGCTACAACTTCTTGTATATCTCCGTGCCCGTTTACGAGCTCACGCCCAACGATGAATATAAGTGTGTCACCTTGCATATCGAACAAAATACGGTATTCAAGAAATCCGTTTTGAGCGAAGTCACGTTGTACTTGCTCAACGGACAATGGCAAGAAGAAAAGCCTGATACGGTCGGCACGGACGAAGAAGGTAGCTATCTCACCGCGAACGACATTTTCAACGGCACGGACGGCGAATATAAGCTTTCCGACACCGAAGAAAGCGTAGAAATCATCTCCACGAAGACGGCAGGCGCAAGCTCGATCTACAATTTCTTGTACAAATCTGATTCGATCGACTTCGATTATAGCTTGTACACGAACGTAGGCGACGGTTTTAGCGGTGTTCGCGTTATGGTATTCCGTAACGAAAACGAATCCATGCAAGGCTTCAACGTATACGTAAACGGCGCAATGGCTGGCGCTACGAAGATTGCCTTTACGGAGGATGAATGGTATGCGCTTCGAATCGCTACGACGGTAGAAGACGGCAAGATTAGCGTTTCCGTTGCAGTGGACGGTATTGTGATTATTAGCTCGGAAACCGAATACGACGGCGCAATCGGCGATCAAATCAAGCTCAAGAAATCTTACGGTAGCTTGTCGTTTGCTGATTTTAGAACGGGTGACATTAAGAAACCTTCGATCAACTGGCAAGGTAAGAACGTTTATAGATACGAAGTAGGCGAAGAAAAGCCCAACGATGCGGCGTTCTTGATGGTTTTGAGCGCGATGGATAACTACGATAAGGCTTCGCTTACCGATTCCGATTTCGTAATCGCATGGCAAGACGGCGCGGTTGTAGACGGCAAGTTGGTAGCAGGCGAATGGACGGTGACGATTTCCGTTTCCGATACGGCGGGCAACGAAGCGCGCATCTACGTGCAAGTGCTCGTATTCAACCCCAACGAAGTGGAAGTGGAATTCCACGCAAACGACGAAGTTACCTACGCAATCGCAGTGAAGGGCGGCTTGATTGAAAAACCTGCCGATCCTACGAAGCACGGCGACGAATCGATTCGCTACGTATTCGACGGTTGGTACGTTGGCGATAAGAAGTGGGATTTCGCAAACGATTACGCGTTCGAAAACGTACAGCTTACGGCTGTGTTCAAAGCGGAATATAAAGAATATACCGTGACGATCGTAAGCGAAGGTCTTGAAAAGGACTATTCCTACGTATTGAAATTGCACCTTGATAGCACGATCGATCAAAGCATCTTTGCGCGTGATGGTTATTCCTATATCCTTACGTGCGGCGGCGAAGTAATCGATAACGTAACGGTAAGCGGCGATATGCAAATTACGGTAGTATATACGCCCGATGACGAACCCGATCTTCCTACGTCCGAGCCCGACGAACCTACGTCTGAACCTGACGAACCTACGTCCGAGCCCGACGAACCTACGTCCGAGCCCGACGAGCCTACGTCTGAACCTGACGAACCTACGTCTGAACCCGAAACGAGCGAAGAAAAGAAATCGGGTTGCTTCGGTAGCGTAAACGGCGCGTTTGTAGCGCTTGCAATGGCGGCAGCTGCTTCGGCTGTAATCTTCGTAAAAACTTCGAAGGGGGGCAAAGAAAATGATTGATAAGAAAGTCAAGAAAATTAGTGCCGTTGTCGGCATGGTAATGGCTTGCGCAATGGCGTTGAGCGTGACGAATCTTGCCGATATCAAATCGGCAAAGGCAAACAACGTAAAAACGGAGTTTTCCACGGAAATCACGGCTACGAAGCATGCGCACGGTCAACAAGTGAACGTATTGCCCTACGATTTGATGCTTTGGGATCAAAGCGAAGAATTTAACGCGGCGTATTTGAACGGCTTGTACGAATATAGCGATTTGCACAGTGAGTTCTTGACGGCGGTAAACGCTTCGGATGACGCGCGCCTTACGGAAATTTACCACCAAGCGGATGCGTTCCAACCCGAAAACAACGTTTTGAAATGGCAATCGTCCCTTGAAAACGTAGAATCGTACACGGTGCGCGTTGCGCTCGATCAAAAGTTTACGCAATGCGTTTTGAAGGTGGAAGACGCCGATATGGAAGCGGGCGTTGAGCTTGAAAATCCGCTCGTTGGTACGAACTATTATTGGCAAGTAATTGCTACGATGGCGGGTGGAGATAAGGTGTATTCGCCCATCTTCGATTTCTCGACGGAAGCGAGTCTTCGTACGGTAGAAATCGAAGGTATTTCGAATACGCGCGATCTCGGCGGCTATCAAACTGCGTACGGCTACGTACAGCAAGGTCTTGTGTATCGTTCCGCTAGATTGGAATCGGTCACGCAAGACGGTCTTAAAACGTTGAAAGACGAACTCGGCATGAAGACTGATTTGGACCTTCGTGGTCTTGAAGAAGCAACGACGGGCCCGAATACGCCCAACCCCGCAGAGTTGGATAATTATTACGTGTACGTCACGCCGCAATACGCACTTGCAGGCGATCTTGGTCTTGACAGCGCAGGGCACTACGAAAACGTAGGGAATATCATGAAGGTATTCGCGGATAAAGACAATTATCCCATCGACGTGCATTGCGCCGTAGGCCGTGATAGAACGGGTACGATCACCGCGTTGTTTAAGGCGTTGCTTGGCTATGCTGAAAACGACATTATCAACGATTATTTCGTATCCATGTTCGCAACGACGGGCGCTTGGTCGAAGGAAACCACCTATACCAACAGCGCGATGATTATCAACGTTGTGAACTACTTGAATTCCTTCGAAGGGGAAACGTTGGCGGATAAGACGGCGGCGTATCTCATGACGAATTGCGGCATTACGCAAGAAGAAATCGATACGATTCGTGATATTATGACGGGCAAGGTGGAAATGGAAAATCCCGTTTACAACACCTTTGCAGACGAAGATAACTACGCGGATTGCGCATTTGTCACCTTTGAAAAGTACGGCGAAACGAAAGTGGTAGACGTAGTGAGAGTGGGCGAAACGGTAGAAGCGCCTTTTGAAGCGGGCGAAGGCTACGTTTGGAGTGTAAACGGCGAAGCGTTTGATTTTGCGGTAGGCGTAAGCGGCGATATCACCATTCAAGCTTTGCAAATGCAAGCGTACGAAGTGAAGGTTGTTTCTACGGGCGCAATTACGGCGGAAGAAAGCGTGATGGTGCAAGAAGGCAAAGCATTTGATTTTGCTATTCTTGAAAGAAGCGGCTACGATTTCATCGTCCTTTCCGACGAAGGGAAGGTGCTCACGGAATTGACCGTAAACGGCGCAACGACGATCAACGTTATTTATAGCCAAAGATAAGGCTTGATAGGCAAATGGCAGGGAAGCATCGCTTCCCTGCAAAAAAGGAGTAAAATGGTTAAGTCTAAAAAGAAATTAGTGCTTATAATCGGGTTTATTTTCGCACTTTTCATTTTTTGCTTGGGTTGGCTCACGTGGCCGAACGAAAAAAAGGTAAAAGCAGACGCAGCGGAAGAACCCAAGCACGTATCGCTTGCGGAATTCCAGTTCTTTAACGCATATTCGGAAGATTCGCAAAACGTAGCGGCCGTAATGGGAAAATACGGTATGTTGTTGCGTTTTGACGACATACTTTCCGATAACGTTGCGGAAGTAAACGGTGGTATTAAAACGGTAAACCTTATTGATAAATACGGGGATTACGTCTTCCTGAACGATATCCCGCTCAAAGAAATTGCGGACGCGGAAATTTGTTATTATTTCGAAGACTATATGTGGGTATACGTTCCCTTTATGGACAATTATCGTAAGCTTTCCGTAAACGAAGCGTTCGTTTTTGAAGATAGAACGATTGAGCCGCTTGCTATCTACACGGCATACGTCACGTATGATAATATTTCCTACTACAATTATTTCACGGCGGACGGCCAAGAATATTTGGATACGAAAACGCAAGAGCTTGAATATAAGGAAATCGTTTTCAACAATATCGGCTATAAGTATTTCGCGCCGAAGAACGGCTTATTGCTTGCATACGATAAGAAGAATAGCGAAAACGGCGAATGGATGAATGCGAATATTTCGGCTTCTCCTACGGAAAAAGACGGCGGTATTCAAAAGATCAATCTCTTGAACCACGAAGCTACGAAGAATAGTCTTTTGGGCGACGGCAAGAGCGTAGGGGAAAACGTATTCCTTGACGGTATTCCCTTCAAGGATATTCCCGGCGCGGAAATTCATTACCATTCGGAAAGATTCATTTGGTTCTACGTGCCCGATATGATTCGCTATCAAAAGTTCGAAATCAAGGATCACACCCTTTTCTTGGATTCCTATTTGCAAGGGAAGGTGCTTTATTCGAACGGCAGCGAATGGGTAGAATACGATCCCAACGCGCCCCGTGAAGAAAAGGAAAACGTTTCCTACGTGGGCTTGGAATGGAATAATTTTGATTTCGGCTTCAAGGGCGGTAAAAACGGCCTTTTGCTTGAATTTAGCGACAACTTGTCGAAGATGTTAAAGGAAATCGAAGGCAGCGTTCGAAACGTGAACAAGGTGAATTCGTCGATCGGCGAACACGTGCGTTTGAACGGACAAGCGTTGAAAGACATTGCAGGCGCGGAAATTTCCTATCACAGCGAACGCCATTTGTGGATTTACGTTCCGACCGATTACCTTTCGATCGCGGGCGGTGCGTTCCCTTGCTTGACGATTGACGACGGTACGGAATTCTTGAATGCAATTCTTCCCGAAACGACGTTGTATTTCGACGGCAGCTATTGGCAAGAGTATGATCCTAGCACGGTAGAATTTGCGCAAAACGATTTCGCGGAAATTGTGCGCAATCACGTCACGATCGAAGGCAACGAAGGCTATGCTTATACGGTGCTTTCCTTTGTGGACGATTTTGCCGTTTTGGAAGGCGAACGCCCGAACGTGGCAAAAGCAGGGGAAGCAGGTAAGACGATTTTCTTGAACGGCAAATCCCTTCGTTCGTTGTATCTTGTCGATAATAATACGGATTGCGAAGTTCGCGATGATTACGGCGTGGCTTCCATGCTCTTGGTTTATAGAAAAGCCGATTTGTATCCGACGGCGGAATATCCCGTTCCTACGTTGACGATCGAAAGCGGTACGAAATTCTTCGATAAGACGATCGGCGCAATCACCCTTTACTTGGTGGACGGCGTATGGTCGGAAACGAGTGCACCTTCTACGGACGCAGGGGAAGATACGCGCGCTCCCTATATTTATTATTATGGCGAAAGCGACTATTTGCTCTTCACGGGTGACGATTCGTTAGATTTCACGGCAGATGCCCTTGCTTTCGACGAAATGGACGGCGAAGTGGCTTGCACGGTGGAAATTCCCGACGGCGCACTCACGGGTGGCAAGTGGAATCACGGCGAATGGCAAATCAAGCTCGTTGCGAAGGATTCTCAAAATAATCAAAGCGAAAAGACGATCTCCGTAACGGTAATCGATCGCGAACAAGAATTCTTGTCCATTTACGTAAACGGTAAATTCTCGTATAGAGTACGCTACGGGGATAAGATTGAGCACGGCAAGGACGACGCGTTGGCAAACGGCGCACCCGAAAAGGCAGATACGGATACGAGCTATTTCTCTTTCGTGGGTTGGACGTTTAACGGCAGACTTTGGGATTTTGATAACGACGTTGTCACCGAAGACGTTTGGCTTTCCCCCATGTATAGTGAACATAAACGCTTGTTTAGCGTGACGATCGTTGACGAAAACAACGAAGATTTGGCTTTCTTGACGGCGAAATACGGCGACGTAATTGATTTTACGGCGTATGAAAAGGAAGGCTACGTAGTGTACGCACAAGTGGACGGCGTGATCCTTAATAGTATCACCGTGAAGGGGAATACGACGGTGCAATTGCACTACGCTCCGCTCACGCAAGAAAGCGCTCCCGCTAGTTCTTCGTCGAGTGGTCAATACGTGATTTTGGCGATTTGTTGGATCGGTTCGGCTGCGTTGATTGCGGTAAGCTTCGTGCTTTATAAGAAACTTGGCAAAAAGGCAGGTAAAAAATAATGAGAATTTCTTCGAATAAAAAACCTGTAATTCTTTGTGCATTCGTGGCTGTATTCTTCTTCGTGCTCGCCTTCTTCACGATGGGCGTAAGCGCAAAGGGAAGCGTGGCGGCAAGTGCAAGCCAAATTAGCTACGTAATGGATGCAAACCAACTTTCCTATGAAGGTAAGCCGAATGACGTTGCTATGAAGGACGTCAACAACCTTTTCCAAAAGGGCACGGATAACAACATTATTCAAACGTCCCTTACGAAAAAAGATCCTAGCGTAAAGTTGGAAGCTTCGACGTACGGTGATAAAATCTACGGCGGCGATAACGATGCGTTGCGCGTAGAAGTGCGATTGCTCTTCAATCGTTGGGGCGATTATGGTTACGGCGGTTTCTCGGAAGACACCACCTATACCACCCTCAGCATTTATAACGTAGCGGATACGAATTTCGAAAACCCGATTGCAAGCTCGGAAGAATATGGTGAAATGGGTAATTTCGTACGTACCTTCCAATTAGCACCCGAAAAGGTTTGCAACAACCGTGGTAGATTGCAAGGCTTCGTTTTGCGCGTGGAAACCGACGCTTCGTCGTGGGCTTCTGCGTTGATCATCGATTACGTAAAGATCGTATTCAATACGGACGGCAAAGCATATGCGGGCGAATGTCTTGAAAATGAAAACCCCGAAAACATTGCCGACGAAAACGTAATTTGGACGAAAGCGAAAGGCTATTCGGATACGTATATTGACTTGAACGATTACGGTGGATTCCTTGCTTACGTTGAAAATCCCGCTTTGGTGGAATTGCGCAAGGAAGCATTCCCGAGCGTGCAATGCGTTGCAGAAACGGACGGCACGGAAACCCTTTTGTTGAAGAACGCGGTGTTTGCTTTTAACGTAGGCAACGTTTCCGCAAACGATTACGAACAATTCGTAATGGACATTCTTCTTTCGGATAAACGCGTACATGGTGGGCACGAACTCTATCTTTACGGTACGAATCCCGAAAAATTCGTGGACGAAAAGGGCGAACCCGTTGGCTACGCGGCAAAGGTAATCGTAGAAAGCAACGAACAAGGCTTCCACAATCGTTTCTTGCTTGAAGGCGAAGAAGTGCAAAAGCTTGCCGACGAAAACGGCATGATTTCGCATATCTACGTCTTGTACCATGGCAACACCTTGGATACGGAAAAGGAAACGGTAGGTCTTCGCAATGGTTCGCAAATTTGGGTGAATAAAATTCAATTCCTTGCGGAAAACGAAGTGGCAACGCCGAGCCTTGGCACGAGCTATAATACGTACGATATTTCCGATCTTTTCCCCGTAGGCGAAGGCGTACGTTTGGAAAATAAGAAGGCAAATAGCGGTAGCGTAATTTCCAACGCTTCCTTGAAGAACGTAAGCTTGGGCGAATTGTCCTTCTCCGTAAGTATGGAAAGCGGCGATAACGTTGCGATTTTGCTTAATGCAAACGGTCGCGGTCAAGTGAACGAATATTTGAACGGCGGTATTTTCTTCTATTTCTCCGAATCGAAAATCGAAATTAGCGCGCAAGTGGACGGCGCGACGACGAAGTCCGTTTCCGCAAGCCCTGCAATCGATTTCAACGGCGAACAAGTGGTGAAGATTGAATGCATTCCGTACTATTTGAATACGGTAGAATCGGGCATGTATTGCGCGATTTGGGTAGATAGCGAAAAAATCGTTAGCGAATATATTGCGAACGACTATTTAAGCTTGGGCACCGCGTTGCATTTGTGCTACGAAGCAAAGAGCACGGATTTCGCACTCGAAGTCGGCGCGGCAAAGAGTGACAACGTCACGTCTTCCCAAGACTTGATGAACGTAAAAATTCAAGCGGAAGAAATCCGTTATTCCTTCGATAAGACGGATATTCCTTTGTCTTTGAGTTGGTATGATACGGGCGCGGACGAAGTTTCCGAAATTTCGTGCGAAAGCACCGTGGCGGCGGTAAATCAAGAAGTTAGACGTATCGTCTTCACCGAAAACGGGGAAGCAAAAGTGCAATACGCAATCACGAACGCGTTTGGTACGTTCGTATCCAACGCGCTTACGTTGGAATGCAACGACGTGGTAGTTTTGCCGCAAGTTGTGGAAAAAACGTCTTCGGATAATGGCAATAGCGGTTTCATTACGGCGTTGCAAATTTTGCCGATTGCGGCATTCGTTGTTGTGGCGGTTGTCTTGGTGATTAAAAAGACCAAATCCGCCAAGAAAGGCGAGTAATTGTAGGGTAAAAGGAGCGAATAAATGAAAAAATTAGCACTTACATTGATGATTGTTTTCAATATCGTGTTCTTTGCTTGTTTCTCCTCGTGTGGGAGCAGCAAGGAAACGTCCGATTCCACTAGCACTACAAATACGGAACCTGCTACCAAGTTGGAAACGGTAGATACGTACAGCACGGATATCTTGGATAAGTACATGAATCCCATTTGGCAAACGAGCGAAATGTACGACGAAGGCGGCGTTGTCGTAGGGGAAACGGGCGAAATCCGTTTATTGAGAAAACCCATTAAAAATACGGTGACGGTACGCAACGTAAATCTTGATAAAACCTATCGCGAAGGGATTGACTACGTCGTGGACGGAAACGTTGTAAGACGTATTGCAACGGGCTCTATGCCTTATTTCAAGTACGAAGAATACTATTTTGACGAGCCGTACAACGGCACGAATTTGTTGTGCGATCCCGGTAGAGCGGAAATTAGCTACGAAGGGGAAAAGTACTTGTATTCTAGCGAAGGCGCGGGCGGCGTGAAAAACCACGTTATGATTAGTTATAGAACGGCGGATACCTATACGCAGTTCACGCCGGAAGGTGATTCGAGTGCGCAAAGCTTTATCAACAAGGTGAAGCAAGATAAGGAAGCAACGATTATGTTCTACGGCGACTCGATTACGCACGGTGCGTGCGCGTCGGGCACGGCGTTTGGCGGCATGATGAATCCGTACTTGCCTAGATGGAGCGAACTCGTTTGCGAATGGCTTTCCCAAAACTATGATGCGAACGTGAAGCATTTGAATAGAGCGCAAGGCGGTTGGACGACCAAGCAAGGCTTGGATAACTTTATCGGCGGCGAAAATAGAATCGGGCCCCACCTTGACGAGATTGATATGCTCGTGATTGCGTTCGGCGCAAACGACCCTATCATTACCGACGAGCTCTATAAGAGCCAAATCAAGGGCATGGTAGATATGTACTTGGAAAGACAGCCTAACGGCAGTATTGTTCTCGTTTCGCCCTTCGTTTTCAACCAACAAACGTCGAATTGGTTTATCAATCAATGGCGTTTTGAAGGCTTGCTTGAAGAAATTAAGGCGGAATACGCGGCAAAGGGCATCTCGAATAAGATTTCGGTTGCGAAGGTATATTCCTTCTTCAAGGGCGTTTGTGATACGGGTAAAATGAGCCGTGACTATTTGGGCAACAATATCAACCACCCCAACGATTACGGCGTTCGTATGTACGCACAAGTGGCGTTGAAGACCATTTGCGGCGACGAGTTTTTCCCGCTTGACAAATAAGATAAGAATAGAATTGCTTTTACCGATTGACACGACGCTCTCCGTTTGAGTCAATCGGTTGAAGCGTTTAAGGAGTAGTTATGAAAAGTTTAACGAAACGCATTTATTTAATGGCATTGACGGCAATTTGCTCGTTGTGCCTTTTGTTTGGCTGCGTGTTCGCTTTTTCGCAAACGAAAGCGAGTGCGGCTTCCGCGCTTGAAACGGACTTTACGAACAACGGTCAATTCACCGTGGATTACTATTTGGGAAACACAGCGTATGCCTATACCTTTGTGGACGGCGCAAGTGAAGGCTTGCCCGCAGGTTCTACGGGTGCTGTTTTAAAGGTTAGCAGTAAAGCGACGGGCGGCGCTGCGTACGTAAACCTTGATTTCACGGCATCGAAGATTCCGGCATCAAAAGTGGTAAGCGTTGTTGCAAGAGTATATCTCCCCGGTTATGAGGCTGAAGACTTTTTGAGAATTAATAACACAACGGGCAGTATTTCCGCATACGATCTTTCTACGTGGCGCGACGTAGAGTTGGCTTTGGCAACAATTACGGGTACGGACGGCAATTTGGGTTCGTTTGCATTCGGTTTGCGTGATAAGGGCACGGTTGTTTCGGATTATTTCTATATCGATAGCATCACCGTGAATATGATGGAAACGACGAA
>JAZTWL010000063.1:0-5065 GCA_045635845.1 Candidatus Scatosoma sp. | reverse complement strand
GTTTGCCTTGTCTTTCTTGCGTCCTGCTTCGTTTCGGGAATCCGCTATGAAATACGGCGTTAAACTGCGCTTTATAGAAAATACACCTACCATGTACGCGTTGAAAATAGTAAAAGGGGGATAAAAAATGGGAAAATACGTGCTAAAACGGCTTGGTTATATGCTCGTCGTGCTCCTTTTGTTATCCTTCCTTATCTTCGTTATTTATAATATGCTCCCCGTCGATAAGGCGGCGGATATGGCAATGCAAGAGATTGCCGCGAACAAGCATTTGAATTATGCCGAACGCTATCTCTATTGGCAACGTCGGCTCGGGTTGGACGGCAACCTATTCACTCGCTATCTGCGTTGGGTGGGGTTGAAAAGCTTTTACGACGGCTCGTTTAACGGACTTTTACAAGGCAATTTAGGCAACTCCGTCGTCTATGCCAAGCCCGTTGCGGCGGTGATCAAAGAGCCCTTTTTGAATACGATTTTTCTCAATTTTTTCGGCGCGTTGTTGGCGCTTGGGATCACCATTCCGCTCGGTATTTTTTGCGCGCGGAAGAAAGGGAGCAAGCGTGATACGGCGGTGCAAATCGGCACGATCGTGGGCTATAGTCTGCCTGCCTTCATCGTTGCTATTTTGGGCATTTGGCTCTTTGCGGTGCAGTGGAATATCTTCCCCGTTTCGGGCATGAGCTCGGTGGGGAAAGACTACGTCGGTCTTCGCGCTTTTTGGGACAAACTCTATCATTTTGCCTTGCCACTTATCGTAATGACGTTTTGTTCGCTCGGCGGTATGACTCGCTACGTCCGCGCATCTATGATAGACGCGCTCTCGCTCGATTGTATTCGCACGGCGCGCGCGAAAGGGTTGAAGGAAAGGTTGGTTGTCCGCTCGCACGCGTGGCGGAATGCGCTTATCCCGATCGTCGCGCTCGTAATCGGTTGGCTTTTGGGGATATTTTCCGGCTCGATCATGATTGAAAATATCTTCGGGATTAACGGTATGGGTAAGGTATATTTCGATGCGTTGAGCGCGAACGATAACGAGATTGTGCTTGCCATGCAAACGTTCTATATTTTGCTTGCGCTCGTGGGGAATTTGCTCGTCGATTTGGCGTATGGGTTGGTAGATCCCCGCATCCGCGTGGGGAATAGGTGAGAAAATGAAAAGAGAAGGAAATATCGTAAAAAGAGCGTATCAAGCCACCATGTCCGCGTTGAAAAGGGCGTGGCGGTGGATAAAACGGGGGATATTCGGCGGGAAAAGGGAGTTTACGGAAGTGGACGGTGAGAAAATCGAAAGTCCGTCCAAACTCATAGCAAAGGCGTTTTTTCGAAGAAAAAGCGCCGTTTTTGCGCTCTCTCTTTTGCTCGGGCTTTTCCTTTTCGTCTTTATCGCGCCGAGCGTTGTGCGGTTGGATAAAAACTACACCGATCCCTTGCAGCAAAATGCGCCGCCGAGCTATTCCTTACGCGCCGTCCCCAAGGCCTTGAAGAAGGATATTGCCGAGATAAACGGCTTTGCCGATTTCACCGTCGGCGTTTCGGGGAAGGGGAAATTGTTCGTGTGGGGAAATACGAAGGATCGGTTGCAAAAGCGGGATTTGAAGTCCATTCCCAAGCAAGTGAAAGCGGAAGGCGTGCTTGCTGCCGCGGCGGGGAAGGACCATATTATCGCGATCACGAAATCGGGCGAAATCGTCGGTTGGGGGGATAAAAGCTGCGGACAGTACGGCTACGAGCAAGTGCTCAACGCTCTGCCCATGCCCGAAATTTTGCAAGAAGGCGTAGGGGAAACGGGTGTGAAATTTCTCTCTTGCGGCTATCAGGCTACCGCCTTAATTTTGAAAGACGGGCAGGCGTACGTATGGGGAAATCTCAACGCCGTCCGCAATTTATCGAGCTTTGAAAATGCAACGGATATGGAAAAAATCGTCTTCACAAATTCCCTTGCAGTGGGGCTTACTACGGACGGCAAGCTTCTAACGGACGAGGGCTTTTTCTCGTCGGTGATCGGCTCGAAAAATGGTCGCGGTCGGGGTTTGAACGCGTACCTGGGTGGTAGAAAGGTGGAAATTCTCACGTCGAGCAATAAGTGCGTCGCACTCGTGACGGAAGATCACGAGCTCGTCCTTTCGGGCGCGTTTGAGAACGGAGAAGACGAGCTTCCCGCGCTAGAAGACGGGGAGTATTTCGTCGATATAGACGGTGGCTCGCGGCATTTTGTCGGGGTGACGAATCTCGGCAATGCCTACGCGTGGGGGCATAACGCCTACGGACAATGCAACGTCAAAAAATCGGGGGATCGCGCCTTTGCGGGCTCGTTGCAAAGCTATATCGTGGGGGAAGGACGATTGCGCCAAAGCGCGGGCTTGAAAGGGTATTTGATGGGCACGGACGGTAGAGGGAGAGATATTTTTGCGCGTATTGCGCACGGCGGCAAAATGACGATGACCATCGGCGCGGTGGCGGTGATCGTTTCTTCAACGATCGCCATTCTCGTCGGTTGTACGGCGGGGTATTTCGGGGGCTACGTCGATACGTTGCTCATGCGTATTACGGAAATTTTCTCGTCCATTCCGTTTTTGCCCTTTGCGATGCTCCTATCCCAAATCATCAAAAATTATAGCATCGGCGAAACGGGTAGAATCTTCATTATCATGCTCATTTTGGGGGCGCTTTCTTGGACGGGACTCGCCCGTATGATTCGCGGACAAGTGCTTGCCGAGCGGGAAAAGGAATTCGTCCTTTCCGCAAGAGCAATGGGGGTGAAGGAAGGCAAAATAGCCTTTCGGCACGTCCTTCCCAACGTCGTTTCGGTGATTTTGGTGAGTATGACGCTCGATTTTGCGGGTTGTCTTTTGACGGAATCGTCGTTATCCTATCTAGGCTTCGGGGTGCAACAGCCCCGCCCGACGTGGGGGAATATGCTCACGGGTTGCAATAATAGCACCGTGATTCAGCACTATTGGTGGCAGTGGCTCTTTCCCGCGCTCTTTTTATCGGCGGCGGTGATTTGTATCAACGTGATCGGGGACGCCTTACGCGACGCGCTCGATCCGAAGAAAGGGGGACGAGTATGAGCCTTTTAGACGTGCGGAATTTGCGGATAAGTTTCCGCGTGGAGAAGGGCTTTTTGACGGTGGTATCGGGAGTTTCCTTTTCGGTGGAAGAAGGCAAAACGCTTGCGCTCGTGGGGGAAAGCGGTTCGGGAAAAAGCGTTTCCGCGATGAGCATTTTGCGGCTCTTGGATAGCAACGGCAGGATTGAAAGCGGGGAAATACTCTTTTCCGACGGCGAAAAAACGCTCGATTTGACGAAGCTCTCGGACGGGGAAATGCGCAAGGTGCGCGGCAACCGCATCTCTGTGATTTTTCAAGAACCGATGACCGCGCTTAACCCCGTTTTTAGCATAAAACGACAGCTTTCCGAGCCCTTTCTTATCCACCAAAACCAAACGAAAAAACAAGCGGAAGAAAGCGCGATTAAAATGCTCGGGGAAGTGGGAATTCCCTCCCCCGAGCGTGTGATAAAGCAGTATCCGCACCAACTTTCGGGGGGCATGCGGCAACGCGTGATGATTGCCATGGCGCTATCTTGTCAACCGAAAATTTTGATTGCGGACGAGCCGACGACGGCGCTCGACGTCACCATTCAAGCGCAAATTTTGCGGCTTATGCAAGATTTACAAAAGGAACGCCAAACGGCGATTTTGTTCATTACGCACGATCTCGCCGTCGTGAAGGAAATGGCGGACGACGTGGCGGTGATTTATTGCGGAGAAATCGTTGAACGCGTACCTGCCTGCCGCATTTTTGAAAAAAACGGCTATTCTCACCCCTATACGGAAGGACTTTTGGCGTCTATGCCTAGCGCGAGAAGGAAGGGGGAGCGGCTAGAAACAATCGGCGGCAACGCACCCCACCCGTCCAAACTTCCCAAAGGCTGCAAGTTTGCCCCGCGCTGTAAGTACGCCACCGAAAAATGCCAAAAGGAAGCCCCGCCCCTTTTCGAGTGTGAAGCGGGACACGAAGTACGTTGCTATTATCCCAACAAGGAGCAAAGACGAAATGAGCGAGAATAAGAAGCTTCTCACCGTGGAAAATTTGAAAAAACACTTTCCCCTAAAGAACAAAATCCTTTCCCGCAAAAAGACGGTTTTGCGGGCGGTGGACGGCGTGAGTCTAGAAATTTACGAAGGGGAAACCTTTGGGTTGGTCGGGGAAAGCGGCTCGGGAAAGTCGACGCTCGGCAGAACGCTTTTGCGGCTCTACGAGCCGACGGATGGCAAAATTCTTATGCACGATGGGGAGAAGGAATGGGATTTGACGAGCTTGAAGGTGGGCAAAATGCGCCCCTTTCGCAAGGATTTGCAAATCATTTTCCAAGACCCATATTCTTCGCTCAATCCGCGTATGACGGTGGGGCAGTTGATCGCGGAAGGACCGATCACGCACGGCTATTTCAAGCGCGGGAGCAAGGAGCTATGGGAGTACGTCAAAAAGGTGATGCGCGATTGCGGCTTGCAAGAATATATGCTTCGCCGTTATCCCCATCAATTTTCGGGCGGACAACGCCAACGCATTTGTATTGCGCGCGCTTTGGCGGTGAAACCGAAATTTATCGTTTGCGACGAGTGCGTTTCCGCGCTCGACGTATCCATTCAATCGCAAATTTTGAATTTGTTATCCGAGCTGAAAGAAAAGGAAGGGCTCACCTATCTTTTCATCTCGCACGATCTATCGGTGGTGCGGTATATTTCCGATCGAATCGCCGTGATGTACCTTGGCAAAATCGTGGAATGGGGGAGTGCGGACGAAGTGTTTGAAAATCCCCGCCACCCGTACACCATGGCGCTCATTTCCGCCGCGCCGAGCGTGGGGGAAAGCACGGAAAAAATCCTTTTGCACGGGCAACTGCCAAGCCCGTCGTCGCCGCCGCTCGGTTGTCCTTTCCACACCCGTTGTTTTTACGCACACGAATGTTGTGAACGCGTACCTGCCCCTATCGTCGAAGTGGAAAACGGACATTTTTGCGCCTGCCATTTTGCCAAAATTCCCACCCAAGAAAAGCGGGA
>JAZTWL010000062.1:0-7485 GCA_045635845.1 Candidatus Scatosoma sp. | reverse complement strand
CGCCGCGCAATCTCACCCCGTTTTCGTCGTACAACCGCCCGAAATCGAAATATTCCAAGAATGCGTGGTACGCCGTACCGATTGCTTGCGCGCGCAAGCGTTCTTCTTCGCTCTTTTCTTGCCATTCCGCGCGTTCGTCGGAATCGTCCTTTTTCTTGCCAAATTCCCCTTCGCTTGATACCTGCCCCTGCCATTCTTGCGAATGTCCGCCTTGCATGAGTTGGGTAGCCGAGCTCTTGACGGGCAAGTTTGCATAGCCCGCATAGCCATATTCCCAAAGGAATGCCGCCATGATTCTTCTCGCCAATTCTTCGTCGGGTTTGAAGACGATCGAATCGCGCTCTTGCGTTTCCAACTCCACGCCGCTATATTCCGCAACGTATTGATCCCACACCGAGAAATCGGTGAATTCCGCGCAGTTTTTCGCGTATTTCACGTCGGGCATAACCGTCCGTTCTTCGAAAATCATGTGAATCGCGTACTTTGCGCGCGTCAACGCCACGTAGTACAAATTCAATTCGTCCGCAATCGACGAAAGTGCTTCCTTGCGCTCGTGCAACGCCCGCAAAACGGTGCTCGATTTCGTCATACTCTTTTCGTCAAACGCGCGGGGTGCAAGCCCGTATTTTTCTTCCACGTACACTTCGTCCCGATCCACGCCGCGGAAATTTTGACTCAAGTTGTCCACGATAACAACGGGATATTCCAAGCCCTTCGACGAGTGCATCGTCACCGCTTTCACGGAATTTTCCCCGCCGTTTTCGTTGTACTCAATCTTATAATCCATATCCCGCAACCGAACGAGAAATTCGTGCACGGACATCGATTCCGGCTCGCCCGTCGCTTCGATAAAACGGCGCATACGGCGCAAACTCGCCACCCCGTTTTCCCGCGCAAGCAAATCCGCTTCCATACGCGTTTCGGCAATCACTTTCGTCAAAAGCTCGCCCGTATCCATTATGTCCACGAGCCCGCGCAATTCCCCGAAATACTCGTAAAATTCCCGCAACTTCTTCGCCAAATCATCCGTTTTTTCCTTGGCGTAGCGTTTGCAAGCCGCGCGGAAAGGAATCGTTCTTTTCTTCTCTCCCGTGCCTTCCGATTTATAGGCAAGGCGAATTTCCGTCAAATCATCCACAGTCAAACCGCCCACAGCGGACAAAAGCACGCTGCAAAGCGGAATATCTTGCTCCGCGTTATCCAAAAGGGAAAGCAAATCGATGAGCATTTTCACTTCGGCGTATTCGCAAATATTCACCGCGGACGCGCTCGTAATCGGCACGCCTTCCGCCGCCAACGCCGCCACCGTTTCCGCAATTTGACCTTGTTTCTTTCTCGAAAGAATGGCGATATCCGAGTATTCGACGGGCACGTATTTCCCTAAATCGGGGTTATACCACGTCTTTCCGCGCTCTTCCTCAATGATATTGCGAATCCGCTTCGCCACAATGCCGATATTCCCCTTGCGCTTCTTCGCATTCGCACGCACCGAGTACACCCCGCGATCTTCCGCCTTTTCTTCGCCCGTTTCCTTCACAAAATGCACCTGCGCACGACCGCTGCCCGGCTCGTACATCCGCTTTTTCGCCCCGCCCGAAACGGTAAATTCCCCGTATTCCATGAAGGACTTATTCTTATAGTCAATCCCGAAAATTTCGTCCGTCATGGCAAGCGAGAACTGCGAGTTCACCGCGTCGAGCACCGCGTCCGAGCTACGGAAATTCATACGCATTTCCAAGCTTTGACCAACGCCCGCGCCAAATTCCGCCTGTTTATCGATAAAGAACTGCGATTTGCTGCCGCGGAAACCGTAAATCGATTGTTTTACGTCCCCGACGAGAAACAAATTCCCGCCCGCGACTTTGGACGTAATGGCTTCTTGCACGGGGTTCACGTCTTGATATTCGTCCACGAAAACGTAGGCGTACTTTTTGTGAATTTCCGCCAAAAGCTCGTCGTTTTTCAAAAGCTCGAGCGTCTTGTGTTCCAAATCGTTATAATCGAGTACGCCGCGCCCCTTTTTCAACGCGCTGTACTTCTCGTCAAAGCGCAAGAAGCACACCGCCAACGCCCGCGCCGTTTTACCCGACTGCAAAAAGCGCTCTAATTCTTGCTTTCTATCGGCAAACTTTTCCGAATCCGCATAAAAACCGTCCACCAAGCGCTTCTTCAAGTGTTTCAAACGCGCTATGCGCGTTTTCTTTTCTTCGGTGTCCTTATTCGTACCGCGATTTGTCGTCCATTTGCGCTTTTCCGTTGCCATAATCGCAAAGAAATCGGGCTTGGAAAGGATCTCGTCCGCCCATTCCACGATTTCCCCGCAAAGGTCTAATTGCCACTTACAAGGCAAGCCTTCGTCCGTAATGCGTTGGAATTCCTTCCATTCCATTTCCACCAACGCACGATAATATTTCACCTTATCGCAAACGAGCGTTTTCAAATCTTCGCACACCGCGTCGAAGGTTTCCTTCGTATAATTCCCGCAGCCTTCCAAATACGCGCGATAATCGGCGCGGTTGCGCAGACTTTCGTAGCCGTCCAAGAAAATTTTCTTGAGCGCGTTATCACTCTTTTTGCGCCAGTATATCGACAAAAGGTGGGTAAATTCTTCGTCCTTATTCTCGTACCCTTCGTCAAACAACTCGTCAAGCGCTTGATTTTTGAGCGCGACGCCTTCGGCGTCGTCGCTGCTAATGATGCGGAAGGAATTATCCGCGTCCACTTCATAGAAATGCGTTTTAATGAGTTTGGAGCAGAAGGAGTGAATGGTGGAAATATCCGCCGTTGACACTTCCGCAAGCCGTTCCTTGAGCATTTTGCGCTCATCCGCCGTCGCATTCGGATCGTTGATTCCGTTAATGAGCGCACGGGAAAGCTTTTCCTTCATTTGCGCCGCCGCCTTTTTGGTGAAGGTGACCGCCAAAATCTCGCTCACGTGCACACCGCTACGGATCAAATCGATAATCTTTTGAATCATTACCGCCGTTTTTCCGCTTCCTGCGGAAGCGGAAACGATCACTTTCCCCTTCGCGTCGATTGCGCGTTGTTGATCGGGAGTATAAATTACAGCCATCGCTTATTCTCCCTCCTTCGTTTTCTTCACGATATTCGCGATCCCCTTTGGATCGATCTTATCTTCCTTGCGCATCTCGGAAACGTCCTTGCAAAATCCGCACATGCCGCCAAACTTACAATATTCACAAGCTTTTTGATAGGGTGTCGCTTCCATGTAGCCGTCCTTCAATTCGTTATAACCTTGCCGTGCCACGAGCGTGGAATAATCAATAAACTCCTTGAACGTATCTTCGTCCATTACCCGCTTCACCGAGGAATGATTCTCGATTGCGGCAGGGAAAAATTCACTCTTTCCCTTTTGCGGGATATCCTTATCTCCGCAACGAAGGGCTTCCTCCGAGCCGTTCAAAAAGCCCCGCATACGGAATCTTCCGTCTTCTACGCTCGCATAATCGAGCGCGGCGGGGAAGTAAAACACCCCGGCAGGTACGCGTTCACCGCGCACTTCCGTCATATAGAGCTGCATTTGAATCTTGCGGCCCGTATAGTACGCAGCCGCGCTATCGTCAATGTGCCCCGTCTTATAATCGACTACGCGCACGTATTCCTTTTTGCCCTTTTCTTTCTCTTCCGCAGAGCAAGTGGAGCCGTCCACTCTATCCACCTTCCCGTGGAAAAATCCGCCGTCCACGCTCCCTTCCAAGTTCTCGATATGGAATGCGGAATTGCGCAGTTGACGATACGCCGCCACCGCCACTTCCACCCCTTCGCCAAGCAATTTTTCCGTGAAGAATTTGCCGGACTCGGTGTCCTTTTGCATACTATAAACGGGCTTTTGCAAAATCCGCGCCCCTTCTTCCCGCGCGAACTCGCGCATCTTCGTTTCCGTATCCATTTCTTCCGTCTTGGGAAGGGTAATTTCCAAAAGCTCGTGGATAAAGTTTCCCGAATCCACCGCCATCACCGCGGCTTCTTCGCGTTCCTTCAATTTCAAGCCACGTTCCGCGAAATGCTTGAAAGGACAGCTAAAGTAGCCTTCGAGTGCCGTCGGAGAGATTTTTTCGTTTCTAAAAAAGAGCTCTTTCCCCTTTTCAATCGATACCTGCCCCCCACGTACAGCCAAATAATCGTCTCTTTCCGTCACGCTCAACTTGTCGAGCGCGGTATAAATTGTCGAGTGCAAAACGGGACTATTCGATTTGTGCGCTTCGTATTCCTTCTTTTCAATTAAGAGTTGGCGAATCGCGGGCACAACCGCCGAACATTGATAGATAAAATCTTCCCCTTCCACCTTTTTAATGCGGGCAAGCTTCTTGCCGTCCGCTTGACAAAAGAGCGCGTCAATATCACGGAAAATTTCACTCAACGACGGCTCGCTCCCGTCCGCCGCAAGGGGATAGGAAAGGTAGAGCTTTTGCATGAACGTGCAAAGGTTCAAGCAAACACTTTCCCGCGCGCGCAAATTCACTTCCGCCACCGTCGGCTCAAGCTGTGCCTTCACGTCTTGTAAGCGCGCAATGTCTTTATCCGAAATAATCGCGGTATCCCCCGTCGCACGCGGCACGGCGTCCGTCATACCCATTGCAAAGAGCACGTCCACCTTTTCGATACGGCTATCGGTGATATCCCCGATAAACACCGCATCCGCTTTCAAGGGAATAAGCGAAATTTGCGTTGCGTCCAAGCCGTCCCGCAAAATCGCTTCGAATTCCGCAATCTTCAACGTCTTTTCGCCCGTCAAAAGATAGGCTTCCGCAAGCAAACCGTCAAGGGCGCGCGAAATTTGCGCAAGATAGCCCTTTTGCGCCACGTCGTCGATCGAATCTTGCAATTCCTTTAATCGCTTATCTTCCTTGTTAAAATCCGCAAGAATTTGCTTGATTGCATCGCAATAAGCTCGCCCACTTCCTTCTGCTTTGATATTTTTCGTTGCTTTTTCAAGCTTTTCCTTGCTTGCTTGCAAGTAGGCAATATCGTATTGCTCCGCAACGTTTTCGTCCGTCTTAATATCCTTCTTTGCGCCCCCGCGATAGTTCGCGTACTTGAGCAAATAATTGCGGTATTCGTCCCCGTTCCCAAAGAAGTAATTCGAGCAAAGCGACTGCACCGCAAGGGGCGAAAATTTCTCTCTCACCACGCGGAATGCGTCCAACAAAAACCGCGCAAGCGGGTGATTTTTAAGCGACTTCTTCTCGTCGATAAAATAGGGAATACCGTATTCGGAGAAGGCTTTTTTCAAGGGCAACGCATAGCTTGCCATATCGGGCGTGAGCACGGCAAAATCACGGAAGTGCATTTTCCCTTCCGCCATTTCGCGACGAATCTTCGTCGCCACGTACTCACATTCCGACGTCTTATCCCCCGCTTCGAAAATGGAAATTTTGTCCGTTTGCATGGGCGCGTTTTTCCGTTCGGGATTGAAAAGCCCCTTTCGAAGCACTTCCGCTTCCCCGTCCAACGGGGTGCAAAAATTCACTTCGTTCACCTTGCCAAACTCACGGCAAACGCTCTCGAAAGCCGCCGCCGCGCGGTTGGTGTAGAGTTCTTCTTCGCCCGTGCAAAAAATCCCGATTACGTCGTCCGCCGTTTCCAACGCCGCGCGAATGATCTCTTTCGCCTGCGCCGTGAAGGACGAATACCCCACGAAAAAGACGTTATAGCCTTTTAGGCTATTTTCTTCCCGAATCCGCTTGGGCAAAAGGGAAAGATAGTGGCTCTCGTCCACAAACCCGCCCCCGCGCAAAAATTCCTTGTACCCTTCGAAAATGAGCGCAAGATCGGAAACCTTTTTCTTGAGCATATCGTCGGGCAACTGCGCCAAACTTTCTTGCAACAATTCGGGCGTGATTTCGGACGCAGAAAACTGCGCCAACGTCTCGTAAATACTACGCGCGTTATTCCCGATCCCCGCCGCTGTTTTGAAGCATTTGAGTTTTTCTTCTCGCTGTAAGCGAGCCATAATCTCGCCCACCGCCATCACCGAGCCTTGCTTGGAAAGCGCGCGGCCGTCCGTTTTCAAAAAGCGCGCGAAGGTGGAAACTGCGGACGAAAACGTACCGCCCGTTCCCTTGATTAACGCGCGTTCGGCAATAAGCGTAAGTCTATCTTCGCAAAAAATTAAGTTTTTTCTACTTGACGCTTGGTACGCATTCGCATACGTAGCCATCGCATCCATACATTCGGAAAGGGTGTAAGCCTTGACGATAGCGTGCATTTTTTGCCCCCTAAATTCTTGATCAACTCTATTATAGGATATTTAATGGGAAAATTTCAGCTTTTTTTCACAATTATTTTGCGGAAAACATAATTTTGTTTTTACAAAACGAAAAATATGTGCTATAATGATAAAGTACGAATAAAAAAATCCGAATGGAGAACAGCATGAAAGCAAAGAAATTTCTCGCAGCGATCGCATTAGCCCTCACGGCTACCACTTTCGCCGCTTGTACGAACAGCGACAACGCTATCGATTTTAGCCCCTATTGGAACTCGCATTGGAACGTTTCCGAAAAAATCGACGAAACGTTGGAATACGACGTAAAATTCGAAAAGGGCACGCCTATCTCGGGCATCAATTACGAGCTCGATTATACGAACGGTACGTACACCACCCACCTCGTAGAAGATCCCGATCCCGCGAAGGCAGGCTATTATACCTACACCACCACTTTGAACATCACGGCGGTGTACACCTACAAATCGGAAGTGAAGGAATTGACGGATAGCGTAGTTTCCACCGTCACCTTCTCGATGAAGGACGGCTTCGCGCCCATCACTTCGGAAAAATGGATTGTGAGCCACAGCCCGGCGAACGCAAGCGTATCCCGCGTAAACCAAGCGTACGACACATTCTATCGTCACGTTTTGACGGACTACACCGGCGAAGACGCAGTGTGCAAGGTGTGGGATAGCGAACCCAACAGCGACGGCACGCCGAACGAAGAACTCCTTTCCGAAGAAACCTTCTCGGGCAAGAGCGGCAAATATTCCTATATCGATAACGAACAACTCCTTTTGGCGCTTCGTTGCATTTCGACGAGCGTAGATTCCGCGAAGGTGAAAGTGTATAGCCCCTTCAACGACGAAACGCAAAAGATCAAATTGAGCTTTGACGACGAAGACGAAAGCATGGAAGTGAGCTATTTCGATTATACGGCAAACCCCAACGCAACGGAAAAGGTTAAGAAGACGATTGATTATCGTTCCGTAACGATGAAATTGAGCTCGTCCAACCCCGGTGCAACGCAAACGGCGTATATCGCAACCTACGATAACCCCGAAATGAACACGCACCGCAACGTAATGCTCAAGTTGGAAACCCCCCTTGCTTACAATCTCGGTACGCTCGTATATTCCTTGAAATCGATCAACCGTATCAAGCAATAATCTTAAATTGACAAATAAGACCGTCCCCGAAAGCGTTTGCTTTCGGGGGCGGATTTTCTTTTTATCTATTTGATTTTTCCGGGG
>JAZTWL010000061.1:0-5181 GCA_045635845.1 Candidatus Scatosoma sp. | reverse complement strand
ATCGTCACCCACTCCACCACCAAGTACATGGACGGTCACGGCGTAGCGGTGGGCGGTTGTATCGTGGACTCGGGCAAGTTCGATTGGCTTGCGCACGCGGACAAGTTCCCCGGTCTTTGCACCCCCGACGATAGCTACCACGGCATTACGTACGCGGAAAAATTCGGCCTTGCGGGCGCGTATATCACGAAGGCGACGGCGCAACTCATGCGCGATTTCGGCTGTACGCAATCCCCGCAAAGCGCATTCTATCTCAACCTTGGCTTGGAAAGCTTGCACGTGAGAATGGAACGCCATTGCTTGAACGGTCAAAAAGTGGCGGAATACTTGGAAGGAAACGACAAAATTAGTTGGGTAAACTACCCCGGCTTGCCTTCGAATAAATACTATGATTTGGCGCAAAAGTACATGCCGAAGGGCACTTGCGGCGTTGTAAGCTTCGGCGTGAAAGGCGGCAGAGCGGCGGCGGAAAAATTCATGAAAGCGCTCAAAATCATCGCAATCGAAACGCACGTTGCGGATGCGCGTAGCTGCTGCTTGCACCCCGCAAGCGCAACCCACCGTCAAATGAACGAAGAAGAATTGATCGCGGCGGGCGTGCCCGGCGATCTCGTTCGTCTTTCCTGCGGCATTGAAAATTACCAAGATTTGATTGCCGATATCGAGCAAGCGCTCAACACTCTTTAATCTCTCAATAACGAAAAAACGCTCGCATGCGCGAGCGAATAAGGTGAACTATGCCTATTAAAATTCCCGACAATTTACCCGCGGTAAAAACGTTAGAAAGCGAAAATATCTTCGTCATGACGGAAAACCGCGCTATCACGCAAGACATTCGCCCCTTGCGTATTCTCGTGCTCAATTTGATGCCTAAAAAGATTGAGACGGAAACGCAATTTGCGCGACTTCTCGGCAATACGCCCTTGCAAGTGGAAATGGAGCTTATCCATACGAAATCCCATCAATCGAAAAACGTAGCGGAAGAACATTTGCTTGCATTCTACAAAACTTTTGACGATATCAAGCACGAAAAATTCGACGGCATGATTATCACGGGCGCGCCCGTAGAACATATGCCCTTCGAAGAAGTGGAATATTGGCAAGAGCTTTGTGAGATTATGGAATGGACGAAAACCCACGTGCACAGCACCTTCCACGTATGTTGGGGGGCGCAAGCGGGGCTTTACTATCACTACGGCATTCAAAAGCAAGACGTGGCGTCGAAAATGTTCGGCGTATTCCCCCACCGCGTAGAATATAAGCAATCCATTCTTTTCCGTGGCTTTGACGATATGTTCATGGTGCCGCAATCCCGCCATACGACGGTGTTGCGTTCGGATATTGAGAAGGTGGAAGAATTGCGTATTCTCGCTTCGTCGGATAAGACGGGCGTTTACGCCGTGGCAACGAAATACGGCAAGCAAATTTTCGTGACGGGGCATTCGGAATACGACGCGGATACGTTGAAAAACGAGTACCTTCGCGATCTTTCGCAAGGCAAGCCGATCACCATTCCCGAAAATTACTTCCCCGACAACGATCCGTCCTTGCCGCCGATTGTTTCTTGGCGTGGGCACGCGCATTTGCTTTTCTCGAATTGGCTCAACTATTTCGTATATCAAAGCACGCCGTACGACATTAAAAAAGTTTGATAAACGCGTACACGGTACGTTCATTTTACAAATTATAAACAAACCCCCCGTCGTTGCAATCCGCAACGACGGGGGGTATTTTTTTTATTTTACATGACGCCAAACACTTGCAAAATGCCGACAACGAACAATACGAAAATAATCACGGGAAGGACGTAGGTCATATACCAACGCATCCACTTTTTCACTTTCATACCCTTGCCTGCGTTCGCTTCTTCTTCGAAATTCTTCCAACCCCAACCCCATTTCGTCGTGCAGAACAAGACGAAAACGAGTGAGCCGAGCGGCAACAAGATATTCGAAACAAGGAAATCTTCCCAATCCATAATATTCATGCCCGACGGGGCGAAATCCGACCAAATGTTAAAGCCGAAAATGCAAGGCAACGCCAAAATCGACATAAGTACCGCGTTAATCACGCAAGATTTCACTCTACTCCAACCGAATTGTTCACAACAGCAAGCAACGATCAATTCGAATACGCCGATTACCGTCGAGAACGCCGCAAACACCATGAACACGAAGAACAACGCGCCCCAAAACTGTCCTAAAGGCATATTGTTGAAGATATTCGGCAAGGTGACGAAAATCAAGCTCGGGCCGCTATCCGTTGCGCCGCCGTTAAAGGCGTAGCACGCGGGGAATACGATCAAGCCCGACGTGAACGCAACGAAGGTATCCAAAAGCGCGACGTTCACCGATTCGCCCATGAGCGAGCGGTCTTTGCCGATATAGCTGCCGAAAATCGCCATCGCCCCGATACCAAGACTCAACGTGAAGAAGGCTTGTTTCATCGCCGCAACGATTACGTTTACGATTCCCGCATCCTTCATACGTCCCATATCGGGAACGAGATAGAATTTCAAGCCTTCGGACGCTCCGTCCATGCAGCAGCAATAAACGGCGATTGCAATCATCAAAACGAGCAAGGCAATCATCATCACCTTCGTCACCCGTTCTAAGCCGTTTTTCACGCCGAAACCGCAAACTAGGAAGCCTGCGAATACGATAATCAAGGTGGAAACGAGCATTGCAAGCGGCTTACCGAGTACACCGTCCGTGAAATGCGCGCCCACTTCCGCGGCATCCATATTCGAAAGCGTGCCAAACGCCGTATCCTTAAAATACAAGAGCATCCAACCCGCCACAACGACGTAGAACATCATAAGTAAATAGTTACCGATCAATGCCGCATAGCCGTGATAGTGCCATTTTTGCCCTTTCTTTTCGAGCTGTTGATATAAGCGCACGGGGCTTTTTCCGCTTGCGCGCCCCAACGAGAACTCCATTGTCAAAATGGGCACGCCCATCGCAACCAAGAAGAATAAGTAAATCAATACGAAAATGCCGCCCCCGTATTGTCCTGCAATGTACGGGAATTTCCATACGTTCCCGATCCCGATTGCACAACCCGCGCTCAATAGAATGAAGCCGAGTCGGCTGCCGAGTCTTTCTCTACCCTGTGTGTTTTCTGCCATAATCTTTACCTTAAAACTTATTTTGCCAAATCTTTAATCACTTCGCCCGCCAAAATCAAGCCGACAACGGACGGCACGAAGGCTATACTGCCGGGAATCGCCTTCCCCGATTCTTCGTCCACGCAAGCCGAAGCTTTCGGCTCTTCCTTGGAATAGACCACTTTTAAGTGTTCTATGCCCCGTTTTTTGAGTTCGCGGCGCATCACTCTTGCAAGCGGACAAACGCTCGTTTTGGAAATATCCGCCACTTCGAACGCGGTGGGATCGAGCTTATTGCCCGCACCCATGGACGAGATCACGGGGACGTTCGCCCTATTTGCTTGTTCTACGAGCGCGATTTTGCCGCTCACCGTATCAATGGCGTCCACGACGTAATCGTAGCTCGAAAAATCAAATTCGTTTGCCGTTTCGGGCAAATAGAAAACGTCGTACGTCTTCACGTTAATTTCGGGGTTGATATCCTTCACGCGCTCCGCCATCACTTCCGTCTTTTTTCTGCCGACGGTGGAATGTAAGGCGATAATTTGTCGATTGATATTCGAAACGCTCACAACATCCTTATCAATCAAATCGAGCGCGCCCACGCCGCTACGTGCCAACGCTTCCGCTACGTAGCCGCCCACGCCGCCGATCCCAAAAATCGCCACGCGCGCCTTTTTCAATTTTTCTACGCCTTCTTCACCAAGAAGAAACGCCGTTCTTGAAAATTGCATATTCTTAACTCCAAGCGCTCGGCGTTGTGCGGTTTTCCTTAAACCACGCCGTTTCCTTCAAAATCGTATTATTGTTCGAACAGTTCACGTACACTTGTCCGCCGTCACTCGAAACGGTGATATTGCCGTTCATAGATTCGTAGCTATTGCCATCCGACGAAAGCATGGTGGTCACGTACACCTTATCCGTATAGGGCGCGATTCTATCCACGAAGGCTTGCGAAGGGAATCTATTTTCCGGCGCAGCGCCGTATTCCGTACCGCCCGCACAGCAGCATACGCAAACGATTTCCGGCTCAATCACCGAAAGAAGCGCGTCCGTACTCGACGTGGGACTGCCGTGGTGTCCGCCCTTGAAAAGCTTGCACTTGGGCAAATCGTTATTCGCCACCAAGGACGCTTCGCCGTGCTTTTCCAAGTCGCCCGTGAAAAGATAGTTGTTGCTTCCTTGCGTCAAGAGCATACAAACGGAATAATCGTTTTCGTCGTTCGTCGTTTCTTCGTAGTACTTTTGATAAAGGAAGTTCATCGTGATTCCGTCCGCGAGCGTATAGCTACGGCTTGCGCCGTTGGCGTTATTCCAACATTCAAGCGCGGTGTAAACCGCCGTGCCTTGCGTTTTCGCATATTCCACCGCTTGCACGTACTCGCCGTAAATGCTTACGCCGCCGCCGTCCGTCGTGGTGGACTTGCTCGTCAAGGGGAATTGAATCAACGTATCTACGCTATAATTGTACAAAACACCCGTGCGCGTACTGCCGCTCTTCGAGCCTACGAACGCCGCGATATGGTCTTGGTCGGCGTGAGTCGCAATCACGTATTCGAGCGTACCGTCCGTGCAATATTGATCGATATAGCTACAAATCGTCGTTGCCGAGCCTTTGCGCGAGCCTGCGTCAATCAAAATTTCCGTATTGCCGATATCGATGAGCGTGCAATCCCCCGAATACTTATTGCCAAGCTCCAAGAAATGAATGCTTAATCCCGCCGTGGTGATTACGTCGCCGCCGACGGGTCCGTCGGGCTCGGGCGTTTCACTCGTTTCCCCTTCTTCACTTGTTGCGGGGGGTTCGGACGATTGCGTGCTTTCGCTCGTTTCTTGTTCGCCGAAGAAGGGAATGTTCACAATCCCTTTCTTATGCAAGAAATAGCTGCCTACGATTGCCGCTACGAGTACCAAAACGACGATAAAGGTGATTACGGGGTACTTTTTCGCAACCTTTTTCACTTGTCTTTTCACTTGTCTTTTCGTGCTTTTTCTTTTTGCCATATTCTATCCGCACTCCAAATTTTTCGAAAAAACTGCCGTCGACTACGCCGACGGCAGTTTGTTTGTTC
>JAZTWL010000060.1:0-15353 GCA_045635845.1 Candidatus Scatosoma sp. | reverse complement strand
CAAGCACCGTTTCGCAATCGGGGCACCAGTTTACGAGCGCGTTTTTGCGGTAAGCAAGACCTTTCTTGTAAAGTTGCAAGAAGAGCCATTGCGTCCATTTATAGTAGTTTTCTTCGCAGGTGACCATTTCCGCCGTCCAATCGAACATAGCGCCCATATTGCGGAGCTGCTGTTCCATGGTTTCAATGTTCTTTTCGGTGGAATCCTTGGGGTGAATACCCGTCTTAATCGCGTAGTTTTCCGCAGGCAAACCGAATGCGTCGAAACCCATGGGTTGGAATACTTCGTAGCCTTGCATTTTCTTGAAACGCGCATAGGAATCGGTAGGGCCGTAGTTGTACCAATGCCCTACGTGCAATTTTGCGCCGGAAGGATAGGAGAACATTTCCAAAACGTAGAGTTTTTTATCCACGTTTTTCTTGTTGAAAACGTTCGTCTTATTCTTTTCCCATTTCGCTTGCCATTTGCGTTCTACAGATTTCATATCCATAAGTTATAAGCCTCCGATTCATCTCACGCAATCTTGCGTGAGCGTAAAATCTAAACAAAAATATAATATAAAATATTATATAGTATTTCAAATAGTAAGTCAAGCAAATATAAGTGAAAGGCACGCAACGATTTTTTGAAAAGGTAAATAATTTCGCGTTTACCGCATACAATATCTACGTGGAAGAAATTACGATTACGCAAAACGGCTATAACGCCTTATATATGTCCTACCTATACGGAAAGGTGCGGGATCGCTTTTCCTTCTTGCCTTCGACGTGCGGACTGCGCAAGAAAGGGGAATGCGCGCAAATCGCTTTCAAGACGGAAAAGGAATATTGTCCTTACGTGCGAAAATTTGCCGAAGAACATATCGCGGACGTGATGTCTATCGGCTACAAATACGCCTATTTTGAAAAGCGTTTGCCCCTGCCCTTGCTCTCGCCCGTCAAGCGTAGATTGCTGCTCACCGCGCTCGTGGCGGCGGATTACCCCGATGATAAGGCGTACGTACTGCGCAGGCTTCGGGGTATGGGGGAATATTGTTTGGACGGCACTTTCCATTTCCGCTTGCAGGAATTGCGGAAGCGTTGGGACGGAATCATTGAATATATCCCCGTAGACATGGGGGAACGGGGCTTGGAAGGCTTTATCGAATTTCTCGTAGAAGACGGGGAAGGGAAGCTTTTCTTGAAGCAAGGGAAGGCGTACGACGAAGACTACCGCCCGTTGACGAAAAGTCTTTTGACGGGGGTGGAATCCCCCGTCGGGGAAATCCTGCTCGGCGGCGCGGAGCGGGTGTACTGCTTTGGCGGCGCGCACGAAGAAACGACGGCGTTTTTGAAAAAATATTACGGCGAAAAAGCGGTTTTTTGTTAAAATTTCGGCATAAAAAGGTTGACAAAAGCCGTGGAAAAGATTACAATGATAATAGTAAGACAAGTAGCGTCGCACTTGGAAATCACAGAGAGCTTATCCGTGGCTGAAAGATAGGTATTTTTAGGCGAAGGGCGAAACCACTTACGGTTATCAATTTTATAGAGTGAAAGAGCGGCTATTTTTATAGCAATTAAGGTGGAACCGCGCAATATTTGCGTCCTTAAATTCCCAAGATAGGGGGATTTTAGGGCGTTATTTTTTTGCAAAAGTCCGCTCAATAAATCAAAAAAAATAAAAAGACACATAGATAAACGAATGGAGGAATTATGAAGATTATTCTCAAAAGCGGCGACGCAATGGAATTGAATGAAGGCGCAAGCGCGTTGCAAGCGGCGCTTGCCATTTCCGAAGGTCTTGCGAGAAACGCAGTTTGCGCAAAGGTAAACGGCGAGCTCGTAGATTTGTCCGAAATCTTAAAGGACGGAGATAGCTTGGAAATCGTTACGTTGAAAGACAAGGAAGGTTTGCAAGTATATCGTCACACCTGCGCACACGTTTTGGCGCAAGCGTTAAAGACGGTATATCCTACCTGTAAGCTTTCGATCGGGCCCGTAATCGAAAACGGTTTCTATTACGACGTAGATTTCGTTACGCCTATTACGCAAGCGGACCTTGCAAAAGTGGAAAGCGAAATGCAAAAGATCATTAAGAGCAATTTGCCCATCGAACGTTTCACGCTTCCTAGAAACGAAGCGATTGCTTTGATGGAAGAATATAGCGAAAACTACAAAGTGGAATTGATCCAAGATTTGCCGGAAGGGGAAACGATTTCCTTCTATAAGCAAGGCAATTTCACCGATCTTTGCCGCGGTCCTCACCTTCCCTCGACGGGTAAGATTAAGGCTTTCAAGTTGACGAGTATCGCAGGCGCGTACTGGCGTGGGGACGAGCATAATAAGATGCTCACCCGTATTTACGGTACGGCTTTCGCGAAGAAGGACGAAATGGACGCATACTTCACCATGCTCGAAGAAGCGAAGAAGCGCGATCATACGAAGCTTGGCAAAGAGCTCAAGCTTTTCGCCATCATGAACGAAGGCAAGGGCTTGCCTTTCTTCCTTCCCAACGGTATGGTTTTGAAGAACGAGCTCGTAAACTATTGGCGCGATTTGCACACCCGCGAAGGCTACGTAGAAGTGCAAACGCCCATTATGCTCAATAGAACGCTTTGGGAAACGTCGGGGCATTGGTTCCATTATCGCGACAATATGTACACGACGAAAGTGGACGACGAAGATTTCGCAATCAAGCCTATGAACTGCCCGGGTGGGATCTTGGCGTACAAGAACGAACCCCACAGCTATAAGGATTTGCCTATCCGTATGGGCGAACTTGGTCTTGTACACCGCCACGAAAAATCGGGGCAATTGCACGGTCTTTTCCGCGTACGTTGCTTCACGCAAGACGACGCGCACATCTTCATGACGCGCGAACAAATCAAGGACGAAATCAAGGGCGTAGTACGTTTGATTAACGAAGTGTACACCCTTTTCGGCTTCAAATATCACGTGGAACTTTCCACCCGTCCCGAAAACAGCATGGGCAGCGACGAAGATTGGGAAATCGCTACCGAATCCTTGCGTAGCGCGCTCAACGATTTGGGCTTGGACTACGTTGTAAACGAAGGGGACGGCGCATTCTACGGCCCGAAGATCGACTTCCATTTGGAAGACTCTATCGGTAGAACGTGGCAATGCGGTACGATTCAGCTCGATTTCCAACTTCCCCAACGCTTCGAAATGGAATACGTTGGCGAAGACGGCGCGAAGCATCGTCCGATCATGGTGCACCGCGTAGCATTCGGCTCGATCGAACGTTTCATCGGTATCTTGATCGAACACTTCGCAGGTAAATTCCCCGTATGGCTTTCCCCCGTACAAGTGAAGATTTTGCCGATCACGGATAGACAATTCGATTACGCAAAAGAACTTGCGGCGAAGATGAAGGCAGCGGGTGTGCGCGTACAAGTGGACGATCGCAACGAAAAGATCGGCTACAAGATCCGTGAAGCACAAATGGAAAAAGTACCTTATATGCTCGTTTTGGGCGATAAGGAACAGGAAGCTGGTCAAGTGGCAATCCGTCGTCGCGACGGCGAACAATCGGTAATTGCGGCGGACGAATTCCTTGCAAACGTTTGCAAGGAAATCGCGGACAAGACGGCGTTCTAATTTCACGAAAAAGTTTTTGAGAAAATTTCCAAAAATGCGGAAATTTGCTTGACAGTAAGGTTTGCTTATGGTATTATATTAAAGCTAAGCAGAAGCGAACCTTCTCGCCGTGCGATATAGATCGGTACGGCTCGATAATTTTCTTATCCGCAGTAGGCGGAGGATATTACGCGAAAAAAGGGTTGCTTATGTGAAGCAACCCTTTAATTTTTGAGCGAGGTACAGAGCCATTAAAGATCAACATCAAATCAACGAAGAAATTCGTGATAGAGAAGTCAGAGTTATTTCCGAAAACGGCGAACAGCTTGGCATTATGAGCGCGAATGCAGCGCTTGCGCTTGCAGAAGAAGCGGAGCTTGACTTGGTGAAAATTTCCCCCAACGCAGTTCCCCCCGTATGCAAGATTATGAACTACGGTAAGTTCAAGTTCGAGCAAACGAAGCGTGAAAAGGAAAACCGTAAGAATCAAAAGGTGATCGAACTCAAGGAAATCTATCTTTCCATGACGATTGACGTGGGCGATTTGAACGTCAAAGCGAAGAAGACGGTAGAAATGCTCGGCGACGGCAACAAAGTAAAGGTTTCTATCCGTATGCGCGGTAGACAACAAGCGCACGCAGCAATGGGTATCGACGTAATGCGTCGTTTCTTCGATTTGCTTGGCGGCAAAGCGGTGATGGATAAAGAACCCAAGACGGAAGGTAGAAACATTTTGATGATTCTTGCTCCCGCGAAATAAGGGAACACAATGCAGACAAGCCCTTTCGGGCTGTTAATAAATTTGAAAAAAAATTCGGAGGATAAAAATATGCCTAAACAGAAATCCCATAGCAGTACCAAAAAGCGTTTCTGGCTTACCGGTTCTGGTAAAGTAAACCGCTCCCACAGCGGCAAGAACCACAAAGCTGAAACGAAGAACAGAAAGAGAAAGAGACGTTTGCGTCAAGGCGCTCTCGTTGCTTCCACGCAAGAAAGCACGGTTAAGAGCATGATGCCGTACAAGAAATAAGAAAAGGAGATAAGTGAGATATGCGTATTAAGAGAGCAGTAAACGCGGTTAAGAAGCGTAGAAAAATTTTCAAACTTTCCAAAGGCTACTACGGCAGCAAGAGCAGATCTTATAGAATCGCTCGTGAAGCGGTAATGAAGTCGCTCAACTATGCTTACATTGGTAGAAGACTTCGTAAGAGAGATTTCCGTCGTTTGTGGATTGCACGTATCAACGCTGCAGCTAGAATGAACGGCCTTTCCTACAGCAAGCTTATGCACGGTTTGAACGTTGCAGGTATCAACCTCAACAGAAAGGTGCTTGCAGATATCGCAGTAAACGACGCAGCGGCATTCACGCAACTCGTTGAAAAAGCGAAAGCAGCGCTTTAATTTATGAAAAGTAAAAGCCTTTTTGCCGCAAAATGCGAAAAGGCTTTTTCACTATTTTACGAAACATGATTTTAACGTCGAAGAACAATCCCCTAATCAAAGAAACGGCGGCTCTAAAAGAGAAGAAAGGGCGTAAAGAGCACAATCTCTTCCTTGTAGAAGGCTGGAAAATGGCGCTAGAATGTCAAAAGAGTGCTTTTGAAATCGAGCGCGTATTCGTTGCGGAAAGCTATCAAGGCGAAATGCCCGATTGCCCCGTGACGACGGTTTCCGACGACGTTTTTAGATTCCTTTCGGATGAAAAAACGCCGCAAGGGATTCTTTGCAGGGTAAAAATTCCCGATTGCGGCTTGGAAAAACCGACGGGCAAATGCTTGCTTTTGGACGGCGTAGCCGATCCGGGCAACGTCGGCACGATTATCCGTACGGCGAATGCGGCGGGGTATAACGCGGTGTATTTGACAAAAGATTGCGCCGATCCGTTCTCGCCCAAGAGCGTCCGCGCGAGTATGAGCGGGGTGTTTTTCACCAAACTCTATCGCGGTGAACGGGACGAAATTTTGTCGATTTTAGGCGAAATTCCGTTGTTGGTTGCGGACATGGCTGGCCAAAACGTATTTTCCTTCGCACCGCCCAAGGAATTTGTGCTTGCGATAGGGAATGAAGCGAACGGCATTTCCGACGCCGTACAAGCACGCGCGACGCACACGGTAAAAATTCCCATGCAGGAAACGCAGGAAAGCTTGAACGCGGCAATCTCGGCGGGGATTATTATGTACGTTCTTCAAAAAGACGAGTTTAAGAATTGAATTAAGGAGTAGAAAAAATGTCTGGACATAGCAAATGGCACAACATACAAGCAAAGAAAGGCAAGGCAGACGCAGCGAAAGGTAGAATTTTCACCAAGCTTGGTAGAGAAATTGCAGTAGCTGCAAAATCCAACCCTAACCCCGATACGAATAGCAAGCTTGCCGATATTATTGCAAAGGCAAAAGCAGCGAATATGCCCAACGATAACATTCAAAGAAGTATCAAGAAAGCTTCCGGCGAAATGAACGGCGCAGACTACAAGGAGCTTACCTACGAAGGCTACGGCGTTGCAGGCTCGGCAGTTATTATCGTTACGCTTACGGATAATATCAACCGTACGGCAGGCGACGTTCGTTCCATTTTGGGTAAGAACGGCGGCCAACTCGGTCAAACGGGTTGCGTATCCTATAACTTCGATAACAAGGGCTATATCGTTATCGAAAGAACGGTAGATCTTGACGAAGATACGATCACGGAAATCGCGCTTGAAGCAGGTGCGGACGACGTAGTGGTATCCGACGACGTTTACGAAATTTTCACCGCTCCCGAAAACTTCTCCGAAGTGAGAAAGTATTTGGAAGATAAGAACGCGGAAATGGTTGCAAATACGCCCAAGACGAGCAGAAATGAAGAAGTGGAAGATAAGATTCGCTTCATTCAAGCAGAAGTGGCAATGATTCCCCAAAACAAGATTACGTTGCCCGAAGATAAGGTGGCAACCTTCGAAAAGATGATCGACGCGCTCGAAGATCACGACGACGTACAAAACGTTTACCATAACGTAGATCTTCCCTTTGACGACGAAGAATAAGAAGAAAAATAAAAACCGCAAACTCGTTCGAGTTTGCGGTTTTTTTCACGTTAAATTATGATTAACCGTTAAAGGTGTAGTTGTTAAGATTCGGGTAGGAAATTTCACATACGCCGATTTGGAAATGGATTTCCGAAGTCATTTTCTTAATGCCTGCTTCCGGAACACCCGTTTTTTCGTAGTCCACAATGGTCTTCATATAGGTGAGCATATAATTTGAAAATTCACATTCATAGTACATGCCATAATCGGACATATCACATTCCATATACAAATGCCCTTCGCCGTTGCTCTTAATTTCAAGGCCCGGCACAGACGTAGGCATGATTATGTAGGATTCAAACGTTTGCAACATTTGGGTAGAATAACTCAATAAATCCGTCATCATCTCGGAAGCTTCCGTTAAGATATTGCTTTCAAATGCGGCTTGGCTTTCTTCAAGGGTTTCCGCAAAGTACTTATAGCCGTTTGAGGTAAAGACGTCTCTTTCAAATAAACCCGTTTCTTCGTTTTTGTAGGTAGCGTCTTCGTAATTGGTTGCCGCGTCGATCGCCTTGCCGTCTTCGGAAACATAGAAATAATTCGTCACAATGCCCGTGTGGATCGTGCCGATGTATTCGCTCGTGCCGTCATAAGAATCATATAATTTGACGTTTTCTTGCTTGACGAGATCATAGATATAGTAGTCTTCTTTCGAGAATTTATGCGTCGTGGTGAGAATTTCGTCGTCTGTTTGAATCTTTGCCGTGTAGGTCAATTTTGTGAAATCGTCCGTGGACAAAACTGCAGATTTTTCTCTAATGCGAGTGAACATGGTTTGCGCTTCTTGGTTGGAAATGTCGCTACCCTTGCTAGAGCCACTCTTGCCACCGCAAGCAAACAAAGAAAATGCGCATACAGCCGATAATGCCAAAGTTGCTAATTTTTTCATAAAACTTCTCCTTGAGTGTATTGTGCGGCTATTATAACACAAAAAATGCTAGTTTGCAATGCTTTTGGGAAAAAACATAAAAGTTTTTTGTCGTATGGGGAATGGCGTGGAAGGTGTGTGTGCGAATTTTTCAAAAAACTCATCAAAATTTCATTGACAAAATCTGTAAAACGTATTATAATAATAGTATAGCCCTTGAGGGAGTAGCGAACGTTTGAAAGAACGCGGCAAGTCAACATCACCGACCGAGAAAACGGTTTGGCTTGTCTTAAATCGCGAGACTCATTGTACATATTGCCGTACAAGGAGTAGAAAATGTGTTTTTTTGCCGAGTACGGAAACGTGCTCGGTATTTTTTATAGGTATATCAAAAGACAAAGTTGGAATAAAATAATAGGAGTGAAGGAGTTTCATGAAGTATTATTGTCAAGATAAAGACGCTGTTTTGGGGCAATTAAACTCGACGGAAAGCGGTTTGACCGCTGCGGAAGCGAGCCGTAGATTGTCGCAAAACGGGAAAAACAAGCTTGTGGAAGGCAAGAAGAAATCGATTGTTCGTAGATTTTTCGAGCAGCTTGCCGATCCCATGATTATCATTTTGATTGCGGCGGCAGTCATTAGCGGCGTGCTCGCGGTGATGGAAGACGAAAGCTTTACGGACGCGATTATCATTATGTCCGTCGTATTGCTCAACGCCATTCTCGGCGTACTCCAAGAAAGCAAGGCGGAAAAGGCAATCGAAGCGCTGCAAAAAATGTCGGCGGCAACGTCAAAGGTAATTCGCGACGGGAAACTGTTGTTGATTCCGAGTGAAGAACTCGTAGTTGGCGACGTAGTCGTTTTGGAAGCAGGGGACGCTGTACCCGCGGACGGCCGTATTTTGGAAAGCGCAAGCTTGAAGATTGAAGAAGCGGCACTCACGGGCGAATCGGTGCCTGTTAGCAAGATTGCGGAGTCTATTTCCGTTCCGAACGGCGCGAAAGACGTTTCCTTGGGCGATAGAAAGAACATGGTCTATATGGGCAGTACCGTAGTGTACGGCCGTGGCGTAGCGGTGATTACGGCTACGGGCATGGAAACGGAAATGGGTAAGATTGCGGGCGCGTTGGCGCAAGCGGAAGAAGGCAAAACGCCTTTGCAAAAGAAGCTTTCCCAACTCTCGAAAACGCTCACGTGGATCGTTTTGGGTATCTGCATCGTGGTATTCGGCGTACAAATCGTTCGCGCTTTGTCGAAAGACGCGCTTGGAAAACACGTTGCGCTCGATTCCTTCATGGTAGCCGTTTCGCTTGCCGTAGCGGCGATTCCCGAAGGTTTGGCGGCGGTGGTGACGGTCGTGCTTTCGATCGGCGTGACGAATATGTCCAAACGCAATGCGATTATCCGCAAGTTGACGGCGGTGGAAGCACTTGGTTGCGCGCAAATCATTTGCTCGGATAAGACGGGTACGCTCACGCAAAACAAGATGACCGTCGTGGAAAGTTTTAGCTTCGACGAAAAGTATCTTGCGCAAGCTATGGCGCTTTGTTCGGACGCGAAAATCGACGAAGAAGGCTCGCTTACGGGCGAACCCACGGAAACGGCGCTCGTTGTTTGGGCGGATAAACTCGGCTATGCGAACCCCGCTTTGAGAAGCGGTAATCCCCGCGTGGCGGAAGCGCCTTTCGATTCGAATCGTAAAATGATGACCACCGTGCATGCTACGGAAAACGGCGTCGTACAATATACCAAGGGCGCGCCCGACGTTGTCATCGATCGTTGCGCGTACTATTTGAAAGACGGCGAAATGCTTCCTATGACGGAAGAATATAAGTCGGAAATTCTTGCCGCAAACAAGAATATGGCGGATAGAGCACTCCGCGTGCTCGCTTGTGCGAAGAGAACGTGGGATAGCGCGCCGACGGATAGCGAGCCCGAAGCGTTGGAGCAAGCGCTTTGCTTCGTTGGCCTTTGCGGTATGATTGACCCTGTCCGTCCCGAAGTGAAAACGGCGATCGAACAATGCCGTGAAGCGGGTGTACGCCCGATTATGATCACGGGCGACCACGTCGATACGGCAATCGCAATCGCGAAGGAACTCGGTATTTTGGGCGAAGGGCAACGCGCTTTGACGGGCGCACAGCTCAACGAAATGGACGACGAAACCTTCGAAAAGGAATTTCAATATATTAGCGTGTACGCGCGTGTACAGCCCGAACACAAGACTCGCATTGTCACCGCTTGGAAAAAAGCGGGTTGCGTGACGGCAATGACGGGGGACGGCGTAAACGACGCGCCTTCCATTAAAGCGTCCGATATCGGGGTCGGTATGGGTATCACGGGTACGGACGTGACGAAGAACGTCGCGGACATGGTACTCGCAGATGACAATTTTGCAACGATTGTCGGTGCGGTTGGCGAAGGCAGAAGAATCTATTCGAATATCCGCAAAGCGATTCAATTCTTGCTTGCTTCGAATATGAGCGAAGTGATTGCGATCTTCTTTGCAACGCTCGTTGGCTTTACGATTTTAGAGCCCGTGCACTTGCTTTGGATTAACCTTGTGACGGATACCTTTCCCGCGCTCGCGTTGGGCGTTGAGAAAGGGGAACGCGACATTATGAAGAAGCCGCCGAGAGATTCCAAGGCGGGCATATTCTCCGAAGGTATGGGCGTGGATATTCTCTATCAAGGTTTCTTGATTGCGGCGCTTACGGTGATTTCCTATTACCTTGGCTACTACGTGCTTTCCCCGAACGAACTCGTTGCGGAGGCGCACGGTATGACGATGGCGTTCTTGACGTTGTCCTTATCCGAAGTGTTCCATTGCTTGAATATGCGTTCGCAAAGAAAGAGCTTGTTCTCGGTGAAGAGCTTTAATTTGGCGCTTGTTTTGGCGGCGGTTGGCTCGCTTTTGGCTACCTTGCTCGTATGCGAAGTACCCTTCTTTGCGGAAGCGTTTAGCTTGGTGCATATCGGTGGGAAAGAGTATCTCGTGGCGATCGGTTTGGCGTTCTCAATGGTGCCTATCGTGGAATTTGTGAAGTTTTTGCAAGCGCGTTTTGCGAAAAAAAGACAAAAGTAATCAAGGCGTAGACCGTACCCATGTACGAGTTTGACGAATTTTGAAGGAAAAAAGTGGCGGGCAAGGTCGCGTTGAATGCGAAATTGCCCGTTTAACCTTCAAAAAGGGGTTTTTAGAGAAAAAAGTTCCAAAAAACGCGAAGAATTTTTTTTCAAACCCTTGACCGATTGTGCGGAATGTGCTATAATAATGCTTGAATAGGTATAAAATACCTTTTCAAGGGTTAAATCCATACCTGTCGGGGTGGAATTTCTGCTTTTCGATAGAAAAATGGATTGATAGAAAGAAAAAATATTTATGTGTCCGAGGTGTAATAATGGCGGAAAGAAGAAAAAGTGGCGGTTCTCAAGTTGACGCGTTGTATCAATGGATCTCTTATGATTTGCAAAAGATGAGAGCAGATCTTATCAAAGAAATGCAAATGTCGTCTGCGCAAGTTGGTTCTTTGTACAATGAAATCAAAGAAGACAACAAGAAATCCTCCGAATCCATCGCAAGAGAAATTCGTTATGGTTATAAGCAAAACCAAAACGTGTACGATGGTTTGTCGTCGGTTATTAAAGACGAAGTGTCTTCCAAGCTCGATAGCATGGAAGAAAACTCCATGTCCGCGGATAAAATTGACGAACTTCTTAACGAAGTGAGCGAGCTTAAATATAGCTATCAACAATTGCAAGCGACCTACGAAGGGATCGAACCCAAAGTGGACGCTTTGGCTGAAAAGGTAGAAAAACTCGACGAACTTTCCGCTCGTTTGCAAGAAGTAAGTGATAAGTTCGATCTTACGGCAGTTGAAAATCAGCTCGCGGATATTAACGCAAAACTTGCCGATGGTTGTGGTATCACCGAAGAAGATATTGCAAAGATTGCAGAAAAGACGGAAGAAAGTCTTAACGTACATAGCCAAAAGGTAATCGATGCAGTAGCGGCTATTCCCGTTGCTGAAAACGTAGATTACGTTCGCATCGTAGAAGAAGTTGGCGATAAGGTGCAAGAGCTTTTGAACGAAACGCGCGAAGCGACGGTAGAAAACACGACGGAAAAGGTTGTGGCTGCATTCCCTTATCCCGAAAAGCTCGATTACGAACGCTTGGCGGATATGGTTGCTGAAAAGCTTGCAGGCAAGATGCAACAAAGCTACGACGTTGTTTTGGATGAAGCAGGTCTTGACGCGATTGCGGAAAAGGTTGCTGCGAAGTTGGGCAACGTTGCGGTAGCTCCCGTTGTTGTGGAAGAAGCACCCGTAGAAGAACCTGTAGTGGAAGAAGCGCCCGTAGAAGAGCCTGTAGTGGAAACACCCGCAACGGAAGAACTTGCCGTGGCAGTTGCTCCCGCTCCCGAACTTCCTATTTTCGACGGCGACGAAATGGTTGACGCGGAAACGGGTCTTGTAATCCGTTTGAAGAAGAGCTTCACGGCGAAGATGAAACAAAGCGAAGAAGACGTAAAGGGCTACTATTCGGATATCAAGAACGAATTGACGTCCTATAAGAGAATCAATTCCAACGTAAGCTGGCACGGTGATAGATTCAACTTTGGCCGTGATACGGTTGCAAAATTGACGATCGTTGGTAAGACGCTCAATCTCTACCTTGCGCTTGATCCTAACGATCCCGAATTCAAGACGACGGTTTACCATCAAAAGGACGTTGGCGCGCAAAAGGCATACGAAAGCACGCCGTTCATGGTAAAGGTAAAGAGCGACGCGGCTGCAAAGAAAGCGCTCCGCTTGGTAGCAGCTCTCGCAGAAAAGCTTGCAACGGAAAAGGACGAAGCGTTTGCAGCAGTAGATTATAAAGCGGAATATTGCTACGAAACCACGAAGGCATTATTTGAAGCGGGCTTTATCAAAGCTACGAAAGAAAAGAAAGTGGATCTTGACACCATCTAATTTTTTCGACACAAAAGACACATACGAATAAGAAGAAAGAGAGCTGATAATTCCCATATTTTCGGCTCTCTATTTTATGAGCGAAGGTTCTTTCCTTCGCCAAGGAGTGTAAGAAAAAAAGTGAAAGAAAAGATAACGAAAACCAAACCTTGGGCGGAAGACAAGCCCAAGAAAAAAAGCTCGGGTAGCCGCAAGCGCAACCCGATGGGCACGGCGTTTAACGCGGTAGAAGAATTTGTCGCCGCGCCCAAAAAAGCGCCCGTGCAAAAATCGGCTACGCCGAAAAAGAAGGGCGGCGTAAAAGCGAAAGCCCCGAAAACGGAAGAAAAACGCGGCAAATCGAAGCGGGTAGATAAATCGCCCGCAGCGGTGGAAGAAATGCCGAAGAAGCGCATTTCCGCGCCCCGTAATTCCAAAAAGGACGCAAAACCGCAAGTGGTTGCGCCCGTGGAAACGTCCGTGCCTGTAAAGGCGAAAAAGCAGTCCAAAAAACAAGCGCAAAAGGCAGTGAAGGTGATCTTCCTTGGCGGCGTTGGGGAAATCGGTAAGAATATGACGGCGCTCGAATATGGCGACGATATTATCATCATCGACGCGGGGCTCACTTTCCCGAATAGCGAAGATATGCCGGGCGTAGATTCCGTTGTGCCCGACGTCACCTACTTGGCGCAAAATAAGAAGAAAATTCGCGGCGTATTACTCACGCACGGACACGAAGACCATATCGGCGGCGTGCCTTATTTGATGAAGGAAATTGCCCCGAAAACGCCGATTTTTGGCACGAAACTCACGTTGATGCTTACGGATAATAAACTCCAAGAGCACCGCATTCAAGATACGGAGCAACGGGTCGTAAAAGCGGGCGATAAAGTGAAGCTCGGCGTGTTCGAGGTGGAATTTATCAACGTAAACCACTCGATTTCGGGCGCTTGCGCGCTTGCAATCCGCACGCCCAACGGTTTGATTTATCACAGCGGGGATTTCAAAATCGACTTGACGCCCGTAGCAGGCGAGCCGATTGATTTCAAGCGTATTGCCGAACTTGGCAAGGAAGGCGTGCTCCTTTATATGAGCGAATCGACGAATATCGAACGCCCCGGCTATACGATGAGTGAAACGGTCGTTGGTACGACGCTCGATCACTTGTTCTCGGAAAATATGAATCGTAGGTTGATTATCGCAACCTTCGCTTCCAACGTTCACCGTTTGCAGCAAATCATTGATTTGGCGGTGAAATATAGAAGAAAAGTCGCTCTTTCGGGGCGTAGTATGTTCAAAGTCGTGGAAGCGGCGGTAAAAATCGGCGAATTGAAGATACCCGAGGGCGTACTCGTGGATATTGAAAAGACGAAAAACCTTTTCGACGGCGAGCTTTTGATTGTTTCGACGGGTTCGCAAGGCGAGCCGATGAGCGCGCTCACCCGTATGTCTATGGGGGAATTTAACAAGGTTACGATCGGCGAAAACGATACGGTTATCATTTCGGCAAACCCCATTCCGGGCAACGAAAAGATGATTTATCGCGTTATCAACAACCTTTATAAGCGCGGTGCACGTGTTATTTACGAAAGCTTGGAAAAAATCCACGTTTCGGGGCACGCTTGCCAAGAAGAACACAAGATTTTGTTTAGCTTGTTAAACCCGAAATTCTTCATTCCCGTGCACGGCGAATATCGGCATTTGAAGCGCCACGCACAGCTTGCGGAAGCGCTCGGCGTACCCGAAAGAAACATTTTGATCACGGACATCGGGAATTGCGTAGAACTTACCGCAAACGAGATGAAATTCGGTGATAACGTGCAAGCCGGTACGTTGCTTATCGACGGCGTGGGCGTGGAAGATTACGGCGATAGCGAAGTGATGAAAGACCGCTTGAAAATGGCGGCGGACGGCGTATTCACGATTGCGATTGCCACGACGGGCGGTTACGTCATGAATTCGCCCGTGATTGAGGCGCACGGCTGCACCTTGACGGACGATATGTCCGAAGAAGAAATGCGTGCGGTGGTTTGTCGCGCGGTAGATAATTACGATTGTATCCTTCGCAATCGAACGGATTTTGCGGCGGCAATCAAGAAGTCGGTAAAGAACTATTTTTATAGAAAAACGAAAAAAGCACCCCTTATCGTCGTTTCCATTCTCGACGTATAGGCGGAAAAGAAAAACGTATGAAGTACACGGCATCTCTCGTAAAATTGAATATCGATCCAAAGATTAGCGAAAAGCGCAAGGAAGCGCTTTCGCGCGGGATTCCCGTAGCGGACGACGAAACGTTGCAATTCCTGCTCGTCACGCTTGCCGCGACGAAGCCGACGCGTATTTTAGAGATCGGCACGGCGGTAGGGCTTTCTACCGTTGCCATGCTCAAAGCCTGTCCCAACGCTCGTTTAACGACGATGGAGTTGGAAGAAGAACGCTATCTCGAAGCCAAGCAAAATTTCGCGGAATTTGGCGTTTTAGACCGCGTGAACGCGTACATGGGTGATGCGGGCGAGATTTTGGCAATGATGGACGGGGAGTACGATTTTGTGTTTTTGGACGGTCCGAAGGCGCAATACGAGAAGTATCTTTTCGATTTGAAACGCTTGATGAAAAAGGGCGCGGTTTTGTTTGCGGACGACGTGCTCTTGTACGGTTGGGTGAGCGGCGCAGAGCCCACGCCCCAAAAACGACAATCGATCGTAGATAAAATTCGCTCCTATTTGCATACGATTACGGAAGATAAGGATTTCGTGACGTCGGTAATCGATATCGGCGACGGCGTTGCGTTATCCGTTTATACGGGCAAAGAAACGAAAGAAAAATAAGAGGCGGCTATGAAAGCGGAACTTTTAGCACCTGCGGGTAGCTATGCAAAATTTCTTACG
>JAZTWL010000059.1:0-6778 GCA_045635845.1 Candidatus Scatosoma sp. | reverse complement strand
TAATTATTTTATAAAGGTATATCCATATATGAATTTAGATTATGAAGGATATCTTCTTTTATCTATTGATGAGTTATGTGATTATGTAAAAAAACATGTTAAGAGATAAAACCAAAGACTTTATATATAGTTTTAATTGAGAATAAATAACCACCCAACCACACGGAAGCGAGTTCGAAATAGAAGTGCTATAAGCGGTAGGGCAAAGCATAAAAATTACGCAAAAATGCCAAAAAATTGCCAAAAATCGGGTAAAAATATGGGTTTTGATGGCGAAAGTAGCGTGCAGGCTACGACACCTTTCACCTGCTCCAAAAAGAAAGACACACCCAAAGCGGTGTGTCTTTTTTAATTCCCCCAAAACGCGTGAAATTAAATATAAATTCGTTCGACGGTGTACGTGCCGTCGGCGGTGAGCGTGATTAAATTGCCGCCTTGCAGGCGTTTCTTATGATAGGAGTTTTCGCCCGTCTTTAACGCGTAATAAAGCTCGACGCCGCGATAAGTTACAAACGCGTTATTGTAGTGATCGTGTCCGTAGAAAATCGCTTTTGCTGCGCCCATTTTTGTGACGGCGTTAAAAAATCCTACGTCCGTTGTTTGTTTATCGGGTGTTTCGCCAAATTCACCGTCGCCCGAAATCGCACCTTCTTCGTACGCTTGCATTGCGTACACCGTTTCCACCGTCGGGATATGGTAGAAAAGGAATTGGGGCAAGTTCTCGCCTTTATATTTCAATTTACGAGTGTTTTTCTCGTACCACTCGACGTGGGATTGCGTGAAGCCGTCCGTTTGCGAATCCATGAAAGTCATGGCGAAGACAGGCTCGTTTTCAAAGGAAATCGTATAGGAATAATTCCCGTAGGAAGCTTCCACGTCGCCTTTTTCAAAAAGGCAATATTCGCTGCGCTCGTACGCCTTGGCTTGCGCTTCCATGCTCACGTTCGATTGATAATCGTGATTGCCCATAACGAGCGCCCAAGGGGCTTTGAAGCCATCCATGTACGAGATGAAAGAATCTAAATGCGCTTTTTTGCTGTGATTATCCAAGTTGTCGCCGGTAAAGACGATGAGATCGGGATCGGCTTTATCCACCGTTGCCCGTATTGCCTTAAACGCCTTGATTTCTTCGGTGTAGTTGGAAAATTGCACGTCGGAAAGATGCAAGATTTGTATCTCGCTTTCGCGGGCGATTAAGGTGTGGTTTTGTTTGTCAATCGTAAGGCAGGAACCCAACGCTTTCGGATTCCAAAGCCCGCTCCAAAAGAATGCGGAGCTTGCGGCGACCGTGGAAGCAAGCAAGCGGCTTAAAAAAGGTATGCCTTGCATAAATGCCTCCAAAATATCAAATTTTTCGGTACAAACAGTATGCTCCACCTACCCCCGTTTTAGAAGGGCGGGAGAGAATATACTTTAATCGTTTTCGAGAAGGGCTTTTAATTCCTTCATAGATTGATCGCGCAATTCGTCCAAAGTCAAATTGGGGTATTTTTCAAGTATTTGAGAAATGATCGTATATTTGCCTACGGACAAGCCTTCCGCTTTTTCTTTCGTTGGAGTTTTTCAAAAAAATTTTTAGGCAAGTGGATTGTATCATAACCGTTTGCATTTTTCAAGAGGAAAGGGGGAAATTTTTGCAAAGAAAAACGCCCGCGGGCATTCGCTCGCGGGCGTTAAACTTTTAGAAATCGATTAGTTTTCTTCTTTTACTTCCACGTCGGGGTTTTCCGCAGCAGGAGCTTCTTCGTCAAGAATTACCAAATCTTCTTCTACGTCCTTGTTTGCGTTTTCGTCGATGTGAAGGGTCTTTTGAACGCCTTTCTTCAACTTACGCCACAAGATGATGAAGGTAGCGCCGCACGCTACGGCAATCGCCGTAATCGAGGAGAGCAATACCGTCGTAGCAGCAGGGTCAATGTACAACAATTTCAACAACATATTTTTTTACCTCTTTTGAGTTTTTTTGTTCGCAAGGGAGCGCAAGATATAGTCTGCGCCGACTTTTGCAGCCGAGCCGTGATTGAAGATCATGTTTTGATGGGTTTCTTCAATAACGTTCTTGTAGTGTTCCGCATTATCCGAAAGGTTTTGCAAGATTTCGGGAAGCTTATGCACTTCGTCTTTTTCGATCGCTACGCCGATTTCGTTTCGCAAGGAAATTTCTACGGGCGTATGCTCGATCTTCGTATAGTTGGGGTTGGGGCACTTCATCTTCGTATTCACGAACACCGCGGGACGATTGGTTGCGAAGCAGAATTCCGTTGCTACGCCCGACCAATCGGTGATGAGTACGTCGGAAGAATAGATGGATTTATTTGCCGAGAAATTAAGCTCGAAGGTGAGCTTGCTTTGATCGTAATCCTTATAGCGTTGCACCAAATCGTCGAGCGCCGAGCCGAAACGCTTTGCATATTCGGGGTGGGGGCGTACGGTGATGTGGTTGCCGTCTGCGTACAACGCTTCGATGATGCCGTCCACGCAGGAATCGAGTAAGTTGTCTTCTTGCCAAGACGGTGCGATCAAGATTTCCTTCACGCCCGTATCCTTCTTTTCTGCGTTTGCCTTGTCGCCTTCCACCTTAAGCATATCCGCAAGGGGATAACCGAAGTGTACGAGCGTCTTTTCCTTCAAGCCGTACACCTTTTCCGTCGCGCGGACTTCTCTTTCCACGTGCGGGCCGGTGCAGAAAATCGTATCGAACGCGTCGAGCGCGCCTTCGCGGAAGCTCATGTGCACGCTCATCATGTCGTGGGGAACGTACACGTATTCGATATCCGATTTAATGAAGGAACGCTTGAGATAGTACTTATTCAAATCGGGCGTCGTCATAACGAACATATCCGTTTCGATAAGCATCATGAGCGTTGCCGTCTTTTTCAAGGAAACGTAATAGGGTTTGATGCGGGGCTCTTCCTTTGCCACTTCAAAGATCACGTCCTTGGGATCGTTCGTGATATAGTGAATGGACAAATTCGATCTTCTCAAGAGCTCGGCAATCAAATCTTTGTAGTACTTATAGAAGCCGCTCTTTTCCGAATAGAATACGACGTGCTTATTGACGATATGCTTGAAGCGTTTCAAATCCGCTTTTTCGCGTTGTCTATTTGCCTTGTATTCTTCGCTGTGTTTATCTTCCGCGCCGAACGCCTTCATTTTTTCAAGGGCTTCGCGGCTCTTTTCGAGAGCGTCGTAATCTACGTATTTCTTCGGGTTGATTGCAACGTTCAAAAGATACATTTGCGCAATCGAGAGCAAGTTGCTTGCCGTCCAGTAGATTGCAATGCCTACGGGTACGCCCAAACCCAAGTACAAGGAAAGGGCAACGGAAAGCGCCATAATACCGTACTTATTGAGCGCGCCTTGTTCGTGCTGAATAACGTTGGAAAGGTTTTGCGTGTGGCACATAATCCACGACGAAGCACCCGCTAAAATGGGAACGATAATGTACCAACCCCATTCGTTCGAAGGAACGATGGAAAGGTTCATGCCCAAGAAGCTCAAATCGAAATCGCCTACTTTCGAAGAAAGTCTTGCAAGCGTAGCGGCGTCAACTCCTGCAACTGCCGTGCTTGCGTTGAGCGTACCGTTTTGGAAGGCTTCCACGATTTCAAGTTGGAAGGAATTGCTCGACGTATTCAAATTCAAATGCGTCGCCAACGCTTCGATCGTACCTTCCGACGCACCGAAAAGGAAGGTGAGCGGATGGTAGATGATGTGTACCACGCCAAGCAAAAGTACGATTTGCAAGAGCAAGGGGATAAGCGAGAGCATAGGATGATAATGTTCGCGCTTGAAAAGCTTCATTTGCTCTTCGGCAATCAAGTCTGCTTGACCTTGGTATTTAACCTTTAAGTTGTTGATTTCCGGCTGAATTTTCACCATTTGAATCGAGTTCTTTTGAATCCAAATGGATACGGGCAACAAAACGATTTTCGTTGCGAGCGTGAAGAGAAGGATGGCAAGCCCGTAGTCCTTTACGAGCAACCAACAGCCCTTCATGAGCACGCCAAGCGGAAGACATGCGTAATAAGTGAAGTCCATGATAGTAAATCCTTATAAGAGTTTTTTATCGTGATTAGTGTGCGAACAAGGGGTGGTTTACGTGTTCGGTTGCGTAGATGCTCCAACTATTGAAATCGCGCGCGCTACCTTCAATGTGGTAGGTGATAGAATCGTATTCCGTCAACTGTTTGTTGCGCTTCGTCCAAACGAAATCGCGAACGGGGTAGTAATTCTTATCCGCATTGTGCTTCGCTTCGATTTCGAAGAAGGAATCGCCGAGCACGGCTTTGTCGTACGCCAAGCCTTCCGATTCGAAGATCGTCGCCCAAATATTCGATACGGAAACGGGCGCGTCGGAAATAGCGAGCGGCGTTTCTGCTGCGCCTGCGGGTTTCACGAAGCAAGCCGAAAGCATGGGTTCGGAGAGATTGTTGTGGCGCTTGGTCACAACGCCGTGGTCCGCCATGATAACAATCGTCGAATTGCGATAGATTTCAGGGGAAACCGCCTTCATTTGATCCAAGTAATCGGTGACGAGCTCCATGCTCTTCTTCGCTTCGCTAACCTTGATAGAAGAATCCGCCTTTCCAAGCCCCGTGCTCGATTCATTTGCGTGGCAACCGCTAAAATGGATAAACGAGAAGTTCTTCGAGCTCGTGCCCGTCGAATAGCTGCCGTCGCGGGAAAGCAATTCGTTGTGCAAACGCTTCATGTCGTATTCGTAGCTCTTTTCGCCTTGCAAATCGGTGCTATCGTAATAAACGAAGCCGTTGAAGGTGTTCGTATCCACGCTGCCCACGGTGTCCTTCAAAAGGAAGGGCAAGCTACGATAGAGCGCCGTTTGCGTCAAGACTACGCTAAATCTCCAAGGACGTCTTACTTTGGTGACAATCGTATCTCTTTCCGCTTCCATAGCGTTGCCGATATAGGCAGGAAGCTCGTTGGCGTTGGAATAATCGTAGTAGGTTTCGGCGTAAAGGTTTACGTTGTAGCCGTAGGTATCGTGCAAGACGTTGAAGGTGTTGTTTTCGTTATATACGCGATAGAAATGTTCCTTTTGGTCGCCGTTATCGTATTTTTGGCCGGAGAGCATATAGGAAACGGAAGGGAAGGTGTAGCCGTACATGGAAACGAAATCGGAATAGTAGGTGAAGCCGTCGAGTTTGGCGAAGACTTCGGGGTATTGCTCCATGGCGGGCTCTGCGTAAAGCAAGCCGTCCATTCTATCTACGCAAATGAAGATGACGTTGTTGTCCGTGCCGAATTTATCAATGTTCTTATAGGTAAGGAAACGGGGCTTATCTTCGTATTTTCCGTACGTTCTATCGATTGCCGAAGCGAACGGACCGTCCGTATTCAAGGTGGTGATCGTGAAGTTCATAAGCTGCGTTGCGGAAATGGCAATCGTGAGCACGAGCGCGATAAGCTTCGCAATATTTTGCACTTTCACGAATTGGAACAATACGATAAACCCGATGATTACGATGAGCCAAAGGGACGTATTCCAAATATACGTGGAAGTGGGCGTTTTAGAATTCATACCGTCGCCGGCAAGGGAGTTCATGCTGCCGTTGAGATAGTTGGTCTGCAAGAAAAGCATGAGCAACACCCCAAAGAGTAAGGGGTACACGAAGCGGTACACCACGTTGGGGATAAAGTAGAGTACGGCAAAGATGAGCAAGGTGATCAAGAGTGAGAAGCTGCCTTGAATACCGATGAATTCCTTTGCCGAGAAGGAAAGCTCGCTAATATTGTTGCAATAGATTTCGTAAGGAGCTACCACGAAGATCATTGCGGGGAGCATAATCGAAAGCAAAATAATCGCAAGCAAGCGAGAATTTTTTGCTTTGAAATAGCTTTTTACCTTGCTAGTGCCCTTTTCTTGTTCTTTTTTCTTCATTTCTGCCATAACTTTTCTTTCCGTTTCCTATAAAATTCCTAATAAAAGTGCCGTTTTTTTCGTTTAGCCCATAAAGGGCTATTTTACAATCCTCTCGAATTATAGCATTTTTTCTATCCTTTGTCAACGAGAAACACTCTATCGTGCATAGATAAATTATGGAAAAGAAAGTTTTTTCATAGAAAAAAAGTGCCGACGGCGTGAAAAAAGCCCCTTGTATTCCAAGGGGCTTTTACTATGTAAAAGAAAATTATTTGTGTACGTAGATAAGCTCGCCGCCTTTTACGCGGGATTCTTCGGCGTAAATGCCCATCAAATGGCTTTCTACGGACGCTTCGAGCGACGTATCGATGCTGCCGTTTCCGCAAAGGATTTCGTAGAGCTTTTTGATAATGTAAACGTCGCCGCCACCGTGCGCATAGCCGCAATCAGAAAGAACGCTAATGTCGAGCTTCGTGGGGCCGTTTACGTAGTGCAAAACTTCCAAAGTATTCGTCGCTTCATCCAAAATCATTTCGCCTTCCGTGCCGTGGAAAACGATTCTTCTGCCGCCGCAAGCCGTGAAACCGGTCATGGAAAGGGATGCCTTCACGCCGTTTTCGAAGGTCATTTGCGTGAGTTGGTGATCGACAACGTCGTTATCGCAACGGAATACGCATCTGCCGTAAGGGCCTTCTTGAATCGCCGTCCAAAGCTTTTCTTCGGTGATGGGCGCAGTCGTAAGTACGTTAAAAGGCCAAATATCAACGGGGTGTTCGCGGCGGTGCCATTCATCCACGTAGATACGCTTTGCGCTGAAAGCGCAAGTTTCCATATGCGGACAGTTCACGCAACGATCCGTCGAGCCTTCGGGTGCATTTTCCTTTTTGAAATAGG
>JAZTWL010000058.1:0-13685 GCA_045635845.1 Candidatus Scatosoma sp. | reverse complement strand
TGCCCAAGAAATGTCCACTTCAGGATACATTTCGCCATGAGCGGGAAGGTCATAGCTTGCGCCGCCTTGATAGCTTGCGTCCAAAACAAGTGCGTTCAAGGTAGTCGAAACTTTGTCTGCATCAGAAACTTGCGTTCTATCTACAAGACCAACAAGGTGACCCGTGTTGTTGCCAGCGCCGCCGAAGTAGGAAACCGTGGAAGCACTGATCGTCTTATGGGTAGAATAGTTACCAAGGTAGAATTCCGTGTTTGCGTTGCCGTCTTTATCTACGGGCAAGGTCGTGATAATCGTGCCGTACGTGTCGCTCCAGTAGAATTCGGAAACGGGCGTGGTATCAAAAACGATATTATTGTGCGCGCCATCGTCGCTCAAACGAACACCGATATATTGCTTAACGCCAGCTGCATCCGTGAAGTAAACGTAGAAGTTTTCGCTGTCAGCAATGTGTTCAACGTAAAGTTCCACAGCAGCTTCGATGTCCGTCGTCGTCTTGAAGTAGTAGCCGTCCATTTCACCTGCGAAGTACATATCTTGCTTCAACGTGGATTGATATACGTGATATTTGTAAGCGGTGTTTTCAGCAGGCTTGCCAACGATCGTTGCCGTTACGTATTGGCTGATAGCCTTAACGGTACGTTCGAATTTTTGTTCGATGCTCGTGCCATCGGGCGCGAAGATCTTTGCGGTAAGAACGTAGTTAATAGCGGTCGTAGCTGCTTCGTCAACGTTGATAAGAGCCGTTGCGCCCTTGTCTTCAACTACAACGCCTTCCGTCACGTCAACGGACCATTGAATCGTGTAGGTCACATCACCAACAGGAATAGAGGTAGGGTACTCATAGTCAATGTTGTTGTTGACGTAAGCGTCGGTGAAATACATTGCTTTTACGATAGCTTTAACCGATTCAAGGTTGTAATCACCAGTGCTAGGTGCTTCGCTCGTCGTGGGCGCGCTGTCTTTGCTGCCAGCGTTGTCTTTAAGGCAACCGCCGAGGCAAGCAAAACAGGAGAGCGCCGCAATGAGGCTGAAAAGTTTCTTTTTCATAAGAGTCTCCTTATATATAATAATTTTTTTTAATCGAGATTAATAAATCGTAATCTGCTTATAAGAAAGCACACGGATTTGATATTCGCCGTTGTAAACGTCGATAACGCCGTTTACGTCAATCGTCTTGTTCTTGAATTCGTCAGCCTTTACCACTTCGCCGTCTTTCAAAAGTACAGCCGTACGTACGGTGATTTTCGTGCCGTCGGGAGCTTCGCAGGTGAGAGAGATAGCGCCGTCGCTATCACCGCCCGTTGCGGTGGTGTAGGTAGACTTAACCTTCAACGACTTCATCGAAATCGAGCTTGCAAGGCAAAGTTCTGCATACTTATACGATTTCGTGGTAATCGTTTCCGTTTCGGGATCGATAAGTTCGAGATTTACGGTGCTATTGAAAGTGTCAATCGACGTTTCCAAGTTTGCAGGGGAATAACCCGTGCCCAACAACTTCGAGGAGTTGGGAACGTCAGGATTACGTCTATTGTATTCAAGACCGGAAATTTGCCACGAGCCTTGGAATTCACTTACGCTACCAACGACGCGAACGAAGTTGCCCGGTTTCAAGATTTCAAGCAACGTGGAGGACGCGTTATAGCCGTAGTAGATATACATACCATACCAAAGCTGCGTTTCTTCGTCGAAGTTTTCAAGATAGATAGCTTCGCCGTCGTTGTAGGTGAAGATACCTTCTACGGCAACCTTTTCGCCTTCGTAAGCCGCCGTATTCAAACGGAGTTCCTTCAAATCGATAGTTTTTGCATCACCGTAGTAGAAGTTAGGGTCTTTTTCGTTCGAATAAACGTGCAATTTCAACGCCATAGCTTGGTTGATAGCTTCGCCGCAAATCGAGCCGTAGCGGTTGCCTTGCGAGTCGGAAGCGATTGCAAGACCATTTTGCAAAAGTTCGATATTCAAGTTGCGGTAGGTGTTCGAGCCTTGGGGCTTGTACCATACCCAAACCAAACGACGTTCACCCGTGGAGTCAACTTCCCAAACGTCCTTATCCGTTTCAAGCACAATGGATTCTGCGGATTGAAGCTTGGATTTGGTGAAGTTGGAAGCAGTTTTGCCCCATTCTTCAATTTTACCCGTCGATTCAGGGGTGTTTACGGCAAGATATCTCGCTTTTAACGTACCGTTCTCCACAACGCTCGTAGGAACGTTGAAGTGCGTCGTATCGCCGTCAATAAAGAGCTTTACGCTAACTTCTTGTTTGATCGTTGCCGTCGAGTTCATATCGAGCGTAATCGAACCTGCATAGTCGATTGGATTGATTTCAGGCGCTTCGCTCGTGGAGTTATCGGGTTGGGAAGTAGCGGGGGTGGAATTCCCATTGTCCCCGCTTGACTTGCCACCGCATGCGGCAAAAGAGCCGCACGCGATACAACCGAGCAATAATAATGCTAATAATTTCTTTTTCATAAAAGTTTGTTTCCCTTTATTGCGAGATTATGCCAAGTAGATGCACTTATCAACATATTCAGCGAACTTTCTGCTGATGTAGTTCATATCCGCTTTCTTATCTGCGTTGTGCGCTGCGTCAACGAGACATTCTTGCATCAAAAGACCAACTTGGTCACGAGCTACGGACGAGCCGTTGAATGCAGGGGATACGTAGTAAGCATCTTTTTGTTCAAGACAAGTCTTGATAGCAAGTTGTGCGATATAGTCGCCACCGTTTGCTTTTGCAAGATCTTCTGCATAAATAGGATCGTTTTCAACCGACTTGATTACGGGAACGTAACCGGAAGCGTTTGCAAAGTCAGCTTGGAAGAAAACGTCCGTCGTAAGGAATTTTGCGAAGAGCCAGGAAGCAAGAACTTCTTGCTTGTTGCTATCGTTGAAGATACAGATGGAAGGACCTTGCGAAATAACCTTCGGGTTTTCAGGGTTAAGTTGGGGAATGCTCGTGATGCCTACGTCGAAGAGATAGTTGCCTTCAGCATCCTTGCCGGGACGTTGGTGCGTAGCACCTGCGGACGAACCGATACACATATACGCACGTTGACCGCCAACGTTCTTGAAAAGGTTGGACGTATATTGGCCGTAAAGTTCGGACGTCGTCAAGTAGCCTTTTTCGTACCATTCTGCAAATCTAGCAACAAATGCATGATTCTCTTCAACGTTAAAGAGGAATCGGTTAGCAGGGTCGGAAGAGGTGTAGGGCGAGCCTTGTTGTTCGCACATAGTGATGAACCAGTTTGCTTCGGAGTCATAACCAAGGGGAATACTGTTGGGATCGATTTCCTTGATTTGAGCGCAAACAGCTTCCATTTCATCCCACGTCGTAGGAACGGAAAGGTTGTGTTCGGTGAAGAAATCCTTATCGTAGTACAAAAGTTCCGTGGACTTCGAAAGAGGCAAGGTATACATCATGTCGTCACCGTATGCTTTACCTTCGTTCAAGTAAGCTTCAATGAAATCGTCCTTTTGCGCTTGCGTGTAACCAAGAACTTCCGTGCCAGCCGTGTTCGTTACGGGGATTTCGGAATCCATGATGTTGTCAAGGGTGATAACTGCCTTGTACATATTGTAAAGAGCAACGTGGTCAGGGTAGCAGTACGCGATGCTAGGGTGGTTACCAACGGTAAGTTCAGTGGAAATTCTGTTTCTTACGTCGTCGTAGTTACCCACTTGTTCGTGTTCAATCTTGATGTTGGGGTAAAGCTTATTGAATTCAACGATCGCCTTGTCAAGTTCGTCACGAAGATTCGAACCCATCGTATGGTAGAAGTTTACCGTTTGCTTGCTGCCGTCGTAGCCGCCTTCGGGAATTTCGAACACAACGCCCGAACCCGAGTGACCACCGCCAACCGTGGGAGGAGGCGTCGAACCGCAAGCTGCAAGCGAGCCGATGGTGGTGCAAGCCATAATAGCAGCAACCGTTTGGAACATGATTTTCTTCATTTTACCAGTTTGTTTCATAAGTTTGCTTCCTTTTTATATTATTTTTTTTAATAACTGTTTGAGATTAACCCTTGATACCGCTTCTCGAAACGCCCTTCATGATGTACTTTCTCAAGAAGATGAATACCATGAAGAGAGGAATGGAAACGAGAGTTACTGCCGCCATCTGCGCGGGGATGTTGGAGGTAGAACCAGCGATGTTTGCTTGGTTCGTGAAGTCGTTTTTACGAATTGCAAGGGTGATAAGCCAAAGCTTTTCGCCGTCTTTGCCCGTAAGAACGAGGTTGGGCCACATATACGTATTCCAAGCGCCCATCATCTTCAAAATCGTGATAGAAATCAAGGTGGGAAGGGCGAGGGGAATCATAACCTTCCAAAGATATTTAAGGTCCGTCGTACCGTCAATCTTTGCCGCAAGATAAAGCTCGTTGGGGATTTGCATGAAGTTTTGCTTCAATAAATATATATAGAAGACGCTTACCAAGAAAGGTATGATCAAAACTTTATACGTATTGCCCCATTCCCAGTCGGAAATCGTTTGGTAGTTGGTGATGGTGAAAAGTTCACCAGGGATCATCATCGTTGCAAGCAAGAGTGCGAACATAACGTTTTTGCCCTTGAATTCAAGTCTTGCAAACGCGAAAGCCGAAAGTACGGTGATAATCAACGAAAGAATCGTCGATACGATACCTACGATAACGGTGTTGCCGAAAGCGCCGATAAGGTTGTCCGCTTCCCACACTGCGTTATAGCCTTGCACAGAGAAATCGTGAGGGTAAAGGGTGGGGGTGAACGCTTCGTATTCGGGAATCGTCTTGAAGGAGGAAATTACCATCCAGTAGAAGGGGAAAAGCACGATGAATGCGATAAGCCCCAAGAAGAAATAAAGCCCGAATTGCACGAAGAATTTCGTCACTTTTTGCTTCGAAGATACTTTGTTGATGTCTTTTTCCGTCATAATAACGTCTGTCATATTAGCCATATATCAAGTACCTCCTTTTATTAATAGTGCGTCTTCTTCTTGCTGACGTAAAGATTGATCATCGTTACGACGAAGATGATGCCGAAAAGCATAAGTGCCATCGCGCTCGCGTACCCGTACTTGTGCGTGGACGAGTTAATATTGTCGTAGATAATACCAACCATCGTTTGCCAACGTCCAGGACGAGCTTCGGGACCCATTGTGTCGCCAAATACACCGACAATGTTTGAATATTCCTTAAAACCACCGATAAAGCCAGTAATAACAACGTAAGCGATCATCGGGGAAAGAAGGGGAACGGTAATCTTCGTGAACACTCTCCAACGGGGAGTACCGTCGATTTTCGCCGCTTCGTAATATTGCTTGTTTACGCTTTGCAAACCGCCCAAGAGGATAAGAATCTTGAAAGGCAACGCGTTCCATACAATATAGAACGTAAGAACGAAGAGGTTTGCGCCGTAGCTCGAATGTTTATTAACCCAGTCGATAGGTTCTGCACCGAAGAGTCGTAATAAGCTGTTTACAAGACCTATAGATTCTGCGCCTTCCAGGGAGTTACCAACGATACCGAACATGGTGAAGAATACCATACCGATAGCGATGCTGTTCGTCACGTAAGGAAGGAAGAAGATGGTTTGCAAAAGTTTTTGGAAGGGTTTGATTGCGTTCAAGCAAACGGCAATCAAAAGCGCCAAGAAGGTCGAAATGGGCACCGTCAAAACGCAGAGCAAAAGGGTGTTCTTAAGAGCTGTGATAAAGCCAGAAGCTTTGGTGGAGATAACGTACGTGAAGTTCGTGAAACCAAAGTTGAAATCAACGCCCATTGCTTCGTATTCAGCGGAGTAGTGCTCCGTGAATGCAAGTCTCGTCGTGTTGATAATCGGCCAAACGGTGAAGATTAGCAACAAAATGATTGCAGGGGAAAGATATACCCAAGCCTTCCATTTATCAAATTTCAGTTTTTTGCAGATAAAGGTGCGGTAGAACGCTTGATAAATCCAAGCAATAAAGAACGTTTCCCAAATCCATTTTTTGAAGAACGTTCCCCACACTCCGTCTACGAAAACCTTTTTCATAGTAGCGGAAAAATTAGCCATTATTCCACCTCTGCTTCGTTAATTTCTTCTACGGGAGCTTCTACAGTTTCTTCTGCTACTTCTTCAGCGGGTTCTTCCACAATGGGAGCGGTGGGAAGATCTACGCCTTCCATGCCGAAGTAAATTCTTTCTTCCGTTTCTGCGTCGAAAAGGAATACCTTATGGGGCTTCAACGAGAAGTTTACGGTGGTAGCCGTCAAATCGATCTTATTGTCTGCGTCAACGATAGAACGAACGATAGGATTTGCGGACGCTGCATGTTTGGAAACGATGCTTACGTCACGGCCCATAACTTCCAAGTTGGAAAGTTCGCATTTAAGCGCGCCGTCGTCGCAAGGAATAAAGCCTTCGGGACGAATTGCAACGTACAATTCTTTATCTTCTACGCCCGTGATATCCATAACGGCGTCGTCACCAAGATAAAGCTTGCCGCCTTCTACGCGGCCCTTGAATACGTTGATAGGGGGCGTACCAAGGAACTTCGCAACGAAGAGATTTACGGGAGAATCGTAAATATCTTGGGGTTTACCAACTTGTTGCACAACGCCGAGTTTCATAACAACGATGATATCGGAGATACTCATTGCTTCTTCTTGGTCGTGCGTTACGAATACGGTAGTGATGCCCGTTTCTTTTTGGATTCTTCTAATTTCTTCACGGGTTTGCAAACGCAAACGAGCGTCAAGGTTCGAAAGGGGTTCGTCAAGGAGTAATACGCGGGGCATTTTGACGAGTGCACGCGCAATCGCCACACGTTGTTGTTGCCCGCCCGAAAGTTCGCTAGGCTTTCTTTCCATCAAGTTGTCGATTTGAACAAGCTTTGCCGCATTGTATGCGCGTTCAAGCATTGCCTTTTTGCTCATTTTGTCTTTGCCGCGCAAGTTTTGCAAGGGGAACAAAATGTTTTGTTGAACGGTCATGTGCGGATAAAGTGCATAGTTTTGGAAAACCAAACCAATACCTCTATTTTCAGGCGCAATATCCGTTACGTCTTCGTCGCCGAAGAAGATTTGGCCGGAAGAAGGCTTTTGCAAACCGCTGATCATGTAAAGCGTGGTACTCTTACCGCAGCCGGAAGGGCCGAGCAAGCCTACAAGCTTACCGTCGGGGATGGTAAACGTGAAATCGTTTACCGCGACAACTTCTTCACCAGACTTTTTGTTGCGGCTGGGGAAGATCTTGGTTAATTTTTTTAATTCTACTTTCATATAACCTCCCTGAAAGCGTTTATTATTTCTCTATTTTTCTCAATTTTCCAAATCGGAATCTTGATCTTTTTCTTCGTTAGTGGAATTCTTATTCTTCTTCATTTTCGCGATAGGATGCGCCACCGAAAAGATTGACGGGGGTATATTCTTCGCCGTTCGCTTGTGCAGCTTCCATAGCCGCAAGCATTTCCTTATGCGCAATGAGCGCGTCGTTGCTTTCAAAAATCTTTTGCGTGGACATATCCACAACCACGGTATCCGAAAGTAAATCGTGGATCGTGGAGTTCGTGCTAGACATAATCATTACGACGAGCTGCAAAATACCGATAAGCCCGATTAAGATCAAAGCAATAGAGCCGAGTACACCGAACATGAGCATCATGAAAAGCAGGATAGGCACCATCGTTTCAATCGCGCACATACCAAGCATCGAGCGCACGAATAAAATCGGACTAGTAATCTTCACGGAGTTCGTTCGCATAACGGCGAGTGAGAAACATTTCTTGCCGAGCGTTTGTCCGTTTCCAAACAAGAGTGGAATGATAAAGTACCAAATGAAATAGCCGATTAATGCCCCCATACTCAAAATGAACAAAGAGAGCGAGAACAAACGTGCTTGAAGTTCGCGCACTTCGGAGTCGTTGCGAAAGGCTTCGTTTGCTTCTTCGTAAAGATCCTTCATTTCAGGGGAAAGTGCGTCGTATTCTTCTTCCGTAATGCCAACTTCAATGCCATACCTTTCTTCGTATTCCGCATATTTAGCCGACATCTTATCGTTATAGCTATCGTAGTTTACCGCCGCAGAAGTGACGAATGCTGCGCCAACGGCGATTGTAATCGTCAAAATCATATCGAAAATCCAAGCGGAAACTCTTTTCCATAAACTAGCTTTTTGAATCGTAATCGTCATGCTAAAATTCCTTTGCGGCCATACTTCTCTACACTACCACGCTCCTATAATAACACTTCTTTCGACAAAAAGCAAGCCTATTACACCAAAAAGTTCAAAAAAATGTGGATTATTTATTTTTAATAAAGGGGGCGAAAGTTTGTTCGTTTTCAGCAGGAAATAAATTTTGAATGCAAAAGGTGTAAAACGCGGCAAAAAAGGGGATTTTTGGCATGAAATACAAAAAAAATGGCGGTTTCGATAAAAAAATCTTTTGACGGTATTGACACACGCTCAAAAAAAGGGTATAATAAAATGTGAAATTCATTTGACAGGAGTAAAAATCATGTTAGACACGAAAAAGATTTTATCCACTTGCGATCATACGTTGCTTGGACAAACGTCCACTTGGGAACAAATCCGCAAAATTTGCGACGAGGGTATGCAATACGGTACGGCGTCCGTGTGCATTCCCCCTTGCTACGTGAAGCAAGCGAAGGAATACGTAGGGGATAAGTTGCAAATTTGCACGGTTATCGGTTTCCCCAACGGTTATAATACGACGGCGGTGAAAGTTTTTGAAACGAAGGACGCGATTGCAGGCGGCGCGGACGAAATTGATATGGTAATCAATATCGGCCTTTTGAAAGCTGGATGCGATGACCAGGTACGCGATGAAATTGCGCAAATCAAGAAAGCTTGCGGCGAAAAGATCTTGAAAGTTATCATTGAAACGTGCCTTTTGACGGAAGATGAGAAGCTTCGTATGTGCAAGCTTGTCACGGAAGCGGGTGCGGATTATATTAAGACGTCCACGGGCTTCTCGAAAGCAGGCGCAACCCTTGAAGACGTGCGTTTGATGCGTGCAAACGTCGGCAAGGAAGTGCTTGTAAAAGCAGCGGGCGGCATTTCGGGCTTGGAAGACGCGGAAGCCTTCTTGGAAGCAGGTGCATCCCGTCTTGGTACGAGCCGCGTCGTGAAAGCGGTGCAAGGCGTTGAAGGCAAAGGTTATTAAGGATTTTTATCAAAGATAAAGGAGAGAAAGATTATGGCAGTTCCTACCCCACATATTTCGGCAAAACTTGGTGACTTCGCAAAGACGGTTTTGATGCCGGGCGATCCCAAACGTGCGAAATTTATCGCGGAAAATTATTTGGAAAACGCAGTGCTCGTAAACGACGTGCGCGGCGTACAAGGCTATACGGGTTATTATAAAGGCAAACGGGTTTCCGTTATGGCGTCGGGGATGGGACAACCGTCCATCGGCATTTATTCTTACGAACTTTTCAATTTCTATGACGTAGATGCGATTATCCGCGTGGGTTCTTGCGGTTCGTTTTCGAAGGATTTGCACGTTCGCGATATCATCGTAGCGCAAGGCACTTGCACGAACGGAAACTACGCTTCGCAATATAATTTGCCTGGTACGTTCTGTCCGATTGCGGACTTCGATTTGGTTCGCCGCGCGGCGGAAGAATGCGAAAAGCTCGGCGTAAACTATCGCGTGGGCAATATCCTTTCTTCGGATATGTTCTACGATGATGCAAACTCGGGTATGCAATGGGCAAAGATGGGCGTACTCGGCGTAGAAATGGAATCTGCTGCGCTCTATTGTAACGCGGCAAGAGCGGGCAAGAAGGCACTTTGCATTTGCACGGTAAGTGATTCCTTCATTTATCCCGAAGAAAATACAACGGCGGAAGAAAGACAAAATTCCTTCACGAAGATGATGGAAGTTGCGTTGTCGTTGGCGTAAAAAAACAAAAAAAGAGAATTATGGCAAAAAGAGTATTTTTGATAGTATTAGATAGCGTTGGTATCGGGGAAATGCCCGATGCAGCGCTTTGGAACGACGAAGGGAGCAATACGATTGCCGCCATTCGTGGGCATGCGGAATTTGATTGCCCCAACCTTACGAAAATGGGGCTTTTTAGCATAGATGGAATTGCGGATAAAATCGATTCATCGCGTACCTGCTATGCCCGAATGAGCGAATCTTCCAAGGGTAAGGATACGACGATCGGTCACTGGGAAATCGCGGGGATTTATTCACCCGAACCCCTTCCTACCTACCCCGAAGGCTTCCCCGAAGAAGTGATTTCGGCGTTCGAAAAGGCAACGGGTAGGGGTACGCTTTGCAATAAACCTTATTCGGGTACGGAAGTTATCAAGGATTTCGGCGAAGAACACCTTCGTACGGGGAAATTGATTGTCTATACGTCCGCGGATAGCGTATTCCAAATCGCGGCGCACGAAGATTTAGTGCCCGTGGAAGAACTCTATCATTATTGCGAAATTGCGAGAAATTTATTGCAAGGTAAGCACGGCGTAGGGCGTATTATTGCTCGTCCTTTCAACGGCGAATATCCTTTCAAACGTACGTCCCACCGACATGATTATTCGTTGATGCCCCCTGCAAAAACAATGCCCGACATTGTGAAAGAAGCGGGGCTTGACAGCATTTCCGTCGGCAAAATCTTCGATATTTTTGCAGGACAAGGCTTTACGGAAAGTTATCCCACGGCGGGCAACGAGGATGGTATGGATAAGACGCTTGCTATCGCAAAGCGTGATTTTAACGGTTTGTGTTTCGTGAATCTTGTCGATTTCGATATGGTTTACGGGCATAGAAACGACGTTGCGGGTTATGCGCGCGCATTGACGGCGTTCGACCGCCGTTTAGGCGAGCTTTTGCCCTTGTTAAAGGAAGACGATTTGCTGATTATCACCGCCGATCACGGTTGCGATCCGTCCACGCCTTCCACCGATCACTCTCGAGAATATACGCCGATGATTGCGTACGGCGCGAAGGTGAAGGAAGGGGTAAATCTCGGTACGAGAGAAAGCTTTGCGGATATCGGTAGCACCGTTTTGGAATGGTTTGGTTTGGATTCGAACGAAATCTATGGCAAGAGTTTCTATAAGGAGATCGTAAAATGACGGATCGCGCATTATTAGAGCAAGCGATTGCGGCAAGAGAAATGGCGTACGCACCCTATTCGGGTTTTCGCGTTGGCGCGGCGCTTTTGGGCAAGAGCGGCAAAGTTTATACGGGTTGCAACGTAGAAAATGCTTCCTATTCCCCGACGAATTGTGCGGAGAGAACGGCGTTCTTCAAAGCGGTGAGCGAAGGGGAACGAGAATTCGTTTCTATCGCAATCGTGGGGGGCATGTCCGAGGCTATTAACGATTTGTGCGCGCCGTGCGGCGTTTGTCGGCAAGTAATGGCGGAGTTCTGCAATAAGGAGTTCCGTGTGATTATGGGCAATCTCGATAATATTCAAACGCGTACTTTGGAAGAACTTCTTCCTTTGTCTTTTGGAAAAAACGATTTGGAGTAAAACGCACGTATGAGAATGTACGATATTATACAAAAGAAACGGGACGGCAATCCCTTGAGTGAAGCGGAAATTCAATGGTTTATTGAAAATTACGTGGCGGGGAATATTCCCGATTACCAAGTGGCGGCGCTTTGCATGGCGATTTATTTCCGCGGCATGAACTTGGAAGAAACGACGGCACTCACGTTTGCCGTTCGCGATTCGGGCGACCGTTTGGATTTCTCGGAAATCAACGGTTTGCGTGTGGACAAGCATTCCACGGGCGGCGTTGGCGATAAAACGAGTTTGGTAGTTGCGCCCATCGTGGCAAGTCTTGGCGTGAAAGTTGCCAAAATGAGCGGTAGAGGCTTGGGACATACGGGCGGCACGATTGATAAACTCGAAGCAATTCCTGGTTTTAACACGGCAATTCCCGTGGACGAATTTAAGGAAATCGTAAACCGCGTGGGGATTGCGATCGTTGGTCAAACGGCTTCGCTTGCGCCCGCGGATAAACTCTTGTACGCCCTTCGCGACGTGACGGCAACGGTAGATAGTTTGCCGCTGATCGTATCGAGTATCATGGGCAAAAAGCTTGCGGCGGACGACGATTGTATCGTTTTGGACGTAAAAACGGGCAGCGGCTCGTTCATGAAAACGCCTGAAAGAAGCCGCGAGCTTGCCGAATGGATGGTGCAAATCGGTAAACGCGCAGGGAAGCGTATGCGTGCACTCATCACGGACATGGATAGGCCGCTTGGCTATGCAATCGGCAATTCGTTGGAAGTAATTGAAGCGATAGATACGTTAAAGGGGCAAGGTCCGGAGGATTTGACGGAGCTTTGCATTGCGCTTGCGGCGCACATTTTGAATTTGGCGGAAAAGGGCTCGTACGAAGAATGCGAAGAGCTTGCAAAAGACGCAATCGCAAACGGTACGGCGTTGAAAACTTTCGCGGATATGGTGGAAGCGCAAGGCGGTGAAAAGGACTGGATTTATAACCCCGAAAAATTCCCGAAAGCGAAATACGAGTACGTCGTAAAGGCAAAGGAAGAAGGCTATATCACGGGTGTGGACACCGAAAGCTACGGTGTGGCAAGTTTGTTGCTCGGTGCGGGCAGAAACACCAAGGAAGACGTAATTGATCCCGCTGCGGGCGTATATCTTTGCGCAAAGACGGGGGATTTCGTGAAAGTGGGCGATAAGATTGCCGTGCTTTATTCGGAAAAGGAAAGCGGCTTCGCCGCTGCGGAAGCTCGTTTGCTCGCAGCAACGAGAATTGAGAAAAACGCGCCGAAATCCGAGCCGTTAATTTTGGATATTGTTGAATAAGAACTACTATGGCAACGTTGGATTTACAAGGGACAAAACTATCCTTTCGAATATTACCGTCCAAAAAGGAAGGTGGGTACGTTGAAACGGAAATATCCGTAGAAAACGACTATTTTTCCTATCATAATCAAGCAACCGATTTCACTTTGGATGAAATGCAGGAATGGATTTTCTCTATGAATCGGCTTTTGGCGGGCGCGTATGGGAAGGAATATAATCTTTCCTTCGAAAAGGCGGGCATAGTCGTCGATTTCTATCCGTATATGGAAGAAGGGCGGTTTATCGAACGCGCGGAGCGCCGCGAAAAAGATTGCGTAATGATGCTTCGCTTGCTATTGAAAAGCAAAAACGGCAAAGCGTTTTTAGGCGGCGTTCATTCTTTCTTGTTTCATAAGAAAGAGATTGTAATTTTGGCGCAAAACCTGCGTGAAGAATTTGACGAAAACTATGCTCAACGCGTACATGGTACGGGCAAACACCTATTTGTGGGGGTAAGTCCGCAGGGATATAAGGGTTGCAATTATTGGTATTTAGATCCTAGCGATAGCACCGTTGCGGGCGACTACGTGTGGGTGCGTATGGGTAGACATAACACCGAACAAGTGGTTTACGTAGACAGTGTGAAACGCTTTGACGACGATAACGCGCCGTACGATCCTGCCACCGTAAAACAAGTACTCCGCAAGGCAACGAATAAAGAAATCAAAGCGTTTCTCAAAAGCGTAAAGAAATAAAAAAAGGACTGCAATTTGCAGTCCTTTTTTTATAATATTTGAATGATTAATCTTCGGGCATTTTCATATCAAGAAGCCAATAACCAACAGTGAGAATTGCGGTGATAATGATAGGCCAATAGCCTTCGGTTTCATAGCCGAAATCGCCGTATGCTTTTAAGACGGAAGG